>CAJOLA010000001.1 GCA_905235275.1 uncultured Lachnospiraceae bacterium
ATACAAGAAGTTCTTCCCGGACGGAACACCTGCAAGACGTGTAGTCGGTGTTAAGAAGAACCTTAAGGACGCAATCGTACTTATCGATGCCGTTGTATCTAACGCAGAGGGTACACCTCCAATCGTATAATGGTTTCTTAAACGCACAAAAAAGACTTCGGATTTTTTCCGAAGTCCTTTTTATTTGCGTGGTATTTTGATTCTTTTTTTGGCGTAAAGCATCCATTTGTAACATGCAAACGACCTGAGGTGAAGATTAATGCTCTTTCTTCCTCTTACCGCACTGCCCTCATACCATGCGCTTTCCTTAACGCGTGCTTTGCTTAAGCCTGTCATGCTTCGTATCTTGTTCCACGGATGGTTGGAACGCAGCTCCTCCTGAGTAAGAAGTGCCGCAGTCTCCTGCTCATTTATATCAAGAACGTCATCCGAAAAAGGAATGCTTCCGTACACATATGCCTCACCGTATGTCGGCTTGCCCATGAATACATTTAACAGCTCGGTTGTGATGTCACGCTCTTTTTGCGTATTAATCATGAAAAGGTTGTCGGGGCCGATCCCCTGTTGCTTTAAGCTGCCGGCCAAGTCTTTAGCATATCTTTCCAGATAATTTTGCGTTTTTAAAATAAACCTTTTGTTATCGCTTCTTACCTGTGCAAAAACCGGTTCGAACTTACCGTCCTTTTCCCTGTAACCAAGTGTCATGCCGTGAGGTGCGGAAAATATGCTCTCGAACAGACAGTTACTGAAATATATCTTTCTCTTAACGCCGCTCTTCTCACTGAAGTAATAGCAATGATAATTATCGGAATCCACATCCGCAGGCAGCTCATACAGCCCCCAGTAGTATCCGTCCGGCGTAAACGTCGTACTGCTCTTATCTTTTTCATGAATAAAGTTTACGGCAGTTGCAATTACCTTTTGCATGGACCCTACCCAACCGCTGTCCACAAATGAAAACCTCGTATCATCAAGAAGCCCTTCCTGTCGTAAATACCCTTCCAGAAACGGAAAAGTATCACGGGAATGCTCTTTGGTAAAATTCATGAAGTCTTTGGAAGCTTCAAGCTCTTTTCTGATTCCTTTAAGATCTGCATATGCAATTAAGTCATCCGGGCGTCTCGATAACTCCTTTAATACCTTTTCCTTCTGCTCTTTACTTAAGCCCGCTCTGTTTAAAATCTTATCCATGGTGACGTCGATTCCGCCGCGGCAGATATAATCGAGTGCCTCGTTCATGTTAAGATGAAACATGGGGATCCTAACCGAGTATCTGGAGCAGCAAAGATATCTGCAGTCTATCGGTATGTTTAACTGTCTGCAGAGAATCTTTGCGGTAAGGTACATGAAGTAGCCGTCTCTTGCAAGGAAATAAAGCCTTTTAACATCCTTTGCAAGCGCATCCTTTAATACCCACAGCACGTAACCGCATACGGCGGGTCCAAGAACATATGCCGTCGTGTTAAGCATAACGCTTTGTCTGTTTTCGGACATCACTTTAAGCTTACTGTCTTTTTCAAGAGCGACGGCAGGCTTATAAAAATATTCCGACCTCAACAATATCTTTTTATATCTGTTATTTCTTAGCTCGGTAGAATCATGCCACATAATTATAAGTCCTCTTTTGCATCCCTTTTTAATATCATTTGCAGTTTTATCGGAATCATGGATATTATAAGCGGCTTTACCACATACCCGAAGTTAATCGGTGTTCTCATCCCAAGCTTTTTAAATCCGTCATTCCTTACATACGACTCCTCGAGCGCACACCTGAGTGTCCTTCTTTTGTAATTATTCTCATCCTCTCTGTAGCCGTATAACTCCGCAGGAATATTACAACCCCTGTATCCCAGTGCGGTCAGTCGCATAAACAACTCATAGTCCTCGGCACGATGCATTGCCTTGTAGCCTCTGTTTCTTGTCAGTACATCCCTTTTAAACATGACGGAAGAATGAATGTAGGGTGAATAATGCAAAAAATCACACTTCTTCGGTCTTACGGGCATATGTCTGCTTCCCCATCTGCCATTATCATTAAACAGAAATGCGTCGGTTCCGCACCATGCTATTTTTTGATGCTTCTTTAAGAAATCAACCTGTACTTTTAATCTGTCGGGGTTACATGTATCATCGACATCCATACGCGCTATGTAATCACCCTTCGCTTTTTTTATGCATCTGTTTAAGGATGCGCCAAGCCCCATGTTCTTATTATTTGTAATCAGCGTTATCCTGTCATCCGAAGCCGCAATCTCCTCCATCATCTTATGATGTATGTTAAAAGAACCGTCATCACAGATAATCATCTCCCAATCCGTAAACGTCTGATTCTTAATGGCATTTACGGACCTTAAAAGATAATCCGTGCTGTACGGGTTATATACACTCATGATTACGCTGACTTCAGGTTTCATATGCGTCTGTCCATCTCCTCGTAGATCTTTTGCATCGCAGGTCTGACATTTTTAATGTCAAACTTTTTTGCCGACTTAATGCAATTTTTTTCCATCTTTTCTTTTTGTTCGTCCGTCATATTTTGTAATTTCAAAATCCCGCGGGCAAATCCGGCAACGTCATTATACTCACTTATAAAGCCGTTAATCCCGGGCTTCATATATTCTCTCGTGCCCCTGTTATCGGCGGCAATACACGGAAGTCCGCTCGCCAGAGCTTCGATGGCCGCCATACCGAGTCCTTCGCGCCTTGAAGGAAATGCAAATGCATCCGCCGCATACAGATAATCCTCGGTATCGGTACAATATCCGTATAAAAAGACACGCTCACCTAAACCCTTCTTTTGTACCTGTAACTTCAGGGCATCACTTAAGTCTCCCATTCCGCATATTCCGTACTTTACTCTTCTATCTCTAATCGAAGCGACTGCATTAATAACCGTTTCGTGATTCTTATTGGCGCAAAGCTCTCCAACCGAGAGAACAAAAAAGTCGTCATCCTTTAAACCGAGCTTCTGTCTCATCGCTAAGCGGCGCTTACGCTTTTTCTCTAAGGTATATTCTTCTGTATCAAGTCCTTCTCCGTTAATCTTATATACCTTACCGCCCGGTCGCATACGAAAGGCTTTCGCATGCCTGTAATCCTCCCTGTTAATGGTAATGATCGCATCCGTGTATTCGGCAAGCTTTTTTTCAATCATGTAAAATGTTCTGTAATAACCGGGAGCGCCGTTATAAAAATGAAATCCGTGCGTCGTATACATAACCTTAGGTCTGCCTCTTCCGCAGGACCTGCCGACGAGTCTTCCGAGCACTCCTCCCATCGGAGTGTGACAATGAATTAAATCTGTATCAAGACTTTTCACCAGCTTTTCGAGTTCGTTTTTTGCCTTTTGGTGCTTGAGAAAATCCTTCGGAGACTTTGAAATATCCACATGATGAAATATAACCCCGGATTCGGCCTTTACCGATTCATCAATCTCATATCCGGGATTATTCGCATTGGCAGCGTAATGGACCTCGTAGCCCATATCCTGCAAAATCTTTACGTTTGAGAGCTCAAACTGATATAAAAACCCACTAACGGTTGTAATAAAAAGCGCCTTTTTCATAACGCATAAATTATAACATAACGAAAAAATAAAAACGAGCAAAACAACAGTGTTTGCCCGTTAATCCGTGGTTTTATCTCTTTGCGGCATAGAGGTTGTACGACCTTGCTCGATACCCTCCGTGCTTTCTTTTAAGAAGATGGTCTTAATCGTACTGAATACTATTCTTGCATCCTCAGCAAGACTTGGTTTTGATATATACATAAGATCAAGCATAAGCTTGTCCTTCGGTGTCGTATTATACTTGCCGTGCACCTGAGCATATCCGGTAAGACCCGCCCTTACCTGAAGCCTTAAATCAAAGTCGACCAATTCTTTTCTGTATTCTTCAGCTATCTCAGGTCTTTCGGGTCGCGGTCCGACAAATGACATCTCACCCTTTATTATGTTCATCAGCTGAGGCAGCTCATCGATTCTTGTCTTTCGGATAAAATGCCCGAACTTCGTAACTCTCGGGTCATTATCACCCGTTGATAATCTGGCTACACCGTCCTTTTCGGCATCCATAACCATGCTTCGAAACTTATACATCCAAAAGCTCTTGCCGTTCTTTGTTAACCTTACCTGTTTGTAGATAACATCTCCGCCGTCAGAAGCCTTTATGATAATCGCCACAACTAAAAACAACGGCGAGAGCACCACCAGCCCGATAAATGAAAAAATAATATCCAACAGTCTCTTTACAAACAGATACTCAGGCGCAGGACTGTATCTGTTCACCCTTAAAAGGGGAAGGTTGTAGAGATTTACCCTCTGTGCCCCACTGATCATAAGGTCTCCCGCAAAAGGAATAACATACGCGACCTTATCATTGTAGACGCAATATTTTAAAATCTTATCTCTGAATTCACTCTCCACACCTTTTAAAAATACGACCTCGTATTCATCCAGGGTTGAGAAATCAGCTCTGATGTCACCGACATTTACAATATCCCGAACATCAAATCTTACGGCCATATCAGCCGTTTTAAAACGTTTATCAATCTCTCTTGTTGTGGGACCGTGAACAATTATTGTCTTTGGCTGCTTATATCTTGAAAAATACCACCTGTGGGAAAAATAAGCCCAGGCCGTCGCAAGCGCACCCTGTGCCGCCAGCAAAATAAGAATGGGAACAAAATTCAGGAAGCTTCGCCCCAGGATACAGATGATAAAGTACATGATAAAATCCGTTATGATACATGCTATCAGCTGAGAATAAACAAGCTCCTGTATTCGCAGGTTATAAATCTGAAAAACATCATAGGCTCTGGCGCAGAGGCAGTAGATAATAACGAACAGAATAATCATTGCCCAGTTGCCCCAGAAATAAAACGGCAGATAATTCCTTGCATCGTAGTACACAAACCAGGCCACCAGGAAAGGCAGCGTCATCAGAACAATATTAATAATATTGGCAACACGAAGTAAAATATTATTTTCTAATTCTGTCTTTTCATACTCATAATGAGGATTTTGCTTTTTTTTATAGCCGTTCATCGAATTATCTCACCTGTATTTACTATTTACACATTTTAAACTATATGTGAAAATTGCACAATGTTTTTATTCCACGCTTTTGAGGCTCTCAATCATATTTATCTTCTTGAGATTAAAGTGTGTAATAAAGTTTACAATCAACGTAAATCCGACGCTTATAAGAGATGCAAAAATGAAACTCTGCGGCAATACCCTGTACATAAATCTCGCTTTTTCTATCTCTATCGTACTTACCACCGCACTCGTCATGAAGAAACCAAGAATCAGTCCTCCGCCGATACCTATGATTGTAAGAATTACATTTTCCCTTGTTATGTAAGAGTCCACCTCATGATTATAAAATCCGAGCACCTTAAGTGTTGCAAGTTCTCTCTTTCTCTCGTTTATATTAATGTTGGAGAGGTTATAGAGCACAACGAACGCAAGCATCGCCGCGAGTATTATGAGAATGAATACAACCGAATTTAAGGATTGAAGCATATTGTCCGCATTCTCAATAAGCGTCTCCTTATACGTAACGCTAAGAATTGAATCTCTTTTTAGCAGCTCTTCACTGAGTTGTTCTCTTTCCTCTGTCGTATCCAAATTCGTCGTAAAATATATCAGGTTAGGCTCATACGTCGAATATTCATTAAATGTTTCGTCATCAAGATATATGTAATGGTCAAAATAATTCTTTGCTATACCCGATATCGGATATGAATATGTGTTATTGTTAATGTCTTTAACATCAATGGTATCCCCCACCGAGAGCTTCTTAATCCTTGCAAGCTTTTCGGTAATTACAACCTTTCCGGGCTCAAGGGATAGTCTCTCACCCGTAACACTGTCGGATAAAATAACTATTTCTCCAAGGTCTTCCTGATTCTCTGCCACCACGAAATAAACATCCGACCCGGAAACATCCGCACTTACCTTTGCGGTGGAAACGGTCTTTACAATCTCAGGCTTTTCAAGAATAAAATCATTTACGCTGTCATCTTTGTCATCGGTATTAAGAAATGCCATTCCGTCTATGTTATAGATTTCATCAAACTGGGCCGAAGGAATATCCACGATTGAATCCTTCATACCGAAGCCTATCAAAATGAGCGCAGTACACCCTGCAATTCCCGCAATCGTCACAAACACTCTTTTCTTATATCTGAAAAGATTCCTTACGGTAATCTTTCCCGAGAAATTAAGGCGATTCCAAAACAACGGGATTCTTTCAAGTAAAACTCTCTTACCCATTCTCGGTGCTTTCGGACGCATAAGTGAGGCAGGCTTTTCCTTAAGAACCGCATACGCCGTAAGTATTCCCGATCCCGCAACGCAGGCAACCGTAATTGCCACGCCGATAAGAGTCGTGCCCCATCTGGGTGACAGTTCCGGTCCCGGGATATCGAAAAGAATTTTATAAATCCCAAATATCATCTCAGGCAGCACTATAAGACCGGCAATGGCGCCTCCAACCGCTCCGATCAGAGTCGCAAGAAGTGAAAACATCACATACTTCGAAATAATCTGTCCATTGGAAAATCCGAGCGACTTAAGTGTTCCGATTTCCATTCGGTCATCTTCCACCATTCTGTTCATGGATATAAGGCTTATGAGAATGGCAACAAGGAAGAACAAAAACGGGAACACCTTTGAAAGATTGGCTATGCTTGAAGCATCATCAAGATAGTCCGAATAGGTAAGATAATCCCTTCTGTCATTTATATACCATGACGGTGTTTTAATATCTTTTAATTCATCCTTGGCGTTTTGAATCTCGTCTCTTGCATCCGCTTCTTTTTCGGTATACTCCTTAAGTCCGTCCTCGTATTTCTTTTCGCCGTCCTCAAGCTCCTTCATACCGTCGTCATACTCGGCCTGTGCGCTCTCAAGGGACACTACTCCGCTGTTATATTCGGCAAGACCCTGTTCGTATTCGGCTTTGGAAGAATCAAGCTTTGCTCTTGCCGCCTGAAGTTCACTTCTTCCGGAATCAATCTGTGTCTTTGTATCCGAGAGCTTTTGGAGATTGGTGCGTTTCCCCTGAAGGTCTGTCAGCTGGGCTTCAAGGCCTTTCTTTTGTGCTTTAAGCTGCTCTACCTGTTCAGGCGGCAATACTCCGGAATTAATACGGGCATCTATATCCGCAATACCTTTTTTAAGACTTTCTATGCCGTTATCAGCCTCTTTTAAGGCTCCGGCTATGCCGTCCGCGGTCAGTCCCGCACTTTTTAATGCCGCTTCAAATTCGGCTTCGCCTTTTTTGAACTCTTCGTTTTGGGCATTATAAGAACGCTCTCCCGCATCAAGCTCTGCTTTTGCATTATCAAGCTGCGCTTTGGAGCTGTTTAACTTATCCCTGTTAGAGGTAATCTCTTTGTCGGCATCTTCAAGCTTGGTTTTGGATTCATCAAGCTCGCTCTTTGCATCGTCTAATTCTTTCTTTGCATCGCCCAGTTCTTTGTCTGCTTTTGCTTCATTTTCGCTAATCTCATCGTTAGCTTCTTTTATAATTGAGTCACGTCTGGCATTTTGTCTTTCGTCCTTTATTGACTCCAGTTCTTCGGTCATTTTTGCAATTTTGGATTCGTATACCTGAGATCCCGTTTCGACTTCCTTTGCACCGTTTACCGTAATATAGGCAACGGTATATACATCCATGTCAAAGGCTTCCTTGGGCATATAAGCATAATAAGCGATAATACCGGTGCCGACACCCGTATTACCGCGGTTTTGCTCAATCTTGACGTTGTTATAATAAAGCGGAGACGATACCGTTCCGGTAATTATCGCCTCCTTCTTAACAAATCCTTCATCCTCAAAAACTATCGAATCGCCTATAGCCAGCTCTTCCTTGGTCAAAAGATTTTCTTCAACTATTATCTCATTATCGGCAACAGGCATGGTACCGGAGGTCAGCTTAATGGCGTTCATATTCTCAGGCAACTGATGCACGCTTATTACATGCTCATTGCTTCCCGTTAATGCCACTATCTGTTTAAATTTGCTCCCCTCAGTGCTTTCCACGGATTCCAGCTCCGATATGGCATTCAGATCGTCATCGGTCAGTCCCATGTCCGATATGACCTGCACGTCATAAACATTATTGGAGTCCAGATATACATCAAGCGTGGAAATCATATCCGGGGCAGTCGCCTGTAAGCCTGCAAATGTAAACACACCAAGAGCACTCATTACCAGCAAGGAAATAAATCTTGGGAATGATTTGAAAATATTACGTATGCTGTTGGTAATAATACGATTTTTCATTTCATTTACCTCAACACGATTACATTTTCACGCTCTAATAAAAATCTTAAAAATCCGCTTTTACCATTCAATGTCATCAATCGGCACGGGATTTTCATTGATTATCACTTCCTCAACCATACCGCTCTTAAAACGTATAACCTTGTCAGCCATGGGTGCTATGGCAGTATTGTGAGTGATGATAATTACCGTCATTTTTTCTTTGCGGCAGGTATCCTCCAGAAGCTTAAGTATCTGCTTTCCGGTTTTATAATCCAAAGCTCCCGTCGGCTCATCGCACAGCAAAAGCTTAGGCTTCTTGGCTATGGCTCTTGCAATTGATACTCTCTGCTGCTCACCGCCCGAAAGCTGTGACGGGAAATTGTCCATTCTATCTCCAAGCCCCACCTTTTCCATGATATCCTTCGGTTCAAGATGATCCTTGCAAAGCTGCACCGCAAGCTCCACGTTTTCAAGAGCTGTAAGATTTTGAATCAGATTATAAAATTGGAAAACGAATCCTATGTCGGTTCTCCTGTATTTTATAAGGTCTCTTCCGTGGAGCGCGGTTATCTCCCTGTCTTCTACCGTCACCTTTCCCGATGTGGCATCGTCCATGCCGCCCAGGATATTAAGACATGTCGTCTTTCCCGAACCGGAAGGTCCCAATACGCAGACAAGTTCTCCTTTTTCAATGTTAAAAGAAACATCCTTTAAGGCGTCAATTTCAACCTCGCCCATTTTATAAATTTTACAAATATCATGAAATTCTATATAAGCCATATTCTTTACCAGATAATAATCCTGTCCTGTTCGGACGTATACATTGTTGCACCTTCCGTAATATCAACAGCGTTGAAAAATTCTCCAAACTGTTTTACGGTTGCATTCACCTTAAGGAAGCTTAAAGGTTCTTTGTAATTAAGACCTTCAACTTCCATGTGTTTTTCGGTCATTATTTCTTCGTTGACCCGTGCATAATATCTGAATATCTCCTCAAGGTTTAAACCTTCTTTTCCGGCAACACCAAGCACGGCCTGCATTCCCGCTATCTCCGCACATGCTTCACCTGCAATGCGCTCTCCGTTATATGCCGTATCATTTTTGAAAGGCTTAAATGTGGAATAATAATTTGCAAGTCTTTCTTTTGTATTATCATAATTTTTGACGTCATCGGAATTCCACCATGAAAATGTTCGTCCGAATTCATCATAGACAGAGCCTGTCGGGTCGATGGCATGATTAATCTCATGCGCAATGAGCATCCCCACTCCGGCAAGTTTTTCCTCGCGTGACATATCTTTGCCGTAATAGTCACTGTCCGTAATTCCGGCAAAAACATCAATGGTATTCGATGTGGGCCAGTAGGTTACCTTTGCCTGAGTTATGTCAACATCCCATAAATCTTTGTCAGTTTCTTTACCGAGCTTATTTTGCTGTAACTGCCAATTAAATGCTTCTATCTGAGTCACGGCATCAATCAGGCTTCCGCCTTCGGCCGCCGACTTAATGTTAAGTGATGAGAAATCCTCCCACTTGTTCGGATAAAGCGCATGGACATTTAAGGCATCAAGCTTCTTTAGGGCCGTTTCTTTGGCTGTGTCACTCAGTGACGTATTGGCATTAATAATATCCTTGTATGATGAAATAATACTCTGACAAAGATTCTCAACGTCCGACTTCATCTCGGCTGATGCGTATCTTTCGGCATACAGCTTTCCGAGAGGCGTTGTAAGCGTATTCTTAATGTAATTGTCCGCATACTGCTCCGTACTGTCGCCGTCTTCTTTAAATTCAGTGCCATAGCTCTCAAGGAACCCGGCAAAGCTTTCTTTATCGGAAAGACCCGCATACTTTTGAATAATGCCGACCTTCAGATAATCCTTCATTTTTGAAAGATTGGCTTCGGTATAATTCTCATTCAGGCACTTCAGCCAGTCGGGCTCAAGAAGGTAATTCCTTTGTGATTCACTAAGCCCCCAAGTATCCAGAATCTTCCCGAGGGGAAAGCTTCCGGATTCAGTCGCAAGCTGTGCCGCCGTCCTCTTATGCTTAATGGAGTCAACGTATTCATTAGTGCTCATGAATTCACGTGTCTTCATTGAAGAAGCCAAAGACGTCTCAAGGTCAATGCATCCGGATAATACCCCGTCCGATTCTTCGGATGTATAACCCATTCTTTCGAGAGTACTCTTCACTCTTTTCTGAAGGCCTTCATACATCATGTCGCCGTAAGAGGTTCTCGATGAATACTCCGCCGCATCATAGAGACTGAGTGTCGTAGGCACCACCACAAAGCAGTAATACCCGTGGTCTTCATAATCATAATCAATATCGAACCCCACGAGATTCACACCCGTAGTCTTACATGAGTCGGACGCCAGATATTCGGACAGGGAATTCAAGTCATTTATGGCATCAATTTCTTTTACCTTTTCTTCGATAAAATTAATTCCTGCTTTATCTCTGTTATCCCAATCCGTATAAAGATTATAAAGATCTTTAATAAGCTCTCCGTCATTTCCGGAAAGATTATTATCGGAAATTATCTCGGAAATCCGTTTTCCGGCCTTTTCTTCGGTACCGGCCTTAACTCCGGAAACCTCCGACCCGTTCGGTAATTCTTCCGACTTAAGATAATCATAATTGACGCTTAGAAACCAGTCATCGCCCTTATCATGTGCGGTATCATCCTTTACCATACCGTAGACCACGGAGCTTACCCATGGTGAACCGTAGGAGCCCGTCACTCTTCCGGACTCATCGGTCGGCGTCGTCACATTCTCGGATGATTTCATTAAAGATGAACATCCGGTAAGCGCAACACCTGTGCACGCAACAATAAGGGTCGAAATAACTCCGACCTTAAACTTCTTCATATTATCCCCTCAATTAATAAAGCTTTCTAAGTTCTTTGTCAGCTTCTTCATCGCCCAAAGCGGCAGCTCTCCCAAACCAAAGTCGTGCTTCGTCCTTATCCTTTGGTGTATGCTTTCCCTGGGAATAAATAACTCCAAGGTTATACATCGCATCGGCACTGCCAAGCGCTGCACCCTTCCTTAATAGTTCGATTGCTTTTGAAGCGTTTTGCTTAACACCGATTCCGTCTTCATACATAATCGCAAGATTACAGTATGCATCAATGTCACCGAATTCGATAGCCTTTTCGTAGTTTTGTCTTGCAAAATGAGAATTCTTTATAACGCCGAGACCTTCGTCATAAATAGTACCTAAATTACAGGCAGCATCCGCATTTCCAAGTTCTTCGGCTTTCTCGAAAAGCTTTCTTGCTTTCTCATAGTCGACATCCACTCCATAGCCTTCCATGTAAGCAAGTCCGAGACTGTTCATTGCAGGAGCATACCCCTTTTCCGCAGATCTTTCATAAAGCTCAATCGCCTTCTTGATATTCTGCTTACGACGTCCGAATCCTATCGCAGAAGCAGCTGCGGCCGCATATAATGATTCGGCTCTTCCGTAGTTCTCCAGCTCATTTAACTTTGCTTCTACCTTCTCCGTATCGCCTTCCTGATATGCAACCCTTATATCATCCGGCAAAAGCTCCAAAATTCTGTCTTCGTTATCCTTCATTTCATACCTCCAATTCTAACCCTTTTTATTTACGTTCATTATACCAAACTTTCACGGCAAGAACATAAATTATTGTTGAAAAATAGCCCTTTTTGCTATATTATCTATTAATGATTATATACGGAAGCGGTTCCGTAATTATGTGAGGGATTTAATGAGCGACAAAATGACAACCGATGACATTAAAGATACCGTGGATCGTTACGAAAAGTATGACAATTCACCCGAGAAAAAGAAGAAAAAGACAAAAAAAGAGCTTTTCAGCTATCTTAAAATTATTATAATTGCAGTCGGTGCCGCAATAGTGCTTGTGACCTGCATTATTATTAACGCCAAAGTCCCGAGCGGTTCCATGAAGGATACCATCAATGAAGGTGACAGACTTATCGGCTTAAGAGTCGCATATCTTTTCGGTTCACCGCAACGCGGCGATATAGTAATTTTCAAATATCCCGACGCGACGATGAAACCAAAAAATATATTAAGAGGGTTATAGGTCTTCCGGGAGAGACCGTTTCATTCGTTGACGGCGATGTGTACGTTAACGGAGAGATGCTTGAAGAGCCTTATCTTAAGGAACAGCACGTGACCATATCTCCCAATGCCACTTCTTATACCGTACCCGACGGATGTTACTTTATGCTCGGTGATAACAGAACCAATTCCAAGGATTCAAGGTACTGGGACGAGCCGTACGTTAAAAAGAACAAGATACTTGCAAAAGCCCTTTTCCGATATTTTAACGGTGAAACGGGACGAATACATTTCTCGGGCGTCAAATAAAAAAACCGCGTAAGCGGTTTTTTTTGTACGCAAGTTTTAATTGCCTAAAAATATAAAAAAGCCGCTTGTGCGGCTTTTAATGTAACGAAATACACTTATTTACTTAAGTTCTTTTGCTTAGTCTCCACAAAAGCAAGTATCAGATCGATTGCTCCTTCTATACCGACCGAACTGCTGTCGAGACATAAGTGGTAGCTCTTGGCAGCGCCCCATTTTTTGTCTGAATAGTAATCGTAATAGCTTGCTCTCTTCTTATCCGTCTTATTAATGAGGGCTTCGGCTTTCTTATCGTCTATATTGCAACGCTCCATAATTCTCTTAATACGTGCATCCATAGGTGCTGATATGAAAACATTAGTTGCGTTAATATTCCCCTCGAGTGCATAATCCGCACATCTTCCGACTATTACGCAGGATTCCTGCTGTGCAAGCTTTTTAATTGCTTCAAACTGTGCCAGGAAAACTCTTTGATTAATAGGCATCTCCCCGTAGGAATCACTGTATCCGAATGAGTATGTATCCATTACGAGTGAATAAAGCAGACTGCTTGAAGGCTTTTCATCCTGTTTTGTAAAAATCTCTTCTGCAAGACCGCTGTTTTTTGCTGCGAGTTCAAGGAGCTCTTTGTCGTAGCACTTTACGCCCATACGCTCAGCAAGCTTAACGCCTATCTCATGACCGCCGCTTCCAAATTGTCTACCGATAGTTATTACAGTTTTGTCATTCATCAAATTCGCCTCCCTGTTTTTGTTTATAGATTATATCACTTTTTTTTAAATGTAGAAACCTTTTTATTGTCGAAGCAGCCTCAATGCACGCTTGAAATCATCAGGCAAATCGGCTTTAAATTCCATGTACTCGCCCGTTGTCGGATGCTTAAAACCGAGCACTCCGGCATGCAGCATCTGTCCGTCGGTATTAAAGGGTGCTTTAGCATTGGTATAAATCTTATCACCAAGGAGGGGATGCCCTATTGACTTCATATGAACCCTTATCTGGTGGGTTCTTCCCGTCTCAAGCACACATTCGATATGTGCGAAATTTCCGATATTCTCAAGGACCCTGTAATGCGTTACCGCTTCTTTCCCCTTTGGAGATATGACCATCCTCTTGCGGTCCGAATCACCCCTGGCAATTCTTTTGTTAACGGTCCCCTCTTTTTCCGTAAAAGAATTATAGCAAATCGCCTCATATCTTCTGGTCATGGTATGGGCTTCAAGCTGCTTAGCCATTGCTTCGTGAGCCTTATTATTTTTTGTGCATACTATAAGCCCCGTGGTATCGGCATCTATCCTGTGCACGATTCCCGGTCTGTCATCTCCGTTAAGATCGGAGAGCCCGTCCTTATATCTGTACAAAAGCGCATTTACCACAGTCCCGCTGTAATGTCCCGGCGCGGGATGAACGACCATGCCTCTCGGCTTATTAATCACCAGCACGTCGTCGTCTTCATAAACGATATCAAGAGGGATGTCTTCGGGAAGTATCTCTTCACTCACCTTCTCTTCTTCGGAAATGTCGATTTTGTCGCCTTCTTTTAGTTTGGCATTACTCTTCGTTTCCGCATCGTTTAGAAGAATCTCACCCGCCTCAATCGACTTTTGAACGGATGCTCTCGATCTTCCCGTATATTCTGCAAGAAATGAATCTATTCTGTTTCCTGCATCATCTGAATTCACAATGTAAACGGTTTTATTTTGTTTCATCTTTTTTCTTTTTCTTTAAAGCCTTATAATCCTTTTCTCTGTAAATGAATATAACGAGTATGACAAGCATGATAACGGCAACGGAAACGCACACGTCAGCAACATTAAATACGGGAAATCCGACGCCGTAAAAATCAATGAAATCCCTTACGTATCTTAAGCCTATTCTGTCTATAAGATTACCCAGTCCCCCGGCAAAAAGGAGCATGGAAAAAATAAGCATCGGAACGTATCTTGACCCTTTAGGAATCCGGCTCACAAAATACACCACCAACGCCATGATAACAATGGTAAGAATTATAAAAAATATGCCGGCGCCCTGCATCATACCCCATGCCGCGCCTCTGTTCTCCAGGTATTTAAATCTTAAAAAACCGTCGATAACGATAAACTGACCGCCGTTCTTTAAAGCAGACGCGGCCGCCACCTTGGTAATCTGATCGACAAAGACTAAAACTGCAGAGAATATGAAAAACAAAATATAATTTTTTCTCATTAATTAAGAACCTCATCCAGTGAGTCCAGCAATTCCTCGCGTGTCACGTCTTTGGATATTACGGCGTTACCGACTCCGTCCAGAAGTATAAACTTAAGAACCCCTGCTTCCATCTTCTTATCGGAACGTGCATATTCAAGTATCTCATCCTTATCGTATCCGGAAATCTTCAAATCATATCCGCACTTTTCAAGAAGCGAAATTATCTCCTTCTCATCAGCCTCACCGATCATGCCCCTTTTACGAGATATGGAAGCTGCGGCAACCATTCCGAGCACTACACATTCGCCGTGAGTCAGACTAAACCCGGCTGCTTTCTCGATGGCATGACCGAGTGTGTGGCCGAAGTTAAGAAGCGCCCTCTCACCCTTCTCGGTCGGGTCTTTTTTAACGACATCCTTTTTAACGATGCAGGCCTTCTCTATCATGTATGCCAAAGCATCCGAATCAAGCTTTAATACATCATCAATATTAATCTTTAACCATTCAAAAAGATTCTTATCCTTTATGAGTGCGGCTTTAATAATCTCTCCGAGGCCGGAGAGCACCTGTCTGTGATCGAGAGTCTTTAAGGTATCCATATTCAGCTTCGGCTGATGAAATGCTCCGACCATGTTTTTGAATTTACTGAAGTCGACGCCCGTCTTACCGCCGATACTCGAATCGGTCTGCGCAAGCAGGGACGTCGGCACCTGAATGAAATCCACGCCCCTGAGATATGTAGCGGCCGCAAAACCCGTCAGGTCACCAACCACTCCTCCTCCGAGAGCAATAAGGATATCACGTCTCTCAATCTTATTCTCAATAAGAAATTCATAGAGATCCTTTACCGTGTCGAGATTCTTATTCTCTTCACCTGCGGGAAATACATATGTAAAGCATTCATTCCCGTTTGCTTCTATAATGTCTCTAACCTCTTTCTCATAGAGAGGTGCCACATTACTGTCTGATACGATAACCGCTTTTCTTTCCATATTCAAAAACGGTTTCAGAAGCTTTGCAAGCTCCTGAAACCCGTTAGAAATACAAATATCGTAATCAGCACATTTACCGTCATTTACGTTAATTGTTTTTGACATGTTAATCTCCGATATTTATTAGAATTGATAATTGCTCTGATATGATGTTGAAAAATCAACGTCAGAACCGAGCATGTCCTGGAAATCTCCCGATATATCAACACTTGAAGGTGCAACAAGGAAGATGTAATTTGTAATCTTCTGCAGGCTTCCTCTCATTGCATAGCATGAACCTGCCGAATAATCGATAATTCTTTGTGCAACATCAGGGCTGATGCCTTCCAGATTCAAAACAACAGCTCTTCCGCTAAGAAGCGTATCGGTTATCTCGTTACCGTCTTCCATGGACTTCGGATGTATCACAACAACCTCCATCTTCTTGGAGACTGAAGCTCTGAGCGGAACAATCTTCTCGGAGCCGCCGGATCTCGGTGAAGCGGTATGTGAAGCAGCTCTTGCGGGAGTACTCCTTACGGGAGTTCTCTCTTCATATGCTTCCTCTTCATATGAAAAGTCATCTTCCTTTACGGTCTTCTCAGGCTTCCTGAATGAAGAGAACAATCCTCCACTCTTTGAAGTCTTCTCGGAAGCAGTTTCCGTGGCCGCAGGCTCGGAAAAATCTTTATCATCTTCTTCGTAGCCCTTTTCCAAAACTTCTTCGTCCTCATCAGTCTCTTTAAACAAACTCGTAAGACCTTCAAATACTTTCATTTATATTCCTCCTGTGTGTGTAGACAAAAACATCCGAATGACAAAAGGAAACCTCAACTTCTTGTGCCGAAGATGGCGGTACCCACACGAACATGTGTGGCACCTTCTTCAACTGCCACAACATAATCCGCAGTCATCCCCATTGATAATTTTTTCATTATTACATTATCAATGCTTTTTTTATTAATGTCAACACACAAATCATGTAATTTTCGGAATATTAGTCGGTTTTCTTCGGGATTTGTGACATATGGAGCACTTGTCATGAGTCCCGTCAGTCGAATTCCGGACATTTCGGAAACCTGAACGGCGAATTCTTCAACCTCTTCCGGCGCAAAACCGAACTTATTTTGCTCTTCTCCGACATTAACTTCGGCAAGAATCTCCGTTACAAAACCCTTCTTTAAAGAGAATTCGTTTATCTCATTTGCCAGACGAAGTGAATCCACGGAATGAATCATGGCAACCTTTCCCGCCACATATTTTACTTTGTTGCGTTGGAGATGCCCTATCATGTGCCACTCAATGTCGGAAGGCAGGTCGTCAATCTTTTCCGTCAGCTCCTGGACGTAGTTTTCGGCAAATATTCTGTGACCGACATTATAAGCTTCCATAATATCTTCTTTGCTTTTCTTTTTGCTTACCGCAAGAAGAGTCACTTCAGAAGGGTCTCTCCCAACTCTCTCGCAGGCTTTTATAATATTTTCTTTTACCTGATTCAGATTCTTAGTTATCATCTTCTCACCCGTTTAATAAATTACTTCATTCTCTTTGAAATTCTCGGCATCAAGAACAATTCTGTCATAGACCTGAACGCCGGTGCTTCCCTCGAAGACCACGGCATATTCGTCATTTCTCGTAAGAATCCGCGTCGGACGGAATATCGTATATCCCGTATTAACACAGTATACGCCGTCAATCTTTTCGGTCTTTCCGACGGTAAAGGTATCGGTTGATTCCGGCTTTATCAGGACATTGCCTTCTTCAAGTTCGTCCAGCTTGACGTAACATATGCCGTCAGACTTTGTCGCCACACTGATCGGCGTAAATACAAAAAGATCTCCTTTTTGCACGTTTACTCCCGTCTCGTTGGTATCTCCGCCGACCGTCAGATACTCCTCGGGAATGGCATACATGTCACGCTTTACTATTGCGGAATTGGGAATCTTTAATCCCATGTTCTCCGATGTTGAAATCTCAACCTCGGCATATCTGTCTCCCGTATATGCCATTACATATTTATTTACGGTAATCTTACCCATCTTGAGATTATTTTTTCTGACAATCTCAAAGTTACCTCTGATACCGGCATTTACTTTTTTTAAGTTGACATAAACGGTCTTTGCTTCTTCCAGGTCGTTATTTTTTATCTGATCATCGGTAAGAGGAATATATATGGAATATAATTCGTCGGTTATCATCTTATAAGCAGGAGTTCCTTCCTTGATCGGCGCTCCCTCTCCTTCTATAACCTTCTTCTCATAGCTGCGTCGGTCCAGAGCTTCCTCGGTGATATCTTCCTCTTTGAAGCCCTCATATCCGTCAGTGGAATAAGACAGATATCCGGTCGTATCGGAATGAACAACCGTTACGGCATCATTAACTCCCGTCTCTTTACTGATGACATCTTTGTTTGACTCAAGCCATGCCGCAGACTGATTCGCCGTCATGGTATTTATGGAATTGCCTATATCATATATCCCCGAAAAACCGGAATAATCATAATCCGTCTCGAAATTACGAATCATGGTCGTAAGCTGCTTGAGGTCGTCACTTGAAAAGTCACCCTTATCTTCGGAATGTGCGTCAAGTATCCCCGCAAGATTTCCCGTCTTATCCAAAACGTAAACGGAATCATTCACCTTGACTTTTACACCTGATAAATTAAAGAATGTAATATTACCGTCAGTCGGAGCATTATATACCTTCTCCTCCCTGAGTATCAGTCCGGATGATGAAAGTGACTGCGCAATATCCCCGTGTGTCACTTCATATATCCGCACATCTCTTTTTGTGAGAAAAAGAATAATAAAGCAAACAAAATATGCAATTATAACCAGGAAAATTATTGTCGCCACTCTCGGCTTTCCCGGACCTTTTGCTTTTGCCATTTTAAAAAATCTCCGAATTTAAAATTTGACTTTTATTTTATCATGTTTGTCCTTATCGCGGTACTCTTTAACATCCACGAAGTCTTTTGTATACAAATCCTTTTCCTTATACGGCTCTCTTTGCAGACTGACATTAAGAAGTATTCCCATTGCGGTAAAAAGCGTAAGAAGGGAACTCAGTCCGTACGTAAAGAACGGAAGCGCAAGACCGGTATTGGGAAGCAGCTGCGTAACAACTCCGATATTAAAAAGTGTCTGAAGTGCAATATGTGCGGCAAACCCCACACCGATAAGTCTTCCGGCTACATCCTTGCTTCTTATTGCGATAAGAATACATTCAACAACGATTGCAACAATAAGACCTATTGCCACCATACATCCGACAAATCCAAGCTGCTCTCCGAGAGCCGCAAAGATAAAGTCGGTATGTGCCTCCGGAATATAATTGGCATTCAACATGGATGTGGGGTCGTCATTATTAAGACCTTTACCTGAAAGTCCTCCCGAACCTATGGCCTGAACGGCATTATGCTGCTGATACACACTGTCATCGTACTCTTCAGGGTTTATGAATGCCATTACCCTGTACCACTGATACGGCTTAAGCAGCTTCTGATCGGGATTTTGTATGTATATAAACAATATAATCGCAATCGGTACCACTATCGCAAGAATTATACCAAGCTTCTTATACGGCATGCCTGCGGCAAATACCATTGTAAAAAGAATAAAGAAAATAAGAATTGTCTGGGACAGGTCGGGCTCTATTATGATCAGTCCGAGAGGCACCAGCAAAATAAGTGCAAGGAGCCCCAGGAACACCCATGAATTCAGTCTGTCTTTTTTCTGACCGAGCAGTGCCGCCAAAAATAATACAAGCAGAACCTTTGAAATCTCGGAAGGCTGGATTCTGAATCCTCCGATGGCTATCCAACGTTGCGCTCCTCCGGCGGTTGTACCGATAACAAGAACCAACACAAGTATGCCTATGGTAATGGCATAAAGCAGTTTGTAATACTTTAAAATCTTCTTATAATCAACAAAAGAAAGAAAAATCATCCATGCCGTTGACCCCAAAATACCTGCAGCCTGTCTTATGGTGTATGAGGAATCGGCACTGTTTATAATCACAAGTCCGAAAACAGACGTAATTATAACCAGCGCTAACAGTCTGAAATTATAATGTTTTAAACTGTATCTCCTAAACATTTTTTACACCTTTAAATCAATTTGCTTTTACTGATCCCCGACATCTTCATTCTCAGAAGGGTTTTCATTTTCTTTGCCGGTTTTATATTCGTCAAAATAATATTTATAGAAATTTGCGGCAATTTCCGTATTGTAAAGTGACGTATATCCGAACGGTATCTCCACGGACATCGTTATCTCAGGATCGTTATACGGGGCATAAGAAACATATGTCGCATTATCCGGCTCAAGTACGCTTGGCTGGGACGTACCCGTCTTACATGCAATTCCGTAGTCCTTAATTGAGTTAAGCTCGGGATATGTGAATGTCGCCATTCTCATACCGGTCTTTACCGTATCCCATGTGCTCCGGTCTATATCACTCATGTTCTCGGCAATTACCGGCTCCGTCTGCCTTATCACCGTACCGTCACGCTCGGTAACCTTTAGTACCAGGTTACTGTTGTAGCAGATACCGTCGGAAACTATCGTAGTTACATACCTGGCGATATTCACACAGCTGTAAGAAGCCGTTCCCTGTCCGATGGCTGTGGAAATCGCACTTGTATCGGAAGGCTGCGGTGAAGATTCTTCTATCTCAATGCCTGACTTGGTCGCAAGGCCGAGTCTCTCCGCATAAGACCTCAGCATATCCGTTCCGTATTCACTGTCATAGGTGTCGCTTCCTGCTGAAGCAATTCTTGCACCCATGGTGAAAGAAAAAGTATACGTTACACGAATCCCTGATGGCACCGGGCATATTCTCATATCCATGAGCACCGGGATATATCCAGCATTTCGGGCTCGGGCGAATGTCCGTATAAAGACCGGAGCAACTGACTCCCGTCTCTGCGGAAGCAACCCCCATGTCAAGTGCCGTTACCGCCGTACAAAGCTTAAAAATCGATCCGGGCGCACACTTAGCCTGCGTTGCCCAGTTATACATCGGTCTTGATGAATTATACTGAAGCTGCGAATAGTACTTCGTATCCATCGTCCCGGCGATTCTGTTGTTATCATATCCCGGGTATGACACCATTGCTATGAGCTGCCCGTTATTCGGGTCCGTAACGATGGCGCCTCCCGAACTGGGTTGCAGTCCGAGATCTCCCGGAGTAAGCGTTTTTGAGCGAAGCGCCTGTGATATGAACTCTCTTGAGGATATTATTCCTTCTTTAAGATTCTCATACAGGTTTCCTTCTTTTTTCAGATAACCCTGTTCGTAGAGAAGGTTACACATCTGAGCGCCGGTAACCTCTCCCTCCTCTATAAGATTCTTATATACCTCAAGCATGAAATATCTGTCGGTATTTAACTGCTCCGGTATGTATGTAACAAGAGTCCTGTAAATCTCCTGAAGATCGCTGTAGTCGGAATTACCGAAAGCCGACGAGTCAACCCATCCCCTTTCGATAATGTGTTCAAGGAGCTGTCTTAAGCTCACGTCCCCGCCTTCATTCCACTTCGTAAGAATCTCATCTTCCGGATCCGCTTCATCAGCCTTAAATATGTCTTCTTCCCTTAAGAGCGTGAATGCTCTTGCAACATATCCCTGTTTATCCTCTTCAAGCTTTTCAAACGGTGTACCCTTCCCGTTCATCTCATCCGTAAGCCACGCAAGATTAGCATCCTTACTCTTGGTAAATACCTCATTTACCGTCTTCTCAAGCTCGGTCGAAGGGTTGTTTAAAGATGTTAAAGAAACGAGGTTATTCCTTATCAGTGCGTAATATACTTCCGGCATCCTAATGTATATCTCATTTACGGAACCGTCCGTATTAAAGGAATATTTGCCTGAGCCTTCCGTTAAATGCTCGAGGATAATCTTGGTTATCTCATCTTCCAGAATGTCATAGAGTCTCTTTTGAATGTCCGAATCAATCGTCAGATAAATATCTTTTCCGGCAACGGCTTTCGTCTCGCTGATTACCTCGGTGATTCGACCGACCGTATCAAGATAAACCTGTCTCTCTCCTTTCGTGCCGGAGAGCTCGTCTTCAAAAGCAAGCTCGATTCCGCTTTTTCCGACTATATCATTGTTATCATAATTCTTATCCGGATATTCGACATTCAACTCATCGAGCTGCTCGGGACTGATCGTTCCCGTATATCCGATTATTGCGGAAAAATATTTCGGATCGTTGTATCTTCTCACGTACTTTTCATCGACCGTTATTCCCACAATCTCATCCGCAGACTCAAGTATCGCAGACATGGTCTCGCCCGATACCTCATTTGCTATCGTAAAGCTCATATATCTGGAATATGAATTCGCGGTCATGTTCACTCTCAGATATAAAAGTTCGATAAGGTCATCCTTTGAGACGCCCTCCGTATCTATCTGATATGTCTCAATCATGCTCTGCGCAAGATCGTTTGCAGAAATTGCCTTTTGCTCTTCGGTAAGCTCATCGATGGTTGCAACTCCGAAGCAGTCTCTTATGAATCCGGGCTTAGCCGAATCGGAAACGGTATAATACCAACCGATATTATCATTGTATCCGAGGCCGAATTCACCGTAATAGGTGTCGCCGTTTTGTCTGATGATATCAAGCGTCTTAAGGATGGAATGGTTAATGGTCTGATTCTTTTCTTTTCTGGTCGAATAAGAACCGCTGTCACTTACGTTTACGGCGTAAACCAGGTCATCATAAGCCAAAACCTTACCGTTTCGATCGAGAATTCTTCCGCGTGAACCGGGAACGGACATGGTCTTTTCGATGGACACCTTAAGACCTTCGCTGTATTCAGATCCCTTAATAATCTGCAGGCTGAAGACATGACAGATGATTATGGAAAACAATACCCCGAAGGCAATGCATATCCATAATATTCTGAACTTAAATATATATGAAATCCACTCAAAGAATCGTTTCATCTATATCCTTAACCTTTCTTTTACGGCTGTCATAAAGCTTATTTAGCAGCTGCAGAGGCTTGTACAAAATAAGCATTACAATAACCGTATAAACCATCTCCGGCAAAATTACCCTTGTCATAAAGTATCCCAAAATGAGCCTGTTTTGTAACAGGAAATTACCGATAAATACAAAGAACTCATAAAAGAGAACAGCTCCCGCGGTAAGAAAAATCGGAATTATAAAATTACCCTCTTCGTATCTGTTACAAAGAAGTCCGCAGAAATATCCTATAAGGGTAAACATCAAAGCGGTAAACCCGAGCAGATCCGTAAAGAACAGATCGTATAATATTCCCGAGCAAAAGCCGACATACATACCCTCTTTGGGACCGTTAAAATATCCGAACAGGATAGGCAGAATAATCATAAGATTAGGCGCTATCCCCCCTATCGCTATCACTCTGCAAAGTGATACCTGCATAAGGTAGAAGAATATTATCAGGCCGAGTTCGCATAACTTTCTCTTCATTATAAATTCCCGTTGCTATTCGTTAGTGTTTTGCTTCTTCTGAGTAATAACCAGAACATTTTGCAAATGATCGAAGTCGACGGCAGGCACCAGATATCCCGATCTGGTCATGCCCGTTTCGTCTTCTTTTATGTCTTTTGCATATCCGATAAATATCCCCGGAAGGTACTTACTGCTTATTCCGGATGTAACTATCCTGTCGCCGTCTTTTACTTCGGCATTAACCTTAATTCTCTCAACACGTATAATCCCTGAATCCATCAGCGATATGTCGCCCTTCACGGTACATTGATCCTTGGTTCCCTCATCCATTGCGGTAACGTAGGAATTGTCCGAAATGACGGTCATAACCTTGGAATAATTCGCATGAACCTCGGTTATTATCCCCACAAGGCCGTCCGAGCTTATGACGTTCATGTCCGTCTCCATCCCGTGCATTGCGCCTTTATCAATGATAAATGATTCATTCCAGTTCTGGGATGATATCCCGATTATGGTAGCACCGGTCTTGGGATAATCTCCGAGTGACTGATCCATATCATAGAGCTTCTTTAAGTCTTCCAGCTCTTTGCCGTTTGTTTTTAACTGTTCGTTTTGCGCTTCAAGTGATGCAACCTTTTCTTCAAGCTCGGATGAGTAGGACTGCAGCTCTTCTATCGTCTTTTTCTTTTCTTCACCCTTAACGACGCCGATTCCTATACCGTTAACGCCCCTTTGCAAAGGCACGACAATAAAGGATACGGCTTCGCGAATCGGTGTCACAAGCCTATCCGAAAAATAAGAGACTGCGATAAGGGCAGCACAAAGTATGGAAATTATCGCCAGAATCTTAGCAGGCGTGAAAAAATTCTTGATTTTATTTTTCATTAAATGTCAGCCCTTTATCTACTCAAATAATCTGTCATCAGGGACATAAGCGAGCTCGCTCATTTTATTATCCGTCATTATCCTCGAAAGACCCCTGATAATACTTTCCTGGGGATAGTCTACAATTCTTATGTTAACATTGATGCTTCTTCTTAAGAATTCATCAAGCTTCTTTATGCCGGACGTTCCGCCCGTCATGAAAATACCGTTTCTGATAATATCAACGGCAAGCTCGGGCGGTGTCTGTTCAAGCGCCGAGCGCACCTCTTCCATTATGACCGTGAGAGGTTCTTTAATCGCTTCATTAATGACCTTATCGGATATCTGACAGCTGATTGGCAGTCCCGATAATACATTCCGTCCGAATCCCGTCATGGATTTGGAATTAAAATTCTCACCGGCACAGGAAAGACCTACTTTTAACTTTTCTGCAGTCTTTTTGCCGATGACGAGGTTGTATTCGTTACGAACGGCATAAATGATGTTCTCATCCATCTTATCGCCGCCGATCTTAACGGACTTGCTCGTCACGATTCCGCCCATTGAAAGAACGGATATCTCGCAGGTCTGCGCGCCGATATCGACAACCATTATTCCTTTTGAATTAATTACGTCTATACCGGCTCCCACTGCGTCCGCCACGGGCTTATCAACCTCAAGGATATTGCGTACCTTAATGCCGGATCTTACAACAAGCTCATAATAAGCTCTCTTTTCAACGTCCGTAACATCCGTGGGTACGGCAATAAAAAAATCGCTTACTCCGGGATGCTTTTTGGACTGATTAATCTTCTGAAAAAACTTTGAAAGCAGAATCTGCATATTGTAGATATCCGCAATCACCCCACCCTTAACGGGACAGGAAACATCTATATTCTCGGGCACCTTTTCAAACATGTCATAAGCTTCGTCACCGATTCCCACAACTTCTTTTCTGGTTACGGCAATCATATTCTTCTCATTAAGAATCTTATCTCTCAGACACATTTTAAAATTGCTGCTTCCGATATCAAGACCGTATTTATTTTGTGGCATAATTGCCCCCTTAATTAAACATATATTTTGCGAAAAATCGGCAAAAAGCCTGTTTTCTCCGCAAAAGTCGGCATATATTATAGCATAGGCAGGGTGCCGATTCTATAAATATGCTAAAATAAAGTTATGAAAAATTCTTAAACTTAAAGGAGATACCGATAATGAAAGAACTTCTTCTTGCCGGTTTTAACGATTTCGCGGGCGCAGGTATAGCCGCCAACATATCAAATTCCATGCAGGCACACGGGATTACAGTTAAAAATATCGATAAACAAAGCTATAATATGCCCATCGGTGCGTTCTTAAGCGACGATGCATTTATCACAAAAAACGGAATCGCAGGAAAAATATCCGAGCTTACCGAAACGGCAAAAAAATCAGGACCATATACAGGTCCTGAAATATCCCGCAAAATTATAATTATGTGTGACATCGACAGAAATTCCATCGATGAGCTTCTTCACACCTTAACCTCATGCGGCGTAACGAAAGATGACCTTAAAGCGGTGCTTACTCCGATAAATTCCTGCTTTACGATTCTTCATATTGCGGATGAGCTCTTAAGGGAGCACGAGGCCTTAAACTGACCTTCACATACTCTTATTTTTTTCTGCGGAATAATCCGAATATGCCTTTCCGCTTCTTAGGCTCTTCTTCAATGTCTTCCGGCTCTTCGTCCGATTCCCCGTACTCAGAATCTTCTTCCGATTCTTTAGCTGCAGGTTCTCCGTAAATCGGTACCTCAGGAAGCGGTTCTTCATCTGAATCCCAGGCGTCAGGCTCTTCTGCCTCTACCGGTTCCTCTTCAGGCTTTTCGGCTGATGGCTCTTCATAAATCGGCACCTCAGGGAGCGGTTCTTCATCTGAATCCCAGGCGTCAGACTTTTCTTCCTCTACCGGTTCCTCATTAAGTCTTCCGGCTGAAGGCTCTTCATAAATCGGCACCTCAGGCAGAGGCTCTTCTTCACTAACCTCTGCAGCTTCCGGTTCTTCATACTGCGGTACTTCAGCCGGCTCTTCCTCTGTCACAGGAGCCTCTTTCTGCAAAGCTTCGGCTACATCAACATCTTCATCGTATGCCTCTTTAGCCTGCTGCCTGTCATACTCGTCAGCCTCTCTGTAGATCTTTGGAATATCGGATTCATCATAGTTGTCGTCGGCAAATTCTTCTTCATACTCATCCGATACGCTCACATCAATGTCTTCATCCTGTATGGTATCGCCCACATCAAATAAAGCATTAACGAACGTGTCTGAATCGAATTTTTGAAGATCTTCAATCTTTTCTCCGACACCGATATATTTAACGGGTATCCCGAATTCAGCCTGAATCGCAACGATAATACCGCCTTTGGCCGTTCCGTCCATCTTGGTAAGGATTATTCCCGTGATATCGGTTACTTCCTTAAATTCCTTCAACTGGGAAATGGCATTCTGACCGGTAGTTGCATCAAGAACTATCAGGTTCTCACGATATGCTTCCGGATACTCCCTCTCGATGATTCTGTCAATCTTATCGAGCTCGTTCATCAGATTCTTCTTGTTATGAAGACGACCTGCAGTATCGGCCACAAGCACATCGGCATTTCTTGCTTTGGCAGCCTGTACCGCGTCATATATTACGGCTCCGGGGTCTGCGCCTTCATTTTGAGCGATAACATCAACTCCCGCGCGCTGTCCCCAAATCTTTAACTGCTCTATGGCTCCCGCTCTGAAGGTATCGGCTGCCGCAAGAATAACCTTTCGTCCCTTTGACTTAAGGGATGAGGCAATCTTTCCGACGGAAGTGGTTTTTCCCACACCGTTAACGCCTATGATAAGAAGGACTGATTTTTTCTCCTCGTAATCATAGGCATTTTCGCCGATATTAATCTTCTCTTTTATGATGTCAATGAGAATCTGTCTGCATTCAACAGGGTCCTTAATCTTATCTTCCTTAACCCTTTCTTTTAATTCTTCCAGAATCTCATCAGTGGCGCGGACTCCCATATCGCCCATTATCATGACTTCTTCCAGCTCGTCATAAAAATCATCATTTATGGCTCTGTGTCCGGAAAAAATCGAGTCAAAGCCGGCAACGATATTCTGCCTCGTCTTAGCGAGTCCTTCCTTTAATCTTGAAAAAATACCCATAGCTTATTCCTTATTTCTTAAGTTCCACGGAAACAAGTGCGGAAACACCCTTTTCCTGCATAGTAATACCGTACAGTCTGTCTGCAACCGCCATCGTTCCGCGTCTGTGTGTGATAACAATATACTGCGTCTTATCAGCCAGTCTTCCGAGGAATGATGCAAATCTTCCGATATTGGCATCATCAAGCGCCGCCTCAATCTCGTCAAGAAGACAAAACGGCGAAGGCTTGAGATTCTGAATTGCAAAAAGAAGCGCGATTGCGGTAAGCGCTCTTTCTCCACCGGAAAGCTGCAGCATGTTCTGGAGCTTCTTTCCGGGCGGCTGGGCAATTATAGCAACGTCGGCATCAAGAATGTCTTCGCCTTCCTGCAGCTCCACCGCTCCCTTTCCGCCTCCGAAAAGTTCTTTAAATACCTTTGAAAACTCTTTATTAATGTCTTTGAATTTTTCGACAAACTGCTCTCTCATTCCCTTATCAAGGTCGGATATAACTCCCTTCAAGGAAGCCGTGGCTTTGATAAGATCATCATGCTGAGTTGAGAGGAATTCATACCTTCCGTTTGTCTCTTTGAATTCTTCTATTGCATTAACGTTGACGTCACCGAGAGCCCTAATGTCATCCTTTAATTCCTGACAATGTCTCTTTATCTGTGCGAGATCCGTAAGAGTATCGTCCTTGAATTCAACCGCATACGAATATGTCAGCTCATATTCCTGCCACATATACTCTGTAAGGGATTCCAGCGTATTCTCAAGCTTTTCTTTTTTGGCATTCAGACGGAAAAGCTCTTTATCCAGCTCATTCAAAGTCTCGGCAAGCTTTTCTCTCTTCGCAAAAAACGTCTTGTTCTTCTCATTAAGCTCGCGACGTTCTTCTTTAAGAGCTGCGTCCTTTTTCTCGCAGTCCTCTATCTCAGTCTTTGCTTTTTCAACTTCCTCTTCAAGATCTGAAATTTCCTTTTTCTTCTCATCAAGAGCTGTTTCAAGGTCCGTGCACTTAGTGCCCAGCTGTTCAATCTCTCTTTGGAGCTCAAGCTTTTCTTCTTCTATTCTGCTTATCTGCTCGTCAATATATTTATCCTGCTGCAGTGTGGTTGAAAATGAAAGTCTTAACTCTTCAAGCTTTGCGCCTGCCTCATCAAATGCTTTAAGACTCTCTGCTCCCGCATCACGTCTTTCCTGAAGCTGAACTCTCAAGGTCTCTTCGTGCGCCTTTATCTCTTCAAGGGCTTTCGTCTCTGATTCGAGATCTGCATTAATATTTTTAAGCTCATCCCCCAGGTTTTTAAGCTTGTCGTCTTCTGCGGCTTTAGTATTTAAAGCTTCCTGTTCCTGATCTTTTGCATTCTTAAGGTTGATGCCGGCAGTATTTCTGTCGATTCCGGCTTTTACGGCCTCTTCGTCAGCCTTTTCGAACTTCTCCCTCAGGGCTTCTTTAAGCTTCAGATGCTCATCAACCGTTTTTTCGAGCTTCCCGATATCCGCATCAAGTGCTTTTATTTTCTTTTCTGCTTCAGTAATCTTTCTTCTTCTGGATAAGAGATTACCGGCATGCTTATAAGCACCGCCCGTGATGGAGCCTCCGGGATTAAGCATCTCGCCTTCAAGAGTAACCATCTTAACCGAATAAGACTTCTTTCTTGCAAGCTTTAATGCGTTGTCCATATTATCGACAACAAGAATTCTTCCGAGAAGATACATGGCAAGCTCTGAATATTTGTCGTCATTAGAGACAAGCTGAGTTGCTCTGCCGACAACTCCCGGCTCTCCCTTAAAATCATTCTCGTCTATAGGATTCTTAGCCTTAATGGCATCAAGCGGAAGAAAAGTCGCACGTCCCGCCTTTTTTACTTTAAGATATTCAACAAGCTCCTTTGCCTGCTTCTCCGTCTCCGTTACGATATGCTGAAGGGAAGCACCGAGTGCCGTCTCAATTGCAGTTTCGTACTTCGGCTCGGTCTTAAAGATATCGGCAACGACACCGTCCACGCCCTTTTCGTCCTTGCTTACCTCCATTACCTTTCTGATACTCTCGGAATATCCCTCGTATCTTTCGGTAACGCCTTTAAGAGCTTCAAGGTCTGATACTTCCTTTACTCTCGTATTCTTCAGGTCATGCAGCTTACCGGAATCCTTTGCCTCTTCCTCGGCATTAATGCGAATCTCTTCTTTTATCTTCTCTTTATTCTCAAGAGATTCATCTACCGCGCGTGTTGCTTTATCGAACTCTTCCTGCGCTTTCCTTGCAAGCTCGGCTCTTTCTTCACGCAGTCTGCCAAGCGCATCCTCCTGCTCCTCCTGAGCGGCAATTGCCGCAGTGAGGTTCTGTATCTGGAATTTAAGTTTATCAATGAGAGCGCTTTTCTCGGACTGCTTTCTTACGGCCTCAAGAATGTTCTCACTTCCTTCGTGTCCTTCCTTTTCAAGACGCTCGCTTTCGGCCTTCGCATTTTGTCTTTCTTCCTCGAGTGCCTGCTGCTTCGTGTTAAACTCATCCACGGATACTGCAAGCTCGGCTTTTTTATCCTTTAACTCTTTTATCTGCTCATCCTTCTCGGGGATTCTGCCGGAAAACTTATCCGCTCCGCCTTTTGCCTCCTCAATGCTCTCGCCCAGAGACCTTATCTGCTCTTCAAGCACGCTTACGCCGGCACTTTTTTCTCTGATTGCCTCATTAAGCTCTGCAGTGCGCTCCTTAATCTGCTCTTCCTGATTGGAGAGAGACTCGAGACGCTCTTCCGCCTCGGCATACTGCTGCCTCATACCGTCATAGTCGGTTCTTGCCTTATCGTAATCACCGGTCACTATGCCGATATTCTCCTCAAGGCCCTTAAGCTCTTCACCCGACATATCGGACTGCAAAATAAAGGAAGTACAGTCAAATCTCTTTAACTCTTCCTTTAATTCAAGATATTTCTTTGCCTTCTCGGCCTGATTCTTAAGAGGTCCTACCCTCGTCTCAAGCTCCTGCAAAATGTCATTTACACGGTTAAGATTATCGCTCTCAATGGCAAGCTGCTTTATGGCACGCTCTTTTCTTCTCTTGTATTTAACGATACCTGCAGCCTCGTCGAAAAGCTCACGTCTCTCATCGGCACGCCCGCTTAATATCTTATCGATTCTTCCCTGGCCGATAAGTGAATATCCCTCTTTACCGATACCGGTATCATAAAAGAGTTCTTCTATATCACGTAATCTGCAGACGTTATTGTTAATCTTATATTCACTCTCGCCCGATCTGAAAACCTTTCTGGATACGGTAACTTCATCGTAATCAATATCAAGCTTTCTGTCGGCATTATCAAATGTTATCGCAACGGATGCAAATCCGACGGGCTTTCTTGTCTCGGTTCCAGCAAATATAACATCCTCCATCTTACCGCCACGGAGCTGCTTTGCGCTTTGCTCTCCCAGAACCCACTTTACGGCATCTGATACATTACTTTTGCCCGAACCGTTCGGTCCCACGATACCCGTGATTCCTTTTTGAAAATCAAATTCGGTCTTTTCCGCAAACGATTTAAAACCTTGTATTTCCAAGCTTTTTAAAAACATGTCATTCCTTCTCTTTTAACTTAATTAATGCCTTGTAAGCCGCGCTTTGCTGCGCGCTTTTTTTGGTATGTCCCGAAGCCCTTATCTTAAACAGACCGTCCGACTCCACTTCCACCGTAAATGTCTTGTCATGCTGGGGACCTTCTTCGGATATGTCGGTATAGACAACATCCTTACCCATGGACTGTACCAGCTCCTGAAGCGTTGACTTGCTGTCGTAAAACAGCCTTCTTTTCTCTATGTCATCGAGTATAAACTTCCCGATAAACTCCGTCGCCCTGTCGAATCCGCCGTCAAGGTAAATCGCACCTATCACGGCCTCGAGCGCATCGGAGATAATCGAATCCCTGTTACGACCGCCCGTAGCCTCTTCGCCTTTTCCAAGCCTGATGAATCTCTGTAATCCGAACTCCCTGGCACATGAGGCAAGCGTTGGTTCACAAACTATGCTTGCGCGATATTTTGACATCTTCCCTTCAGGCATATCGGGATAGTCACTGTAAATATCACTGCTGGTTGCAAGCTCCAGCACGGCATCTCCCAGAAATTCCAAACGTTCATTATCAGGCGGTCTGTTTTCTTTGTTGGACGAGTTCCTTTGCTCATTGGCGTATGAACTGTGCGTAAGAGCCAGTTCGAGCAATCCCTTATCGGCAAATGAATATCCGATTATGGACTGAAACTCTTCTAAGTCATCGTTACCGGTCATTATTTTTCCTTTCATAATTAAAAACAGGACTGTCTAACGGACAGCCCTCATTCTACGAAATCATATGTTCTCGTTGATAGCATTCATCGCGTCTTCAACCGTAACAATCTGTTCCAGCATTTCTTCAGGTATCTGTATGTCCAACTCGTCTTCGACATCGGTAACTATCTGAAAAAGATCAAGTGAGTCAGCCCCCAAATCATCAATAAATCTTGATTCCGGTGTAATGGTATCTGCTTCTATTCCCAATACATCCGCAATAATACGGCTTAATTCTTCAAAATCCATAAAAATTTCTCCTCCTAAAATACGCTTAACGTACTATAGTTTAGTAAATTTATTCCGCAATGTCTATATTTTCAGCAATATTTGCAACAATATTTTTTCTGACGGTTGTTGCAGTGTGCTCGAGTGCTATCTTAATCTGCTCCGCTTCGGAATTCCCGTGACCTTTTACAACGGGACTCTTCGTTCCAAGAAGCGTCGCACCGCCGTATTTGGCAGGGTTATATGTGGAAAGTACGCCTTTTAAGCTTTTCTTTATAAGCATACCGCCGATCTTGGATGCCGTCCCTGACATAATGGCTTTTTTAATCTCGGAAACAAGTGTCTTGGCAACGCCCTCATACATCTTCAAAACGACATTTCCCACAAAAGCGTCGCAAACCATAACGTCAGCCTGCGATTCCGGAATATCCCTCGCCTCAACACTTCCGATAAAGTTTAAATCCTTCTCTTCCTTAAGAAGCGCAAAGGTATCCTGAACAAGCTTATTACCCTTTTCTTCTTCGGCACCTATATTAATGATTCCCACTGCAGGCGAATTAATACTGAACATCTTCTCCATGTATACGGAGCCCATTATCGCCCACTGACGCAGCCATTCCGCTCTGGCGTCCACATTGGCTCCGCCGTCCACTATAACTGCAGGGCCTTTAAGCGTGGGGACTATCGGCGCAAGACATGCTCTGTCAACGCCTCTGATTCTTCCTACTATCGTCTGTGCGCCCACAAGCAGGGCTCCGGAATTTCCGGCAGAAAGCATGGCATCCGCCTCACCGTGCTTTACAAGCTCCAATGCCTTAACCATTGAAGAGTCCTTTTTGGCTCTTATTGCTTTTACGGGATGCTCCGTCGTCTCTATCACGTCGTCCGCATTATATACGGATAAATTGGAAAGCCCGATGTCATTTTCTTTTAAGATATCGTTTAAAACGTCTTTCTTTCCGACAAGTATAATATGAGAACCGGGATCCGTACCCGCATACTCCGCCGCACCTTTAACTATCTCTAAGGGGGCATTATCCCCGCCGAAAGCATCAAGTGCTATCGTAACTTTGTTTCCCATAATTCGCCTCTTCTTCCAGATAAAATTATTTAAATATTATACCAACCGAACTTAAATTTTACCATTATTATTTTCAAGCGTGTCGTTTTCGTCAATATTTTCAAAGGCGATTTTTTTACTTTTACCTATATCCTTTGAAGCCCGTTTCCAGATTATAAAATACCATATTCCGGCCAATCCCCATGTCGCGGGATAAATCGCGGCTACGGTGTAGATGCTCAGTGTCCCCGTGACGTTTAATATCACAAGTACGCCGGCTCTTATAACGGCAAAGCATATCACCGATACCAGCATGGCACTTTTGGTCTTCCCCAGACTTCTTGAAGCATTTGAAAAAACCTCGATAAATACATAGAAAAAATAAAACGGCGTCGTAAGCCTGGTTATCTGTTTCCCCAGTTCCACGACCTCCTGCTGGGGCGAAAAAATAACATAGAAAATGCCGCAGAAAATAAAAAGCAACACTTCTATTACCGCCACGAAAGGCAGGGAAATCTTAAGAACCGTTTTTATGGATTCACTGATACGATCATATTTTTGAGCCCCGAGATTCTGACCCACGATGAAAAGAACCGCCTGGCCGAATGAAATTATCGGATAATACAAAAACAATTCAATCTTATAATAATCCGTGTATGCGGCTATGGCATCGACGCCCAGTGAATTAATATTTGCCTGAACAAATACATTGGACAGGGTAACCATCATATTCTGAATACCAACGGGAAGACCCAGTGCAAATATTGCCTGTACCATACCCCGCATGGATGCCGGAACGTCATAATCCTCCTTTTTCCAATCGGCAAGATCTCCAAGCTCGCGGTGCGTCATGTAATGCTTCTTTTTTGCATGCAGATAATACAGATATGTTGCAATTGCGGCAAATGTCTGCGAAATAACGCTTGCCGCCGCAACACCGAGTATTCCGTCAGGCCATGTACTGATAAAGAGCCAATCCAAAAATACATTAATCGCTCCGCCTATGGTCTGGAATATCATGGGCGTACGTGAATTACCGGTTGCACGAAGCAGACCTGCCGACATATTAAAAAGTACCATGGGGATTATTCCCAGAAAATAAACACGTATATATGAGGACGCCATTTCAAGGATATCCTGAGGCGTCTGCATAAGACTGAGTACAGGTGTGGCAAGACAAAGACCGAGAACGGTAAAAATACCCCCGACAGAGATTGATAAAATTATCACAAGCTTTCCCAGCTTGTTCTGCGATGCAAAGTCATGCGCACCGTATGCTTTGGAAAAAAGAATTCCCATCCCGACTGACAGTCCGCCGAAAAGTCCGATTGCAAGAGTAATAAGCATCGAACTGGCCCCAATGGCAGCTGATGCTTCCTTACCAATATAATTCCCCGAAAATATCAGGTCCGCCGAGTTATACATCTGCTGAAACAGATATGCAAGCATCAGCGGAATTACAAAACGAATTATCTTTTTTGCAAACGGTCCTTCAGTAAAATCAATTGTCTTCGGTTTGTTTAGCATTGCCCAAAGATAAAACGGATGAAAGTAATTGTTTGGTATACCCCTCCTTAGGATTGTCAATTACACTCCGTGCTTCTCCTTCCTCAACACATTTTCCCCTCTTAAATACCATAATGCGATCGCAAAGGCTGCTTGTAAGTGCCAAATCGTGTGACACAAATATCATTGAAATTCCACGTTTCTTCAAATTATCCAAATGCTTTACTATTACTGCCTGGGCGGATACGTCAAGAGCACTGGTGGCTTCATCGCAAAGAAGTATCTCGGGGTCAACTGCCATCGCCCTTACTATGGCCATTCTCTGACACTGACCACCGCTGATATTTCCCGCCTTCTTTTCGAGAAGACTCTCAGGCAGCCCCATATTCCCCATCAGTTCCTTTATCTTTTGCTCCTTATCACCGTCAGGCATTATGGAATATATCTCTTTAAAAACATCCTTCATTTTTAATCTCGGGTCAAAAGAACCGACAGGATCCTGAAATACCATCTGCATTTTTCTGCAAAGCTTCTGAGGCTTACTTCCCGTATACTCCTCACCTTTAAAATAAATATTCCCCGAGGTCAGCTTATCAAGGCATGCAATATGTCTGAGGATGGTACTTTTCCCGCTACCGCTCTCTCCGACTATGCCGAGAAACTCACCTCTCTTAAGCGTCAGATTCACATCATCCAGCGCCCTTAATTCTTTTCCGTTTTTTTTGTAAATGCGTACGGCATTCTTTACTTCAAGTAAAATATCTTCCATAACTTTCTCACTAAATTTTAGAAACAGGTTGCAAAATGATTCTCACTCACCTGCTTTAATTCATAAGGATTATTCGAATATTTACAGCCGCCATCCTTTTCTACAGCGCATCTTTCCTTAAATGCACACTCAACCATTTCGGCTCCGTTAATCGGAGGCTGCCCTTCAAGACCCTTCGGGAGTTCAAAGCTGAAATCCGGTATGGCTTTTATAAGCGCTTTTGTATAAGGATGCGCAGGTGTGTAGAGTACTTTATCTGTAGCTCCGATTTCAACCAGATGACCCGCATACATAACTCCCACTCTGTCTGCCATCATTGCAGGTATGCCGGGATTATGCGTCACCAAAAGAATCGTTGTATTTAATTCTTCCCTGACCTTCATAAGCTCTTCTATAGCCATCTTCTGAGTCGTAACGTCCAGTGCGCTTGTCGGCTCATCGCAAAGAAGCAACGCCGGATTCAGAATCATCGTCAATGATATTGCTATTCTTTGTATCATGCCTCCGCTCATCTCATACGGACGGCTATTCATGATTCTCTCGGCATCGGGCAGATTCATCTTTTCAAAAATAACCCGCACCTGTTCAAAATCATATTCCATGCCGTGGCTCTCAAGCGCCTCCTTAAACTGGGCTTTAAACGTACGTAGCGGATTAAATGCTCCGCCAAGGTACTGTAAAACCATTCCTATGTCTTTCCCTGCCATTTTACGTATTTCCCGGTCGGAAAATGACATTATGTCTTTGCCTTGGAAATATATATTCCCCTCTGTTATGACGGTTGCAAGCTCAGGTATGTTTATTATCGATTTTAAAAGAGTTGATTTCCCACAACCGCTTTCCCCCAAAAAGCAGAGAATCTCTCCTCTTTTAACGGAAAAATTAACTCCCGAAATCATATTGTTTTTTCCGTATGAGACGCTTAAGTTTTCTATGCGAAGTATTTCATCATCTTTCATTTCGCACCTCCGTCATATCACGTACGGCATCTCCGAAAAAGTTAAAAATAAGTATCGTAATCAGCATGGCTATGGACGGTGCAATAACGGCCCACGGAGTCAGCTGAATATAGCCTCTTGCTTCATTTATCATTGAACCCCATTCCGCCATGGGCGGCGTCACGCCAAGTCCCAGGAATGAAAGTCCGGAAATATAAATCATGGTCGTGCCAATCTGGGTGCAGGCCGTGGCAAGAAGCGGTCTGAATATGTTCGGGAATATATGTCCGAACATAATCCTCCCGTTACTCACACCGTTTAGCTTCAGAGCCTGTATGAACGTTTCGTTTTTCATGCTGTATGTCTGACCTCTTGCGAGTCTCGCATAAAGCGTCCAACTCGTTATCCCGATGGCGATAAGAGCATTCGTAAGATTACCTCCGAGAACACCGGCAACGGCGATTGCCAGTACCATCTGAGGGAAGGCAAGCAAAGCATCGGTTATACGCATAAGTATGGCATCAACAATACCTCCGTAAAAACCGCATATCAGCCCTATTATACTTCCTCCAAAGAAAGATACCGCAACCAAAAACAGGCTCGAGAAAATAGAGGTAAAGGCTCCTGCCAATACCCTTGAATAAACACAGCGCCCGAGACTGTCCGTACCGAAAATAAATTCGGGACCGGGACCCTGTCGCATATGCGCCGCATTCGTTGCATAAGGATCATTGGGCTCAATCAAGGGCGCAATAATGCTTATGACAAGAAGCGCTGCCGCAAGTGCCGAAAATATGATTAATCTTATTTTCACACTTTTATATGAAAGCTTTTTTGCTTTTGTTCTTCTTTTGAAACCTTTCATGTTACCCCTGTTTCCCGTAATCTATTCTCGGATCTATAACCCTGTACAAAATATCCGTTACAAGATTAATAAATACATATACAACTGCCATTACCAGCACGACTCCCAAAACTACCGGATAGTCTCTGGCGGTAATGGAATCCATAACCAGCTTTCCGATTCCCGGCCATCTGAAAATATTCTCTATAACGACACTTCCTCCCATAAGAGTACCTATGGAAAGTCCCGCTATAGTAATCATCGCGGGCGAGGAATTATGAAGGACATTTCCGAAAACAACCTTGTTTTCCTTTACGCCCCTCGTTCGCAGACCCGTAATATACGACTTATCCAGCTGTTCGATGACCTCGCTTCTGAACTGCTTAATAAACCTTGCACACATCGGAATTGCCAGGGACAACGCAGGCAGTACAAGACCCTGAAAAGAATTATCGGCAATAACCGGAAAAAGATTTTGTTTTATACATAGGAAATAAATAAGCAAGGTTGCAATTAAAAAATTAGGCAGAGCACATCCGATAAACGAAAATATCTGCACAATCACATCCAGCACCGAATTGCGATAAACCGCCGCAAGTATTCCCAACGGCAGGGAAATCGCAAGCGCCACCGCAAGCGATGACAACGCAAGCGGCAAGGTATACGAAAGCCCCTTTCCTATCTTGCCGGCCACTGAGGTATCATCCGCGTAGGATGTCCCCAAATCGCCCTTACATACACCTCCGAGCCACGAAAAATAGCGGACCGCAAAGGGTTCGTTCAAACCCATCTTTTCACGTTCCGCCTCCAATGTCTCAGCATTAATCGGTTCGCCCCTCAGTGTCAGCTTCCTTTCGGCAGGATCACCGGGAGCTATGTACATAAGGGCAAATGTCATAATACTTACGGCAAAAAGAACAAATATAAGTTGTAAAAGTCTTTTTCCAATGAATTTGCCCATAATCCTCTTCTTCTAAAACGATTAATCACCTTAAATTAAAATGATGTTGTTGCGTCAATTCCGTAGAAATCAAACGGAACCTCTGCGCCAATACCCTTAATTCCCGGTTTACTTACTGTAGTCTTATTAAACAGACCCACATATCCGAAATAGTCATCATCGATTGCAATCTGAATAATCTTATTTGCAAGGTCTGCTCTCTTATCGGCATCCGTCTCAGTCTTCAACTGATCAATATACTTCTGGCATTCCTCATTCTTGAATCCGCCGGCATTATAGTATGCACCGTCAGCAAGCGTATTGTTGATGAAGTAATACGGATCTCCGTACTTATCGGTAATCATGCAGTAAAGAGCGATATCATAATCACCTGTCGTAATATATGTTTCGGTATCTTCTTCTGCTTTAAGTGTTGTATTAATACCGATAGCCTTTAACTGCTCCTGCATAAGAGTTGCAATCTTATCAAGCTCTCTTGCTTCATAATACTTAACGGTAAGATTAATCTCTTTTCCGTCTTTCTCATAGTAGCCTTTATCGTTAAGCTTGTATCCGTCCTCTTCGATGAGCTTCTTAGCAGTCTCGGTATCCACCAGCTTTGCGGGATTTGCAACTTTTCCGTATGCGGCAGATTCAGGGAAAGGACCGTCGGTAGCTGAAGTTGTTCCTTTAAGATATTCGGCAATCTTCTCCTTATCAACTGTTGAGTTGATGGCTTTTCTTACCTTTGCACTAACGTTATTCTCATTCAGAATGTAGAACTGACATCTCTCACCCGGGATTGACGTCAGGGTGTAACGGGAAGGATCCTGAGAGTAGATTGCAATGGCATCAGCACTTACGCTGTTATACCAGTCAATCTCTCCGTTTTGCATAGCCATAAGCTTTGAACTGTCATCCATCATATAGTAGAAATATGCACTGTCAAGATTAACGTCTCCATCCCAGTACTTCTCATTCTTCTTAACCGATACGTCTCCGCCCGGAACAAATTTATCAATTACAAAAGGACCCGTGCAAATCGGCGCTTTATCAAAATCCGTTGTAGCGTCAAGATCCATAATACCAAGCTCAGGTGAAGCAAGCTCGTTCTTTAAAACAGGATAAGGTTCTTTCGTGTCAATCGTAAGGGTTGTATCATCAACTGCCTTATACTCGAAATCGGCATATACCTTAAATTTCTGGTTCTCCTTACCCGTTCTCTGGAAGTTCCTGATAACCATATCGGCCGTCAGCTTATTGCCGTTGGAAAATGCGGCCCTTTCATTGAGCTTAATTGTCCATACATTTCCTTCAGACTCTGCGGACTTAGCAAGAACCGGCTCAAGCTCTGAATCTTCATTAACCTTAAACATACATTCAGACATACCTTCAATAAGTGTATACCAACCGTTGTTATCCTTATGTACATCAAGACTTTCATACGCAAATGAAACGGCAGCCTTCATATCCTTCTTTGAGGAATCCGATGTCGCAGCCGTTGTATCTCCGCCTGCCGTTGTGGGCTCACCTCCGCCACCGGAACAAGCCGCAAGGCTCATTGCTGACATAGCTGCTACGGCAGAAAAAATAATTCCTTTCGACAACTTCTTCATATCGCTTTTCTCCTTATAATTTTAAACAAATTTTTTTACTTTTCCTTTGACAATTCTACTCTTTGAGGCGATTTTTTAAAACCCCCTCGGGGGGTTCGCCAATACCCTAAAAATCAGTTTTCATTCTATCGATAAATGTTTTAGGCAATAAAAAAACCGGACCGAAATCCGGTTGTCAAAAAATCATCCTGCAGAAGTTGAAACTTCGATGATTTCTTTTTTATTATAGCTACCGCAAGTAAGACAAACTCTGTGAGGTGCCATAAGCGCACCGCATCTGTTACATCTTACAAGTGTAGGAGCGCTCATCTTCCAGTTCGCTCTTCTCTTGTCTCTTCTTGACTTAGATGATTTATTCTTTGGACATATAGACATGCACTTTACACCTCCTTCACGCACACATAGGATGTATTATATTAATACATATGCAAATTGTCAATACTATTTCAGGAAAAATAACAATTAATGATCATGTCCTTCATGCTCCTTAACTCTGAAGCAATGTGTGGCCGTATAATGAATCTTGTCATAATCATCGGAATCTCCGTCAAGCACGTATCTTGCAAGGATTACATATACTCCCGGCTCCTCCGGTGTAATCTTTAAAATACCGTCTGCTCCCGTGGAAAGCTTTGTCTCTTTTTTGTCGGAATCCCCTTTGTATATAAGAGTAATGTCATCACACGCCTGAGGCTTGCCATCCGTCTTTAATACGAATGTAAGCTCATGACCGACTACAAATTCGGGATTTACAGGCAGTAAGCTTGTAAGAAGCGGTGCATCAAAAACATCGGTATTATGGCTGTGACCGACAACTATGCAGCCTGTTGCAGACTGAACGTATCTGTCTACGCTTATTGCATCGGGATTATCCTTCTTGGTACCTTTCTTCCATTTGTCATTCGGATACTCGGCATAGCAGTTATCATACTGTGTGGAGAATATATATATACCTTCCTGATCCGTCTCTGCCGTAAGATCAAGATATTCTTTACCGGTATCCTTTATCTCGACTTCACCGGCCGTACCGTCGGGAGCAAATGCCTTAAAGGTAAGCTCTTCCGTTCTCGGAAGACCGTCACACTCCATATTATGACCCCATTTAAGCATTGTCATGATTGAGTCGCCTGCATGATAATGAAAAATATAATCCTCAAGCCATCCCTCATGACCGTAAACAAGTTTATCCGTGGTATCTTTAATATTATTGTTCATATCCTTATTCTCCTGATTTCAATAAATTCTTTGACAGTATAACATAAAAATATGGCAGAAGACCTGCCATATAAGTACAAATAATAATTCCTTTAAAACTTACTTTTTGGCTTCTATCATAAACAGCGGCGTGGTTGAGTAGTTCATCTTATCAACCTTATCCCACACGATATCGGTTACATCCGGATTAATGCTTATCTCATCAAATCCAAGCTGGCAAAGTACCTCAAAATCCCAGTCAGGTCTGTCCAGATGAGAACACGGCACACGCATTGCGATGCTTTCCATCCATTCCGAGTTAACACCCTTTTGCTTTTCCTTATCGGTAATATTAAGCTCTTTAACCCTCTGCCTTTCGGCATCATGAGCCTTTTTCATGTCATTATTACAGAGATACCTGTACCAGTTGGCATCAAAATTAAGCATCTTACCGCCCTTTTTAAGAACTCTCTGCCATTCCCTGTAAGCAATTCCCGGATATTCAAGATTCCATGTAAGATTCCTTGATACAATAAGATCAAAGGTATTATCCTCGAATTGAAGCTTCTTGGCATCCATCCTCTCGAAGGTAATGTTACCCAAAAGATCTCCGGCATTCTTTTTGGCTTTTTCAAGCATCTCCTGCGTATAATCAACGGCATTCACATGATATCCTGCCTCCGCAAGAATAATCGGGAAAAATCCCGGCCCCGTACCTATATCAAGAATCCTGATATCCTTTTTCTCCTTTTCGGGCATATGCGAGCACATCAAATCCCGCCACATGCCCTTTTTCATGCTTGCAAGCTCTTCTTTGTTTAAGTCCGAATATCCTTCGGCCCTGTTCGTCCAATAATCCTGAATTTCTCCCAACAATTGACTCATGAAGCACCTCCGAAACTTAATTTTAAAGGTTCTTATTACTGTAAATATTTTAACAGCATCAGAGTTTCAATTAACCCCCCACGGGGGATATAAAACGATTAAAAAAACAATATTTTAAGGGATATTTTCAAAAAATTCTTCAGTTTCTCTTTCTCTGATTCCATCCTTTGTCATCTCGATGATTTTGCCGGCATTTCTAACCGTTGTAAGTCTGTGCGCAATAACAAAGGTTGTCCTGTTTTTAGCCAATCTGTCCATGGATTCCTGGACTATTCTTTCACTGTCATTATCCAGTGCGCTTGTCGCCTCATCAAATATCAGAATGGGAGGATTCTTAAGGAATACCCTGGCTATTGAGAGTCTTTGCTTCTGACCTCCGGAAAGCTTTACGCCTCTTTGTCCGATGTCCGTGTCATATCCGTCCGGAAGCGCCATTATGAAGTCATGCGCATTCGCATTTTTGGCGGCTTCTATAACCTCTTCTCTCGTTGCGTCGGGGCGTCCGTAGAGGATATTTTCATAAACTGTTCCTATGAACAGATACACATCCTGCTGCACAACACCGATATTATCCCTCAGACTTTTTTGCGTAACGTCCCGAATGTCCTGCCCGTCAATCCGGATACTGCCGTCGCTTATGTCATAAAATCTCGGTATAAGACTTACCAGCGTGGTTTTTCCTATTCCGGACGGACCCACAATCGCATAGTATGCCCCGGCCGGCACCTCAAGGTTTACGTTTTCAAAAACCGTCTCTTTGTTCTCGCCGTATTGGAACTCAACATTTTCAAAAGACACGTTCCCCTTTACGTCCTTTAACTCAACCGCACCCGGCTTATCCTGAATATCGGGAAAGATATCGAGAATCTCGATAAATCTCTCAAATCCCGAATAACCGTTTTGGAACATCTCCGTAAAATCTATCATGGTCTTAATCGGTTCGGTAAGCACATTTATATAAAGCAGAAATGCCATCATATCGGCAACGTCCAGACTGCCGTGGCTTATCATTATTCCTCCGACCACCAAAACGAGAACCGTCATCATTGCCGTTATTGCTTTAAGACCGGCATTATATCCTCCCATATATCTGTATGAATCACGCTTTGCCTTCAGGAACTCTTTGTTCCCCTTTCCGAATTTATTATTTTCGATATCTTCATTTGCAAAGGATTTCACCACCCGGATACCGGAAAGCGAATCTTCCACCTGGGCATTAACATCTCCTATGGTCTCACGATTCCTTTTAAAGGCCGCTTTCATTCTTTTGTTATAAAAGTAAGCAAATATAAGCATAACGGGAAGCAGGATAAATGCGGCAAGCGTAAGCGGCGGACTTATGATAATCATAATTATAAATGCACCGACAATTCTGATAAATGAAATGACGATATTCTCCGGACCGTGGTGAAGAAGCTCCGTTATATCAAAAAGGTCCGCCGTAATCCTGGAAAGAAGTCCGCCCGTATTCTGGTTATCATAGAAGGAAAATGAGAGCTTCTGATAATGCTCGAATATCTCACTTCGCATGTTATATTCTATCTTCGCTCCCATAACATGTCCCACATATGCTATGTAGTAATTACAAAAATACTGCACCACGATAAGACCGGTAAGAATAGCTCCTGCAATGCTTACACTGACAACCGCCTCCTGAACCGGACGCTCGGCAATTACATTAACCACATATCTGACCGCAAAAGGAATAACAAGAGCGATTAATGCGGATATAATGGCACACACCATATCCGTATAGAATTCTTTTTTGTATGGCTTATAGTATGACCCGAGCCTTTTTAAATTCTTCCAAAACATTTTCGTTCCTCTTTTATTTTTCTTTCGCTAAATTTACATTTTATGATTATAACCAACAAAGACTGTCCGGAGCAATTCACCGAACAGTCAAAGTGTGTAGACAAATCAAAAATATTATTTCCTGGTTAAAATGTAAGCAAACCTTTTATGCTCTCCGGATGAGAGCCATTCGTCATCCGCAAACAGCTTGCGTTCTATATCTTCGACATTAGTGAGTCGGATTATCTGCGCATCGACTCCCTCCCTCTGAATATAGTCTGCAACTTCCTTTTTGCCGGATCTTGACGGAAGATTATCATTCATTTCCTTGGTATATACACGGCCTCCATGCCCTTTATGTCCATGACCGTGATGACCGTGTCCGTGTTCGTGAGAATGTTCACACCCTTCCTCATGAGAATGCCCGTGCTCATGCTCACCCTCATGGCAATGCTCTGCATTATCGCGCTCTTTTGATTTGTTCGCATATGCTTTCCAGTCGCCGTCAATAATGATGACTTTTCCGCCGGGTTTAACAACCTTAATCCAGCTGTCAATCGCTTCACCCGGATGAGGCAGTGTCCACAGGAGATGTCTGTTAATAACAACATCATATTCATTCTCCGGCTCGTCCAATTTCTCGGCATCACCTATCGTAAATGAAACCCTCTCTTCCAGTCCCTGCTCTTTTACTTTTCTTTTGGCATCCGCCTGCATACCTTCGGATATGTCAAGGCCTTTGACCGTGTGCCCCATCTCCGCCAAAAGCAACGTCAGAAAGCCGGTACCGCATCCGACATCAAGTACCTTCGCCCCTTCGGGAACAATCTCTCTTAATGCCTTTATCCATTCCTGCTTTTCTTCCTCTTCGAACAGACCGTGTCCGGGAGCCGTATCATAATCAACACTTCCGGCATCCCAATATTTAACAACCTCTTCCTTAAACTTTTTATCTTCCATCCTGCAATATTTCTCCTTCTTATACTTCTTCCAGGACAAAATGTCCCGGAGTTACTTCAATCATTTTTTCTCCCAACTGCCTGTCAGTATCATATTCCAAAAAGGTTTTGTTTCTTTCATATTCCGGATCGGGTATATGAATGGCAGAAAGCAGTGACTTCGTATAAGGATGAACCGGATTATTAAACAACTCCTCCGTCTCACCCAGCTCCACCAGCCTGCCTCTTAGCATAACCCCCACCCTGTCGCTTATAAATCTTACAACCGACAGATCATGGGCTATGAACAAAAACGTAAAATTATTTTCTTTTTGTAAATGTTTAAAAAGATTTATAATCTGCGCCTGTATTGATATATCAAGAGATGCAACAGGCTCATCCGCCACGACAAGTTTGGGTTCCATCATCAGACTTCTTGCTATGGCAACTCTCTGACGTTGGCCGCCGGATAATTCCTGCGGATATTTTGACAGATAACTTGCATCCAGTCCTGATTTTGAAAGTATAAAATCAAGTCTTTCTTTTGTTTTCGCGCTGTTTACGGGTATATGGTTAATCTCCAACGGCTCCAATATTATCTTTTGAACCGTCAACTTGGGATTAAGGGCCGCACCGGAATCCTGGAAAATCATCTGCACTTCTTTATGCATTCTGTTGATGGTGGCTTTCTCCTGTACTGACTCTCCCCTGTACAGGACATCTCCTCCCGTCGGTCTGTACATACCGCAAATAGCCCTTGCAGTCGTCGACTTACCGCATCCTGTCTCCCCCACGAGACCGAACACTTCACCGTCCTTAATGTCAAGCGATATACCGTCTACGGCTTTAACCGTATAATCCTCGTCTATCTTAAAGTGCAGTTGCAGATCCTTAACATCTACTATTGTATCTGCTGCCATAATGCGCTCCTTTTCCTGAGATTAACAGGCGATACCACCCTTGGCGCCCTTTCATCAAGGAGCCACGTGGCCGCACTGTGTGTTTCCGAAACAGGAAACATCGGCGGTTCTTTTTCATAATCTATTGCCATTGCATATTTGTTGCGTACGGCAAATGCATCGCCCGGAGGCGGATCTATGAGAATCGGTGGCATGCCCTGTATGAAATTCAACTCACCGTCCTTTTTGGCAAGCGCGGGAAGTGATGATAACAATCCCCACGTATACGGATGCCTCGGGTCGTAATAAATATCCTCGGCAGTACCAATCTCAACAATCTTTCCGGCATACATAACCGCAACCCTGTCGGCAACCTTTGCAACGGCACCGAGATCATGAGATATGAATATCATTCCTAAGTTTAATTTAGTACGGATATCCAGCAAAAGATTAAGTATCTTTTCCTCCACCGTCACATCAAGCGCGGTCGTTGCTTCATCCGCAAAAAGTATCTTTGGCTCTGAGGCAAGCGCCACCGCAATGACGCATCTTTGTCTCATACCTCCCGAAAAGAAATGCGGCTGCAGTTTGAATCGCTCATTGGCATCTCTTATACCGACAAGATCAAGCAGTTCGATTGCCCGCGCTTTTGCCTCTTCATTACTTACCTTTTTATGCTTTTGAATGGCTTCGGTTATCTGCTTACCGATCGGTATCGTCGGATTCAAGGTAGTCATGGGATCCTGAAATACCATGGAAAGCTTTCCGCCCCTGAGCTGCCTCATCTTTTTCTCGTTGTAGTCCGTAATATCTTCACCGTCAACAATAATGCTACCGCTTTTGATATGTGCATTCTTTGGCAACAGCTTCATTACGGATTTACACATTACGGTTTTGCCGCAGCCCGATTCGCCGACTACGCCAAGTATTTCCCCGGGCTTTAGCTGCAGGCTTACATTTCTTACCGCCTGCACTTCCCCTTTCGGCGTGTCAAAGGATATCGACAAATTATTCAGTTCTAAAAGGTTTCCACTCATCTGCTGATAGTCCACTCTTCAATATTCCACATAACACCGACTGCGTGATGTCCCAATGTTCTTGTTGTATCAGGTCCCGTAAGTCCCTTTACTCCGACATAGTTACCCTGGAGATAAACTAAGAGGAGTACACCGGGTTTTTGTGCATAAGTCTTTTCAAAGTTAGAATACGCCGTTTTTCTTTCAGCTTCAGTCTTAGCGTAACGTCCTTCTTCAAGAATCTTATCAACGTCCGGATTTGAGTAATGCATGTTGTTACTGCTTCCGGTTGTTGTGTACTGTCTGTAAATCATATCCGGGTCAAACTCGGTAGCATATCCTGCGAGGAATCCGTTATAACCCTTCTTCCAATCAAATTTTTGAACGAATACGATTTCCATCTCTACGCCGACCTGCTTAAGCATATTGGATACAACGTTTGCGATATCCACACGCTCCTCTTCCCACTCTCTTGTCTGAATGGTGAAGTGGAATTTCTGACCGTTTCTTTCATAGATACCGTCTGAGCCCTTCTTCCATCCGAGTTTTTCCATCTCAGATGCGAACTTATCTTTGTCATATGAATAGATGTCGGCAGCCTTATCCGTTCCCAAAGGATTTCTCTGAATCGGTGAATAAGCAGTCTCACCCTGACCTACAAGAACGCTGTCTACGATTGCCTTTTTATCAACCGCATAGTTAAGAACACCGATTGAGTCTGCGTTATCCTTCCAGAAATCAGAGCTCATATCCATTGATGCAGCACGGTAATCGGCTGTCGTAAATACCCACTGCTTAAAGTTATCATTGCCGTTAAAAGTAGCGGCATATTTTGAATTAAGCCATGCAAGATCGGCTTCGCCCGCCTGTATCATGGTAGCTTTGGTTGTCTCATCACCTACTGTTTTGTAAACAAGTGTCTCAATGTTTGGAACCTTGTCATAATAGTCTGAATTAGCAGTGAAGGTAATCATTCCACCGTCGGTATCCCATGATTTAAGCTTATATTTACCGGTACCTACAGGCTTATGGTTATATTCGGTAGTTTCAAGATCCTGTCCCTCGAAGAGATGCTCCGGAATAATTCCGATTGTAAAATATGTCTCTATGGGAAGCATGAGTTTGCTCAACTTAATCTCAACGGTATAATCATCCTTCTTATTAACCGAAGAAATGTCTTCATAATCAGTTCTTATTCCATCTGCAAGTGCTTCATCTTCCAGAATTCTCTTATATGTATAAACCACATCATCCGCATTAAAAGGTTCACCGTCGTGCCACTTTACGCCCTGACGAAGTTTAAATGTATAAGTAAGCGCTCCTTCATCAAAGCTGTAGCTTTCAGCAAGATCTTCCGTAGGCTTTCCGTTTGCATCAAGCTTTAAAAGACCTGAGTAAACGATTCTTGTCAGCTCTCCGTGTGTATCAAGGAGCGGATTAATGCTGTCAACCTCTTCGCCTGCATATACAAGCGTATTGTCAAGATTTGAGGAAGGCGCCGCCGTTGAAGCGGATTCACCTGATGAAGCCGCGGGGCTTTCGGGTGTTCCTGAAGAACATGCAGCCATTGAAGCAGCCATAACACCAACTAATGCAAGTGATGCAAATTTCATTGTTTTTTTCATTACTGATCTCCTCCGTCAATTATAAATTACTTGGGGTTTTGGTAGTTTCTTTTCTGTAGAAGTTTGCCATATTGGTTATGCATACAAGAGTTGTTATAACAAAAATACCCGGTACGATAATTACCCACCATGTATTCAAAACCAAAGCTTTATTGGCCAGGGATAACATGCTACCCCAAGAGATAACATCTACGGGCAATCCAAGGCCAAGGAAACTGAGTGTCGATTCCGTAGTTATCGCCGTGCCCACTGACGAAACTGCCGCAAACATAATGGCAGCTACAAAATTCGGTATCAGGTGCGTTTTAAATATGTAGAAGAATCTGCCTCCGGCACTCCTTGCATATATAACGTAATCGCTGTTCCTGATCTGGCGCACCTCGCTTCGCACGATACGTGCCAGTCCGAACCACGCCGTTATACCTATCACGACCGACAGCGTCACAACGTTATTGGAACTAAATACCGCCGTAACAACGAGAATGATAAGTATGGACGGAATACTTCCGCTCATCTCCGTTATTCTCATGAGTATGGAATCAACACGCGCCGATGCCGTTCCGCTCAGACTTCCGTAAACGGTACCGATAATCGTCGTAATGGCGGCCCCCAGAAGACCGACTATGATTGACGTTCGACCGCCGTACCAGATCATGGAATATATGTCTCTTCCAAGCGAATCCGTTCCGAATAAGAATTCGGAATTGGGTGCCTGATTGATATGGTCAAGATAGAACCCGTTGGGATCGTGATTTGCAAGAATCGGCGCTATTATGCAACCGAATGCTATTGCGCAAAATACGATAAGAGAGGCAATGGGCTTGCCCTTCATCTTCTCTCTGAATGTCTGCTTCTTAAACTGCGGAGTGTGGATTTTGTATTCGGGCCCAACAATCCGAAACATGTCTTTATCATTTTCGATCTGTATATCGACGTTCGGTTCTTCCGCAGACACGGCTTTATTCTTTTCGAAAACTGCGTTTTTCACCATCTTATCTCCTTAGTTACTTTCATTCTCGGATCAATCTGTTCGTTGATTGCCTGAGCCACAAAGCTTGCGAAAAATACAAACGCCCCGGTAAGCAATACGGTTGTCATGAGCATGTTATAGTCGTGTAATTTCGCGCTCTCAACCGCCAGGTTACCTATGCCCGGATATCCGAACACGGCTTCCACCACGACCGTTCCCGATATAACGTGCGGTATCGCTATCGCCATAATACTTACTATGGTAGGACCGACATTTCTCAGACAATGCTTCCAAACTATCTGTCTTCTCGTAAGACCTTTAGATTTTGCAAGAAGCACATAATCCTTTCGGAATTCGTCCAGGAGCTTGTTTCTTATCATGTATGCGTAGTACCAGAAATGACTCGCAATCATTACAATCAGAGGCAGAATCATATGCCATATTCTGTTCCCCAGGTCGTTTTGCTTTCCGACGTCGTAAGCGCCGCTGCTCGGAAACCATCCGAGGTTAACGCTAAATATCAATACCAGTACAACACCCAGCCAAAACGGAGGAATGTAATAGGTTGCCGTTCCGACCTTACAGATAATCTTGTCAAGCAAATCGTCTTCATGAAGTGCGGCAACCGTCGCCAAAACTATCGCAAGAACAAATACGACAATATATGCCGTTATACCAAGCGCTAACGTATTACCAATCAGAGGACCCATGACATCCTGAACCTTCATCTTATATTTCAGGGATAATCCGAAGTCACCGTGAAGAGCTCCTCCAAGCCATTTGAAGTATTGAACGAAAAGATTATCATCTAGACCGAGTCTCGCTCTGGCAGCCGCAATCTGCTCATCATTCATGCTGTCCAATGCTTCCCCGTAAAATGCCTGCAGCGGATCTCCCGGCGCAAGCCTTGCAAGAATGAACACAACTACGGACAGTATGAACATCGCAATTACGAATAAAATTACATACTTAATTGTTTTTTTAATTATTTTATTTCTTTTTTTGCTTTTCATTTTTGGAAAACCCCATAAGCATTTTTGATTATTTTATGAATTAATTTTTTTTTCCTTAAGCCCCCTAGGGGGTTAATTTTGCCTGTTTTATCAAGTTTTTTAAGATTTTCTTTTTAGGAATATTAAAACGGTTAAAAACTTAAAAAAATAAGGCGACTCCGTCTTTAAAAACGGAATCGCCTTTTTTTATTGAAGACTTATTAATCATCTGTATTGTGGTTTTCTGATTACATATGCTTCTCTTTTGTAATTATCATTGGAAAGCCAATCATTATCGACATACTTTTTTCTTTCAAGATTGTCGATATCTTTAAGACTTACTATGGTTATTTCATAACCGTCTCTGTCTATGTAATCAAAAGGCTTACCTTCACCTCTGTGCAACGGAAGGTTTTGTATGAGCTCTTCAGAGTATGAATTATCATCATTTTTGTCTTTATGATCTTCTGCCTTTACTTCTCTGCTTATACTGTTCCAATCTCCGTCAATAATGATCACACACCCTCCCGGTTTCGTTACACGGATCCATTCATCAACAGCTTCCCTCGGATGAGGCAGCGTCCATAAAAGATGCCTGTTAATAACGACATCAAATTTGTCATCCTCTTCGCCGGTGTTTTCCGCGTCCGCAATGTCAAAAGTAACGCGGCTCACAAGTCCTGCTTCGCTTACCTTTCTTTTTGCATCACTTTGCATGCCTTCGGATAAATCTATACCTTTTACGTTATATCCAAGCTCTGCAAGAAGCAGTGTCAAAAATCCGGTACCGCATCCGACATCAAGAATGTCCTTTGTATCAACCGGTACAATGTTTTGTAAGAATTTTAACCATGCCTGTTTTTCATCATCACCTTTTAATCCGTGGCCGTCCTGGGCATCATAATCCTTACATCCGATATCCCAGTATCTTGCCACCTGCTCTTTTATTTCTTTGTCTTCCAATTTTACACATCTGCCCTTTCTATATGATTTAATTCAGGTAGTTCTATTATACTTGTGCATACCCTTTCCGCAAGTGATTTGTTGTGGGTAATGATCATCATCCCCAGCTCCCGCTTCTTTGCTTCATCAAGAAGGAGATTCCAAATCTGCGCCTGGGTAATGGCATCAAGCATCGTTGTAATCTCATCACATATCAAAAATTTTGTTTTTGGTGAAAGAACTCTTGCTATACAAAATCTCTGCAGCTCTCCACCCGATAACTCAGACGGCCATCTGGTAAACCATTTTTTCTCAATGCCCATTCGACCGAGAAGGTCGTCATCCGGCACCCATGCCTCTTCTAAAATATCCTTCATCTTAAGACGCGGGTTAACGGAAAATTCGGGATGCTGATAAATCATCTGAACCGGTGAATATCCCTTTTTCGGAAGATCGCCCCCGTCAAGAGACACGCTCCCCGCCAAGGGCTTCAAGTATCCTGCAAGGATCTTTGCTAGTGTACTTTTACCGTAACCGGATGGTCCAACAACACCAACCCTCTCACCGCTGTTTATGGTTATTGATATATCTTTTAATATCCACGGGCTTTTTTTTGTGTATTTAAAGTTAATATTCTCACCCGTCAGCTGCATGTGCACACCTCACCTTTCCCCCTCTGACCTCCGTCATCGGAATATTTCCTGCGCATTTGTCATCTCTTAACCAACATCTCGGAGAAAACAGACATCCCGACGGCAAATCGCCGGCGTATGGCTGAGTTCCCCTGATGGGCGTGAAATCATTTTGCGGAAGAGCCTTAATAAGCGACTGAGAATACGGGTGTCTCAGTTTATCGCTGTTATGAACAAAGTCCTCAACCGGTGCAAGCTCCAAAACCGAGCCCGCATAAAAAACGGCAATACGATCGGCAACCCCCAGCGCCAGATCAATGTCATGTGTTATGAGAAGGATTCCCGTACCGTTATCTGCCAGCTCCCTGAAATCCTTCAGCGCCTCAAGTGCCATCTTAAGATCGAGACCCGGCGTCGGCTCATCGGCTATTATTAAATCGGGCCTTCCCATAAGAGCCGATGTTACAAGAATTCTTCTTGACATACCTCCCGAGCACTGGAACGGATATTTTTCTTCCGTGCCCTTGGGCAGATTATATTGTTCAAAAAGCTCTTCCTGTCTCTCCTTGGTTCCGTTAACGCCGATAACCTGATCCCCCACTTTCATGACGGGATCAAGGTGATCGACTGACTGGGGGATATAAGCTATATCCTTCCCCAGGTATTTTCTGATTGATTTTTCATCAATATCGTTTCCCTTATAAGTAACTTCTCCCGTAACCGTTGCATTTTTCGGAAGCAATCCCAAAACCGCCTCCGCAAGAATACTTTTTCCGGAACCGCTCGATCCCACCACGGCGACTATCTCACCCTTGTTGATATCGAGCGAGAGCTGATGAATAACCTCCAGCTCATACTTATGGAAACCTTTTTTATACATACTGAAAGAAACCAGCAGATCTTTTACTTTTAATAATTCTTCCATACTGACTCCTTTCGTTATTCATTACCGGTATTAGGATTAAGAAGATGCTTAAGTCCTTCACCTATCAGATCAAAAAAGATTACCGCTATAAGAAGCATCAGACCCGGGAATACCGCCAGCCACCATTTTCCGGTAACTATATGCGTCATGGCTTCCGCAAGAATAACACCGATTGCCGGCAGCTCTTTTGGAAGTCCGAATCCCAAAAACGTAACTGATGATTCATGCATAATCGCATGCGGAAACAGAAGGGTCACACCGATAAAGTACACCGGCAATATATGCGGAATAATGTGCTTTACTGCAACCTGCCATCTGGTTTTTCCCATCTTATAGGCAGCAAGAACGTACTGGGAGCTTCTTACCTGCAATACCTCCTGCCTGATCATTCGGGTCATGGACGGCCAGTGCGTTACCGCAACGGCAACGGTTATACCGAGTACGCCTTTTCCCATCATGAACGAAATAAGGATTAGAAGTACAAGGTGAGGAAGACCCATACAAAGATCGACCGCAAAGTTTACAACCCTGTCAACCCATCCTCCAAATACTGCAGACAATATACCCATTACTATGGCTATTACGGAACTGATTGCCACGGCAATAAGTCCTATTACCATACTGATGGATAAACCCTTTACGGATCTAAAGAACATGTCTCGCCCCAGATTATCGGTTCCAAACCAATGCTCACCTGAAGGCGGTAAAAATTTGGTATCAAAATTTACCGCGTATGAATCCTCCCCGAGACAGCATCCCCAGATGAATATTCCCAAAAGATATATCAGGGCAATAATCATCGTTATAAGGAGTACGACTCTTTGGTTCATAAGCCCGGTCTTTTTATATATTTTATGCATTCGCCTTACCCTCCCTTAATCTCGGATCAAATACTCCGTAGAGGATATCGGCTATCAGATTTCCGGCAAAAACAAATAACGCCGAAATAAGTGATATTCCCAATAGAAGCGGTACGTCTGCACTTAGAGCTGCCGCCGTCGTTGCAGTTCCTATTCCCGGATATGAGAATACATTTTCCGCAAGCGCCATTCCTCCGAAAAGCTCACTGAAGGATGCAAACTGCAACGTGATTGCAGGCAATGCTATATTCCTTAAAATATGACGTCTTGTTATCTGCCTGTCTGTCTCTCCTCTCGTTTTTGCGTATAAAACGTAATCACTTCTGTTAATCTCGACATATTTTTGCCTGGTATATAGTATTACATCTCCCATGCTTACTATCGTTAAGGTAAAAGCCGGAAGTACCATATGATACAGTCTGTCCGCGAAAGTTACGTCGGACGATACTTTACCCATCGGCGTCGCCATACCTATCGGGAACCACCCCAGCAGCACACCGAACACTGTCAGGATTATCAGTCCCAGCCAAAAGGTCGGCGCTGATTTTAATCCCAAAAAAATCGTTTTGATAATGCGGTCAAAAACACTGTTCTCATGCTTTCCGCATGCCATGCCCAGGAAAAATCCGATAATTCCCGAAAGCGCCCATGAAACCATCATTAACACAAATGACATGGAAAATCTTTCAAAAATAACATCGGCAACCGGTCTTTTATACGTTATGGACGTTCCCATATCGCCCTGAAACAAATGCCCCAGCCATGTAAAAAATCTCTGAGGAAGCGGATCGTTGAGCCCCCAATACTGCGCTATCTCCTGCCTTGCCTCAGGCGAAAGAGTCGACTCCGTTCCGACATAAGTCGTCAGAGGATCTATCGGTGCACTTGTTATGAGAATAAAAGCAAGAAGACTTACGGAAAATAACAGAATTACCAGTCTGATTATTTCACTCACAAGGCTTTTCGTCTTGAACATTATTTCCACTTCCAATCTTTCATGTTACAAATGATTGGACCTCCGTGTCCGTGAGGATGAGGTATCTGGGTACTCTTTGAAACATTAAGATTGTCATTTATAAAGTAGCAATGCTCTATATTTACAAGATAGAGATATGGGTAATCTTCCTCAGCGATGTCCTGAGCTTCACGCCATTCTTTTATTGCATCAGGTTCGTTATTCGCATCGATGGCTTTTGTTATTGCTTCATCCACCTTTGGATTATTGTATGCTATAACATTCGAATATCCCGTAAGGAAGTTCTTGGAATAGAATAAGTTTTCAATAACCGTCGGACTGTACTGTCCCCAGCCCCATACAAGAGGCGTTGAATACATAAGACCTTCCGCATCATCCCATGAAGCATTTTTTACATTTATCTTAATTCCAAGGTCCTTTGCATTCTCCGAAAATGCCACGGCAAGATTATATCTGTCTTCATCGTTACCCGGTGCGATAACATCAAATTCACAAGCGAGCCCGTCTTTCTTTCTTACGTCACCTTCCAGCTTCCAACCGGCATCGTCAAGTATCTTTTTCGCCTCATCAAGACGGTTGTCAGACCATGTCTTTGTGGTTGCCCACTGAAGATTATTGGTGAAATGCACGGCAGGCTTTCCTACTCCGTTAAATGCATTTTGAATTATCTGCTGTCTGTTAATTCCGATGGAAAGAGCTTCTCTTACGGCATGATCGCTGGTAACGTTGTTTCCAACCTTGCGCTCAATACCGTCCTTATCTTTCATCGTGCCCTCTTCAATCATCGGGAAACTGATCTGACGAACGTCCATGGTTTCAAAACGATCCAATGTCATTCCGGGTGCGGTTTTATTGGCATGGGTGGATCCGACCATAACGATGTCAAGCTGTCCTGACTGCGCAGCCGCAACCGCCGCATCCTGATCCATGTATACTATCGTAACCTTATCAATACTCGGGGCACCGTCAAAATGATCTTTATTGGCTTCAAGAATTATCTGCTGGTTAGGTGTATATTCAAGCACCTTCCATGCGCCCGTTCCTATCGGCTTCGTATCAAAAGCGGAACTGTTATAAGCATCACTTGGAACTATCTGCAGTCTCGATGCAACATCGACGAAAGGTGAGTACGGTTCTTTAAGCTTAAACTCAACCGTGTAATCATCCTTAGCCGTTGCGCTTTCAAGGTTAGTCAGGTCTACGTTCTCATTATTAGCCTGATTGTTTTTTACTTCGTTGTATGTAAATGTCACATCCTCTGCGGTAAAATCACTGCCGTCCGAGAATTTTATACCTTTTTTAAGAGTAAAAGTATATGTAAGGGCATCATCGCTGATAGTCCATGTATCGGCAAGATCGCCAACATATTCGGAATTCGGATTAACCTTTAAAAGTGCATTACAAACAAACGGATAACCGTAAGACATTGATCCTTTTACGGGATCAAGACTGTTATCAAAAATCGAGGTTCCGAGGAACGCTGTTACATCCCCTGAAGATTTCAGGCTGCCACCGCCGCTGCTTTGAGCCTGCGTGGTAGCTTCGCCTGTAGTTTCTCCTCCGGTATTGCCTCCGGAACTTCCACATCCTGCAAGTCCGATAGCTCCCACTACCGCAAGTGCAGATAAAGTCATTGGTAAAACTTTTTTTAACATATATTTTTCTCCTTAAAAATTTTTTTGCAATAAACCTTTAACACAGATGATTTATGCCACATAAATGATAGATGGAACATCTGTCAAAAATAAGCCCTGTATGGGGATATGTTCTCCTGTAATTTTCTTATGATTTTTAAACCGCCGACATATTTTCAAACAACAGGAATTTGTCCCGAAACAAAAAAACAGGCTTCAAACGCCTGTTTCATAAAACTGCCGACTTAATTTCACACATATTTCCTCACCGTAACGGACACGTTCCCCTTTGCGGTTTTTTTACTTTCACCGTCATATACAAACTTCCCGTGCCCGCGTACCGCCACGACATCTCCCACGGATAATACAAGACTTTCATTCCCGCAGTTTTTGCCGTTTACAAGCACCATTCCCGATGTGAAAAGCACACGAGACGCAGATCTTGAAAGATTATAGAGCCTGGCAATAATTGCATCTATCCTGGGTGTGGCCACTATCAGACGAAGCTCCTTTAATTCAGGCTCAAGTCCTTCCGGAATCTCTTTTACCCTCTCACACATGACCGTTGTATTTTTTATGCGGTCAATATTTTCCGTAACAAATCCTGCGATGCGTTCATTAACGAACACGTAAGCGGTTGATTTATGTTTATCGATCATGATATCGCCTATGGTATCACGCTCAATTCCCAGGCTCATAAGACTCCCCAAAAAATCCCTGTGCGTTAAGGGCTCGGCATACTTTGAATTAAGAGCCCTTATCCTTATTATCGCTATGGGAAAATCACATTCGTATCCGAGCTCATCCGCATCTCCGAAGCGCACCATGACTCGTTCGCACTCCTTCGCTCCGCCCCAGGTCTTTATATACTTCCCGTTTGAGACATCAAAACAAAGGGCGGCATCCCCGGGGGACAAAAATCCCGTAAAACGGTAAACGCCGCCCGATATGGCCTGCCGCTCAAGATCTTCAAATCTTTTTTTTAAAAAATGCTCATCCATAACAGGTGTTAAATTAAACTTTCAAATTCTGTTCCTTTTATTCTCCGACTTACGGAAGGAAGTTTATTCTTCCCTGTCCGTCGGGATCGGAGTATTCGGAAGGAATCTCTCCTCCGAGATATTTAAGATATTCCTCAAGCGACTCCACGTCAGTTATCATTCTTCCCATATCCATGCGCTCACCGGTAAACATATTGTAACCGTTTCCGTCGTTTATAAGAATGTAGTCGATTGACGTGCATTTATATAATCGGTTCGGATCAAGAGGCTCTCCGTTCACTTTAATATTGCTGACCCTTCGCGGACCGTCCACGGATACGAATTCATCTAATTCATTGACTTTAACGGATGACTCTATGGAAGTATCAACGTCAAACGTGATACCTGATACCTGAAGAAATCCTCCGAACATATCAGGGAATGAATGAACACTGAATTCCAGGGCGTCAGCAATCTCACTTCCCTTCACTTTACTTAAAGCAAGCTGATTGACAAACGGATTTACATTAAGAAGGTCTCCGCGCTTTATCTCTCCGGGGGTGATATTCGCCCTCACACCGCCACCGTTAACAAATGCTATCTCTGCTCCCGCAGAGTATCTGTATGCATCCGCAACGAAATCACCGAGGTTCGTTTCATTATTTCTGACAAGCCATCCGGCATCGTCTTTTGCAACAAGCCCGAAATCAGTCTTACCAACCTTTTGCTCAGTTATCTTTGCGAGCATTTCTTTTTCTTCATTTATGACTTTGGTCGTCTCCGCATCAGACTTTGTATAATCACCGATAAGTTCGGTCTTCATATTCCCTGCCGGGTCAATGGTAAGCTTTCCTATGGAAGGCAGCTGATAGCCGTCCTGGGTAAGCAGCACATCCTTACCTTCGGAATTTTTAACCTTCTCCATCTCCACTATACTGTGGGAATGTCCGTCCAAAACGACATCTATTCCTTTTGTATTTGCTATCACATCATTAGATGTGTAAGGAGTATCCGAAGCATTTATTCCCAAATGCGACAAGAGAATGCAGTAATCGGCTCCCTCATTTCTTGCATCATCCACTGCTTTCTGAACTGCGTCATAAAGATTGCGTCCGTTATTTCCCTCACGGAATCCGTATATGAAATTTCCGTTTTCATCCTGGAAAAATTTCGGAGTTGATTCCGTCGGAGTCGTAGGCGTGGTCACTCCCACAAAAGCTATTTGCTTTCCTCCGGCATCCATTATCGTGTACGGTTCAAATACAAGCTCTCCGGTCCTTAAGTCGGTGAAATTACAGGACACATAAGGATAATTGGCACTTCCCGTCAAATCCATAAATCTGTCCATTCCGTAATCATAATCATGGTTTCCGGGAGTAGCCACGTCATAGCCGACAATATTCATTATGTTTCGTATCGCCCCACCCTGTGTGAGTGTTCCAAGCGCCGCCCCCTGGAATTCATCCCCGCTGTCAACAAGGAATACGATGTTGTTTGGATCTGCTTCAAGCTCTTTTTTGTATGAGGCAAGAGCGGAATAACCGATATTATTATCTACGCCGCAGTGAACGTCATTGGTATAGAGAACGATTATATTCTTATTGTCATCATCCCCTTTGTTCAAATATGTAATGTTTGAAGGCTTTGCATAAATCTCAAATTCAGCCCCCGATACCGCACTGCCTTCTTCATCCGTCTTATTTATACAAAATCCTTCGGGCTCATCCGCATTAACCTGATACGATCCGGCAAAGCCTGCAGCGCCCAAGGCTCCCGCGCAAATAAATACGATAAGAGAACCGAACCTTTTCTTTTTTATCAGAATTGCACCGACAACCGTTAATGCGGCTCCCGCGGCAATGCCGACCCAAAGCGATAAATGATTTTTATCTCCCGTATCCGGCGTACCTGTGACATGCTCTCCCGCACCCGTGTAATCCGTCGGCAAGTTATCATCGGCGGGCGTTACTTCCGCCTTACGGTTTATTATATTCACGCTGCCTTTGCTTAAATCCGCACTGACAGACCTCTCATCCGCCGTATACCCTTTAGGAATAACGGATTCATATATCCTTATCTCTCCGTCCGTCCCGTAACCGGTAAGATTAATCTTTCCCCGATCATCAGTTTTATATGTCCCCAGGAGCTTTTCATTTTCAAAAAGCTCTGCAAACTCATCGTAAGTCACATATTCGCTTTTCAATCCGTCCGGCCAACCGACGGCATACAAATCATAATCTTTAGGAACATCATCAATTGACGCAGGAGCAGGCCCGGAATATGTTACGGAACCGCTCCCGTAGTCTGCCGCTTCTACTGAATATGCACTTAAAACAGCAGCCCCCGACAGGACTGCCGCCCCCAAAATAACACCTGCCATTTTCTTTGCGTTTTTCATCGAACTCCTCCCTTCCCATATCTGTTACACTTGTTTACATTTTATCACAATAAAATGCAATAAGACACGGGAAGTTATTCCCGTGTCTTATTTAAACATCCGCTCTTTCTATGTTATTCAGTTTCGGCAATTCAATGATTCTTGTGCATACCCTCTCGGCCAGAGAGCTGTTGTGAGTGATAATCATCATGCCGAGATTTCTTTTATCGGCTTCTTCAAGAAGAAGGTTCCAAATCTGTGCCTGGGTAATGGCATCAAGCATCGTCGTTATCTCATCACATACAAGAAACTTTGTCTCGGGTGCAAGTACCCTCGCTATACAAAATCTCTGTAATTCTCCACCGGACAATTCGGACGGCCATCTGGAAAACCATTTTTTCTCGATACCCATACGGGCGAGCAGGTCGTCGTCAGGCTCCCAAGCCTCCTGCAGAATGTCTTTCATCTTCAGGCGGGGATTTACGGAAAACTCGGGATGCTGGTAAATCATCTGTATCGGTGAATAGCCTTTCTTCGGTAAGTCGTTACCGTCGAGTGTAACCTTTCCCGTTAGCGGTTTCACGTAACCGGATAAAATCTTGGCCAGGGTGCTTTTGCCGTAACCGGAAGGTCCGACAACGCCGACTCTCTCTCCGCTTTCAATGGATATGGATACATCACGTAACACCCACGGATTCTTATTGTTATATCTGAAGCTTATATTATCACCCGTCAGCTGCATGTACACACCTAACCTTTCCGCCCCTTACATCCGCCATCGGAACATCGCAGGCGCATTTATCATCGCGCTTATGACAGCGCGGTGCAAAAAGGCAGCCTGAGAAAAGGTCGCCGGCATACGGCTGTGTTCCTTTTATGGGCTCAAAATTATTCTGCGGTAAAGCATTGATCAGTGCCTGAGAATAAGGATGTCTTAATCTTTCACTGTGCTCCACAAAATCATCCACCGGCGCAATCTCCAGGATTGAACCGGCATAAAATACCGCAATCCTGTCTGCCACACCGAGTGCCAAATCAATATCATGGGTAATGAGAAGTATGCCCGTACCCCTGTCAGCAAGCTCCCTAAAATCCTTCAGAGCTTCAAGTGCCATCTTAAGATCAAGGCCCGGAGTCGGCTCATCAGCTATAATCAGGTCAGGCTTACCCATAAGCGCAGACGTTACGAGAACCCTTCGCGCCATACCTCCAGAGCACTGAAACGGATATTTTTTCTCGGTGCCTTCCGGAAGGTTGTATTGCTTAAAGAGCTCCTTTTGTCGCTCTTTTGTTCCGTGCACTCCGACAACCTGCTCTCCCACTTTCATGACGGGATCGAGGTGATCTACGGACTGCGGAATATAGGCGATGTCCGTGCCCATATATTTGCGTATGGATTTCTTATCTACTTTGTTACCCTTGTAGAATATTTCCCCATGCATATGTGAGTTTTTCGGAAGCAGTCCCAGAACGGCCTCGGCAAGAATACTTTTTCCCGAACCGCTGGAGCCCACTACCGCAACAATCTCACCGGAATTGACATTAAGAGAAAGCTGATGAATTACTTCGAGTTCGTATTTTCGAAATCCTTTTTTATACATGCTGAAAGCCACTAAGAGCTCTTTAACATTTAAAAGTTCCATCACAACCTCCTCTCTTATTCGTTACCCGTTTGAGGGTTAAGCAGGTTCTTAAGTCCCTCACCTATCAGGTCAAAAAAGATAACCGCGATAAGAAGCATCAACCCCGGGAATACGGCAAGCCACCATTTTCCCGTAACTATATGTGTCATGGCCTCGGACAAAATTACACCGATTGCCGGGAGCTCCTTCGGGAGTCCGAATCCCAGGAAGGTTACAGCCGATTCATGCATGATACAATGCGGGAAAAGAAGCGTTGCGCCGATAAAATATACCGGCAGAATGTGCGGAATAATATGCTTTACCGCAACCTGCCAACGGCTTCTTCCCATCTTGTAGGCCGCAAGTACATACTGCGAATTCCTAACCTGTAGCACTTCCTGTCTGATCATCCTCGTCATGGACGGCCAGTGGGTAACTGCCGCCGCAATCGTTATACCCATCACGCCTTTCCCCATCATGAATGAAATCAGGATAAGAAGCACCAGATGAGGAAGCCCCATGCAAAGGTCAATCGCAAAATTTACGACTTTATCTACCCATCCGCCAAATACTGCAGAAAGTATGCCCATCACAATCGCAATCACCGAGCTTATCCCAACTGAGATAAGTCCGATAATCATACTGATGGAAAGTCCTTTTATGGACCGAAAGAACATGTCCCGTCCAAGATTATCGGTTCCAAACCAATGCTCGGGTGAAGGCGCCAAAAACTTTTCGTTAAAATTAATGCCGTAGGCATCTTCGCTTAAACAACATCCCCAGATGAATACTCCCACAAGATAAACTGCGGCAATAATCATCGTAATAAGAAGTACGACTCTTCTGTTTAAGAGTCTGCTTTTTTTATGATATTTATGCATGTGCTTTACCCTCCCTTATCCTGGGGTCAAACACACCATAAAGGATGTTGGCTATAAGGTTCCCCGAAAATACAAATATGGCAGAAACCAGGGATATTCCAAGAAGCAACGGAACATCCGCATTTAAGGCAGCCGCCGTCGTGGCAGTACCTATTCCGGGGTATGAAAAGACGTTTTCCGCCAATGCCATACCGCCGAAAAGTTCGCTGAATGATGCGAACTGTAATGTTATGGCAGGGAGTGCTATATTTCTTAAAATGTGACGTTTTGTAATCTGCCTGTCGGTCTCTCCTCTTGTCTTGGCATACAAAACGTAGTCACTTTTCGCTATGTCAATATATTTTTGCCTTGTGTAGAGTATTACGTCACCCATACTCACAATGGTCAGTGTGAATGCGGGCAAAATCAAATGATATATTCTGTCGGCTATCGTTACGTCCTCTGCCGCCTTACCTATAGGCGATGCCATACCTATCGGGAACCATCCCAAAAGTACCGCAAAGACAGTAAGAATAATCAGCCCCAGCCAATATGTCGGGGCTGACTTTAATCCTAAGAATATGGTTTTTATAATACGATCAAAAACTGAGTTCTCATGTTTGCCGCATGCCATGCCAAGTAAAAATCCGATTATTCCTGAAAGTACCCAGGCTATAAGCATAAGCACGATTGACATTGAAAAACGCTCTCCGATAACCTGTGCCACGGGCTTTTTGTAGGTTATGGACATTCCCATATCTCCCTGAAAGAGATTTCCCAGCCATGTAAAAAACCTCTGCGGCAACGGGTCGTTTAGTCCCCAATGACTCGCTATCTCCTGCCTTGCTTCGGGCGAGAGTGTTGACTCCGTTCCGATGTAGGATGTCAGAGGATCTATCGGTGCGCTCGTTATGAGAATAAAGGCAAGAAGACTGACGGCAAATAACAGAATAACTAATCTGATTATTTCAGCGACAAGACTTTTTGTCCTAAACATTTATTTCCAGCTCCAGTCAGAGAGGTTACATAAAACCGGTGCCCCGTGACCGTGCGGGTGCATAATCTGTGTTGACGGAGAGATGTCAAGATTATCATTCACAAAGAAGCTGTGCTCAATATTTACAATGTAGAGGTAAGGATAATCTCCCTCTGCTTTTTCCTGTACGGCTTTCCAATTCTTAACCGCCTCTTCATTAGATGAAGCTCTGAGGGCATCCTGAATTGCTTTGTCTACTTCGGGATTCTTGTATCCTACAACATCGTTGTAATCTCCCGTAAGGAACTTCTCAGATCCGAGAAGCTGATCGAGAAGAACCGGATTATACTGACCCCATCCCCAGATGATAGGTGTCGTATTCGTAAGTGCTCCCGCTTCATCCCATGAAAGGTTTGAAACATTTATCTTGATACCGAAGTTTTTAGCCTCCTGGGCAAGAGCCACACAGATGTTATATCTGTCCGTATCATTTCCCGGCGCAATAAGGTCAAACTCGCACTTCAAGCCGTCTTTTTCAACGATTCCGTCTCCGTCAGAGTCAGTCCAGCCTGCATCTTCAAGAATCTTTTTCGCATTATCAACAAGACCGTCCTCATACTTCTCATCGAGGGACCATGAAAGATTTACAAAGCTTTCTGCCGGTTTACCTATGCCGTTTAAGCTGTTGTTGATGATATTTTGTCTGTTAATACCTATGGAAAGGGCTTCTCTTACTGCCGCATCGCAGGTAACATTGTTACCGACTTTACGATCCTTGCCCTGTGCGTCTTTTTCGGTGGATTCAGGTATTACCGGAAGACTTATGTGGCGAACGTCCATGGTAGTAAATTTCTCAACGGACATTCCCGCTATCTTCTCATCCGCATAATTCGGACTTACCATAACCACGTCAATCTGACCTGAATTAGCTGCAGCAATAGCCGCATCACTGTCCATATATACAAGAGTTACTTTTTCGATGCTCGGCTTGCCGCTGAAGCAGTTCTCATTCGCCTCGAGAATTATCTGCTGATTCGTTGAGTACTCGGCAACCTTATACGCACCCGTACCGATAGGCTTGGTATCAAATGTCGTACTGTCATATGCATCGCTCGGTACAATCTGGAGCATAGCCACGGTATCAAAGAACGGTGAATATGCTTCATTTAATGTAAATTCTACCGTGTAATCATCCTTTGCCTGAACTGACTTAAGGGACGTAAGATCCACGTTCTCATTATTTGCCTGATTATCCTTTACCTGCTGATATGTAAATACAACGTCTTCAGCGGTAAAGTCGCTTCCATCACTGAATTTAATGCCTTCTTTTAACTTGAAAGTATATGTAAGAGCGTCAGCGCTGATCTCCCATGAATCAGCCAGATCGCCCTTATACTGATAGTCGGTTCCCATCTTAAGAAGGGCATTTCCCACAAAAGGATATGCATAACACATAAATCCCTTTACCGGATCCATGCTGTTGTCAAAAATATCGGTACCCACATAAGCGGTAACCTCTCCCGAGGATTTAAGAGAGCCTGACTGTGCCTCAGTCTGTGCACTTGTCTCACCGCCGTTATCTGCCGAACCGCCTGAGCATCCTGCAAGTCCGATTGTTCCCGTCACCATTAAAGCCGACATTGCTATCGGCAAAATCTTCTTCTTCATGAAATTTTCCTCCAATTATAAATACACTCACAAATTAGCATTTTATGCTGGATGGAAGCCATAAAAGCCTGCTCCAATATACTAATTTTCAGGCAAAAAAATAACCCCCATGGGGGGATATAAAATGCGGTTTTTACGCCTTTTATAGAGTAGTTTTGATAGTTTTGGTATCATGCACAAACATCCTGTCGATTGTTATCTCCATTTCCAGGTCAGGCTTTTGACTTTTAATGGCTTTTTCAATACGCTCTCTTACAATGTCGCTGTCTCCCGATGCTTTTTCATTAATCACGACATCAAAGGATACCTTTGGATTCGGAGCGCGTTTTAACAAATGAAAATCATGGGTTTTAAAAGAAGGATTAACCGACCTAACCGTATCGGAAACAAGCTTTTTTAACTCCATTGCCTCCAAATCATCCAGATCTTCCGGATCTATATGAATGGTCACATCGCACCCGACTGCATTCGTCACTCTTTTTTCTGCGGCATGAGCGGCTTCATGTGCTCTCACGAGGCTCATATCTGCAGGCACCTCTGCATGAAGCGTGCAATATACCTGCCCCGGACCGTAATCATGCACGATTATGTCATGTACTCCGAGAATACGGTTATCATAAAGCACCGCCTTCTCAATTTCATTTAATGTCTCTTCGGACGGCATCTTCCCTATAAGAGGCTCCATCGTCTCCTTAAAGGAAATAATCCCGGATATTATTACGAATATCGCAACTCCGACACCGGCCCATCCGTCCAGCTTAACTCCCGTTCCCGCTTCTATAAACAGACATGCAAGCACGACAGAAGTTGCGATGACGTCATTAAAGCTGTCTTTTGCCGTCGCCAGAATCGTACCCGAACCCAGCTTTTTGCCTATTGTTCGGTAAAAATGCCACATCCACAATTTAACGGCAATGGATATGATAAGCACCACTACCGCAACCGCAGCAAACAGACTCTCTTCCGGCTCAATAATCTTCATGACGGATTCGCGGATAAGACTGATACCCATGAAGATAATCGCAAAGGATACCACCTGCCCCGCAATATATTCCGTACGTCCGTGTCCATAAGGGTGCTTCTCATCGGCAGGCTTTCCTACTGCCTTAAACCCGATAAGAGTTACAATGCATGATCCAATGTCCGACAGGTTGTTAAACGCATCGGCAACAATCGATATATGTCCCGAAACTAAACCTGCAATAAGCTTTATGATAAATAAGGATATATTGCATATAATCCCCACGGTTCCCGCGAGGACTCCGTGCTCTTTTCTTACGCTCTCGGATTTGATGTCGCCGTCATTTTTTATGAACTTTTTTAAAATTAAATTCGTCATTCATTTCTCCGATTATGATTTACGTTTCATATACTTTTACCACATCATATAAACGTAAGGGAAGACTAATTTAAAAAAAAATAACCAATGCCGGCTTTAAACATCGGTTACTCTATCGGTGCGTTTCGATATTCATTTCACTCTCCATACCAACGTTGCAATTATTGAATGAATCGGATTAACCAGCATCCCTTCATAAAACGAAGCATTTATAAAGCTGCCAAGCCTTTCACAATCATTATCGGAAAGCTTATATTTTTGTTCCATCAGATTTTTAAAATATCTGAAAGCATTCTCATTATCATTAAATTCCAAAGTATCATCCCTTTCATAATAATCCGCTTCAGGTATATAACCCTTTTCTCTCAGATAGGAATAAAAAAAAGACATCTTGGAAGTTCTTTTACGAATCGGATAAGGAAAAAGAAACTCTTCCACCTCATCTTCAAAGGGCTTCTTAACGCTTATATAATCAGACAAAACACAATAGTGCTTAGAGGCTTCATTCATCTTTTTTAAATCATCAATCGATTTGATGGCGCCTGATAAATTGCAATAAACAAGATCGAATTTTTTATGGTAGCCCTCCTTTTCAAGATTAATATCGGACCACTTTCTTTTTTCGACAACTAAATTTTCCGCTAACTCCGCAATGGCATCAGTACATCTGTCATCATCGGAACCGATATCCAATACATTTTCTGCGCCGTCCAATAATTCCAACGTATTTATCGCCTGTAAAAAGAAATCTTCTTCCCATATGCTTTTTTGAGTGAATCTTTTTTCCAAATTAATTACATTCCCCGTTTCAGCCATTTATCCTCTTTTCCATAAATTAACTCTATAATATTTTTAATACAGATTACCATTCTTAATGTCATGAAATAACCCCTACACAGGGATAAAAAAAAAGAGACGAAAGCTTCTGCTTACGTCCCCTTAAAAGGCATAATTTTGATTTAATTCTCAAGTATAAATTATTTCCGCATATTGCCCGTCCTTTGCCTTAGCAATCGCATCTATCCAATTCTCTCTCTGAAAATCAAGTATGGCAATATGTGATTCGAAGGAATTATCTCCATAGTTCCAAACTATACATGTATGACCTCTTTTACGAATGTCTCGCATATCTTTAAGATAAAACTCTTCGGTTACGTCTCCGTCCCGATTAACCACCTCCATTTTATCTTTTTTCAATCTGAGACCGCCTGTTCTGCAAAGATAAACAGCCCTGCTCTCAAATAACACTTCATCGTTACTGTCGCTCATTAAGATGTTCCTCCTTCTAACCGGCAAGCATAATATGTTACAGCATGATACTAACACAAACGCTTAAATTTTTTATCCCCACCACAGGGATTAAAAGATCAAAAAAACTTCCGTAAGATGCACCTCCCAAAAAGTTTGGGCACCTTGCGGAAGTTATTATTACTGAACGTATACGACTGCCGTTTTTCTGAACGATGAAACTATCCTCATGATTGCGGAATAAAAAAGACCGAGCGCATATATAAATACAACCATTTCCGTATTCATGATAAAAACTATACATAATACGGCAATTGCAATATTGGTAATGCCGTGCACCAATGTTAATCTCCAGTGCGGAGCTTCAAGCTTTTTGGTTTCCAGGGCCCTGAATATACTTATTCCTCCGGATACCATATTACCGGCAAAAAGATATAACATGACATAAATCTGCGGGATATCAAAAATCGTCGCTGTAAATACACCGAGATCCAAAAGTATAACGCCTTTGTAGAGAATCATTCTTCCGCCAACCATATGCCTGGCCATTCTAAAGAAATAAATAAGATGACGTATTCCCGAAACCAATAATGTAATACAGAGTACCAGGCATACAATCTCATAGCCTATATTTATTACCGTGAGCATGATGATACCGCATGCAACCATTAAGGCCGCCACTATCATGCTTCTTACACGTTGAAATGCACTCATCTCTTTACTCCTTTTTCGATTCTTTTAAAAGCTTTCCGTAATCCTTAATTCCCTTGAATCCGACTTCGCCAAAGTCAACGGAATATCCCGCCAATTTGTTACCGGACTTATATATCTTATTTATCACCATGCTTTTTTGAGCAAGTGCCGCGATAATGAACTTGCCAAGGAATGTATTGTCTTTGTCTTCGGGAGAAGCATTTATATATTCGTCACAATATTTATTAATATTAAAATCTTCTATCTCCTCTCCCGAAAGACTCTCTCCGAAAGCTTTCCAATCATCACTGTCAAGAGCCCGCCGCACCCTGAAAATCGCATCAATCTTTTCTCTATAAGGTTCTATTATCTCATCATCATACTTTTCTTTTTCAAATACCGGATAATCTCCCTTGTAAAACCTTAATGCATATATCATCTGAGTAAATGCTTTCATGTAATCCGACGGATTATCCTTTATGACAACTTCAAAGTCACCCCATGCGGGCATGTACTTATACTTTGCATAGCTGTAATCCGGAAGATGACCTGCCCGTGCGTGTCCCAGGTTCATTGCGGAATCCTCACTGCCCTGATAAATGCTGTTAATATACTTACTTTCATCAAAATCATCAAGTGCGCCGGGTCTGTGTATGAATTTAATACCTTTTTCAATCTCTCCGTCATCTGTCGGCAACAACTCATAAATATATTTGCTGACATTATTAATTACAAGAGAAGGCGTCCCTGCAAAATATTTATGAGCCCATGTATCGGAAAGCACATGCATTGCAATGCCTTTTGCCTGCAATGATTTGCCGTTTGCAAGATTAACGGTATCAACAAGCAGATCGCTGTTGGTATTACAAATCATTCGATATTTATTAATATAGGATTTTGAACAGTGTTCTTTTTCGGCATAAAGATCGTAAGGCAAAAAATGAAATGACGCCCAGATACGTGTTATATTCTGAAGCCCTACAATATCGGTTCTCGCATCGGCAAGCTCTGCTGCCGACTGTACGGTGGTTGCTGAAGCAGGCGCTTTAATTCTTGAAAGAAATGTCCTGGTACAAAAGTCCACAAGCATGTCGCTGTAACAAAGCTCCATACATTCTTCATGTGAATATCCCGCTATATATGCCGCGCAATATGTTGCATAATAATGAAAATCTATCTGCATGTTCCCTATTAACCTTAACCCGTAATTCCTAATTCTTTTGAAAGCTTTTTCACTTTAAATGAAGAAAAGATCACATCAAATAATGCAAGCAGAGATGTTGAGTCTACGATTACAATAATTATATTGTCAAAAATGGTGTGCGTTCGCGCAACAGGCGATACCATGTACATAATATCACTTACCGTAAGTGTCACCCCTATGATAATCGCTAAAACAATATGAACATATCCGCATTTTTTGCCCTGCCCTTCTTTTACGGAAAGCCTCCATATAATTGCACGCAAAACCAGTTCAACAATAACCAGAACAATCATCGCAACCGCAAAAGACACCATAAATATTCTTGATATTTCCCTCGCCTCATAAGAAATATTATTAATAGAGTCTTTATTAACGGCGGCAGGGGTCATAAAATAATAAAGCAACAGCTTTACAACACCCCATATCCCGAAAATCATAACTCCGGTACCGCCTATTGTCAGATTGGTTCTGTATTTTCTAAGATCTCTCTCCATTTAAAACTCCCCGAAAATATATCCGCTAATTAGATTATTATACAATAAAATCAGACATATATAAAAGTTTTTATATGCTTTTTTAATTCTTCCGGTACAATAATGCGTATCTTTATTAAAAATAAAAAAATCGGGACCATGGGCCCCGGTCATTATATTCTTAATTCCTGTCCGTAAACAATATTCCGTCCAAATGATCTATCTCGTGACAAATACATCTTGCAAGTTCACCGTATGTATCTATCGTAATCTCCTTAAAATCCCTGTCCAGACCCTTCACGATGATGTGACACGGTCTCCTGAGCTTACGACGTACACCGGGAAATGAAAGACATTTTTCATTCGTATATTGTCTCATCTCTTCTTTTTCAAGGACGGGGTTGATAAGACATATCTGTTTATTATCACCAACGTCCGCAACAAGTATCCGAAGTGATACCCCCACTTGAGGCGCCGCAAGTCCCGCACCGTCCAATTCATACATGGTATCAAACATATCGTTGATAAGCTCCGTTATCTCGGGAGTAAGCTCTTTTACGGGCTCGGATACTTTTCTTAAAATCTCATCGCCTGCCAGACGGATGTCACGAATTGCCATTATATATTACTTTCATCAAGCAGTCTCTTTGCTTCTCTTGCGATTGCAAGCTCTTCGTTTGTCGGTATAACGCTTACCGTAACCTTGGAGTCAGGAGCTGAGATAATCATCTCTTTTCCGACTGCCTCCTCCGACTTTTCCTTATCAAGCTTAAGACCGAGATATCTGAAGTGTTCACATACCATCGGACGAAGCCATGTGGCATTCTCGCCGATTCCGCCGGTAAATGTAATGGCATCCACGCCGTTCATGGCAGCGGTATATGCTCCGATATATTTCACGACACGGTATACGAATACGTCAAGAGTCTCTGCCGCAACACGGTCACCGCGCTCCTGAGCCGCCTTTAAGTCTCTGAAGTCGCTTGAAAGGCCGTTGGAGAGTCCGAACATACCTGACTTATTATTGAGGATATATAACATATCCTGAATGGACTTCTTCTCTCTTCTGCAGATAAGCTCAAGGATGGCAGGATCTAAGTCACCGCTTCGCGTACCCATCGGAAGTCCTTCAAGAGGCGTAAGACCCATTGAAGTATCAACACAATTACCGTCCTGAGTAGCGGAAATGGAAGAACCGTTACCGAGGTGACATACGATAATCTTACTGTTATCTCTGTCGAGCCCGACAAGCTCCATTGTTCTTCTTGATACATAGCTGTGGCTTGTACCGTGGAATCCGAATCTTCTTACATGATATTTATCATAGTATTCTCTCGGAATCGCATAAAGATAAGCCTTCGGCTCCATTGTCGTTCCGTAACCCGTATCAAATACGGCCACGTTCGGTATGGAAGGCATGTTCGTCTCACAGGCATTGATACCTGTCAGGTTTGCGGGGTTATGAAGAGGACCAAGCTCAATATGGCTCTTAATGATGTCTTTTACGTCATCATTAACGAAAGCCGCAGATCTGTACTTGGTTCCTCCGTGAAGAACTCTGTGACCGATTGCCGCAATATCCTTTTCGTCCTTAATAACACCGTGCTCCTCATCAAAAAGTGCCTCAAGCACAAGCCTTACGGCAACACCATGAGTCTTAATCGGTGTTTTAACGTTATAAACTTCTTTTCCCATGGGCTTATGATTAAGCTCCGAACCCATGATTCCTATTCTTTGTACACTTCCTTTTGCAAGAACAGACTCATCTTCCATGTTAATCAGCTGATATTTTAAAGATGAGCTCCCGCAATTAAGTACAAGTATATTCATAAAAGCTTCTCCTTTTAACTCTCTTAACCGTAATTAAATATTCTGCTGTGCCTGTACAGCCGTAAGAGCCACAACTCCCACAATATCCTGCGCACTGCATCCTCTTGATAAATCATTTACCGGCATCGCTATACCCTGTAACACGGGACCGTAAGCAGCTGCTTTCCCGAGTCTTTGAACAAGCTTGTAACCGATATTACCCGAATCAAGGTTAGGGAACACGAGTACGTTCGCCTCTCCCGCCACCTTGCTGTCCTTCACTTTAATGGCCGCAACCTTCTTGTCGATGGCAGCGTCAAGCTGAATCTCGCCGTCTATAAGATATTCAGGATACTGTTCCTTTGCGAGTCTGACAGCCTCCTGAACCTTTGTTACGTCATCATGACTTGCAGAACCCATTGTTGAATAGGAAAGCATCGCAACCTTCGGTTCATTTCCCGTAAATACCTTGTAAGACTCCGCTGAGCTTCCGGCGATGGAAGCAAGCTCTTCGGAATTCGGATTAAAGTTAAGCGCGCAATCCGCGAAAAGCAAAAGACCGTTATCACCGTAATCGCAATCGGGAACCTCCATAAGGAAGAATGCCGATACAAGCTTTGTTCCCGGCTTTGTCTTTATTATCTGAAGACATGGTCTTAAAGTATCTGCCGTTGAATGACAGGCTCCTGAAACCGCACCGTCCGCATCACCGCATTTACACATAAGAGCCGCATAGTACATATAATCCTTGGAAAGGATGTCGTCGGCAACCTCTGCAGTCACACCCTTGTGTTCGCGAAGCTCGACGAACTTATCTATATACTTTTGTCTGTTCGGATCCGTAAGAGGATTAACGATTTTTGCTCCGGAAATATCCCTTCCTGCGCTGTACTTTTGAATCTCATCATCTGTGCCTATGATGATAATGTCAGCCAAATCTTCTTTTAGGATAATCTCGGTGGCTTCATAAGTCCTCTCATCCATGGATTCAGGAAGAACAATGGTTTTTTTATTATTTTTAGCCTGTTCCTTTATAGTATCAATAAACGCCATGCTGCTAAGCTCCTCTCAACTTTTTACGTTAAAGTGTAGTTAGAGTAATTATACTTTATCGCAGGGACAAGTACAAGAGATATTTTATTGTTCAAATGCACGGATTTTCCGTTATTTTATGCTATTATTTAGTCAATATATAAATGAAATTCAAGGAGATTTAAATGAAAGCAGTCGGTCTTGTAACTGAATATAATCCACTTCACAAGGGGCACATCCTCCACCTCGATACATCCATGGAGCTTAGCGGTGCCGATGTGTCCGTTGCCGTAATGAGCGGCGATTTTGTGCAAAGAGGCGAGCCCGCCATAATCGACAAATACACACGTACAAAGTGGGCGGTTGACTGCGGTGTTAATCTCGTCGTGGAGCTGCCCGTTAAGTTTGCCCTCGCAAATGCCGAGCAGTTCGCAACAGGTGCCGTCCTTACCCTGAATGCTCTCGGAGTTGACGCCATATCATTCGGAAGCGAAAGCGGATCCATAACGGACATGGATTATATAGCCGACATACTTGCAAATGAATCCGATATTTATCAGCTCGCTTTAAAGAAGGAATTAAAGTCAGGCGCTTCATTTCCTCTTGCCCGTGAAAATGCAATCGCATCCATGAATGTCATGGATAAGGAGCTGCTCCACTCACTGCTCGCCTCTCCGAATAATATCCTCGGCATCGAATATCTGAAAGCAATCAAAAGACATGCATGCCCGATTACTCCACACACCTTCAAAAGAGAAGGCATGAGATACAACGAAACATTCGATGATAATTCCAAAGAGAGCGTTTATGCGTCCGCCGAAGCCCTGCGCCATGAAATAAGACGTTATTGCCTTGCGATGGATGAGCTTGCATCGGACATAGGAACGCAGGATACCGATAATTATGATGCCATGATATTTGAGACGAATGACATTTTGCAAAATATCATAAAATACATACCGGAGCCCTCTCTTGACAGTTTCTTAAACGAAATGGACAAGTCAATGCCGATCTACAAGGAAGACTTCAACAGTATATTCAATGCTAAACTTCGCAAAATTCTTCGAGACTGCAATTACAACAGGAAGGAAGCGGCAAACGTATTATTAAAATATGACGGCTTTAACGAGAATCTCGCAAACCGTCTGATTAAATATTACGATAAGAATTACGACATCGATGAGTTCATAAATCTTATCAATGACAAATCAAGCACCTACACTGCCATTTCAAGAGCGATATTTAAGTTCATTCTCGGGCACAAAAAAAATACCCGCTCCGAAATAGACGGAACGGATATCATAAACGATTCCGACGATGACGACATCGACGGCATGCTTGATAATTTCAAATACGGCAATATCTCTTACGTAAGAATCCTGGGATTGGATGATAAGGGCATGGAATATCTAAATACCATCCGAAAGTCCGTACCTGTTCCCATCATCACAAAGACGGCAGGCTTTGAGAATCTTTTATCCGATGACATATATGCTTCCGACCTTTATAACCTTGCCGTCTGGAACGTATTCGAGGAAGACGTCCCGGACGAATTCCATAAAGGAATATACATAAAAGGCAAGGGCTTTACGGGAGACCCGGGTGAGCCGGTTTCTAATTTTTAAAGCTGTGAATCGGAGCGGGAATCCTTCCCGTGCGGTTTACGAAGTCATCGCACTTAAAGCCGTTAACGGGCATGATCGGTGCATGACCGAGAAGTCCTCCGAACTCCACACTCTCACCCACACCTTTACCCACCACCGGTATCAGACGAACGGCGGTGGTTTTTTGATTAATCATTCCTATCGCGGATTCGTCGGCAATAATACCGGCGATGGTCTCTTCCGAAATGTCTCCCGGAACGGCAATCATATCAAGACCCACGGAGCATACGCAGGTCATGGCTTCAAGCTTCTCAATGGTAAGCGCTCCGGCTTCGACGGCATCTATCATTCCCTGATCCTCACTGACGGGGATAAACGCTCCGCTGAGTCCCCCGACATATGAAGATGCCATGACACCGCCCTTCTTAACCTGATCGTTAAGAAGCGCAAGCGCAGCCGTCGTACCCGGTGCTCCCGGATGTTCAAGACCTATCTCCTTTAAAATGTCTGCAACACTGTCTCCGATTGCAGGCGTCGGCGCCAAAGATAAATCAATAATACCAAATTCGGTATCAAGTCTTTTGGCCGCTTCCTGAGCAACAAGCTGACCTACTCTCGTAATCTTAAATGCGGTCTTCTTTATGGTATCGCAAAGAACCTTAAAGCTCTCTCCTCTTACCGACTCCAGGGCATACTTAACGACTCCCGGTCCGCTGACGCCGACATTAATAACCGTATCGGGCTCGGATACACCATGGAACGCACCCGCCATAAACGGATTATCATCGGGAGCATTACAAAGAACAACAAGCTTCGCACATCCAATGGAATCTCTGTCCGCGGTCCTTGCAGCCGTCTCCTTGATTACCTTTCCCATAAGTCTTACGGCATCCATATTGATACCGGTCTTAGTGGAGCCGACATTTACGGATGAACATATGAAATTCGTCTCGGCCAGGGCCTCCGGGATAGAGTTCATGAGAAGCTCATCGGCCTTTGTATGGCCTTTTGATACTATCGCGGAATAACCTCCGATAAAATTCACTCCTATAGTCTCGGCAGCCTTATCGAGAGCCTTTGCAATCTTTACAAAATCATCGGAGGACTTTGCGCACGCACCGCCTATCGCACCTATCGGTGTTACGGATACACGCTTATTAACAATCGGAATACCGAACTCGGCTCCGATCTTATCTCCCGTCTCAACCAGGCTTCCCGCCTTGGATGTTATCTTTTTGTAAATCTTCTCACACGTCTTATCCGTATTCTCATCTATACAATCAAGAAGGCTGATCTCACGTCCAAGTTTTCCTTCTCGATCATCTTATTGGTCTCATTAACCTCTGTAATGTTTATCATGACTCTCTCCAATTAAATTCTGTGCATCATATCAAATATCTCTTCGCGCTGACATTTTACCGTCACACCGATATCCTGTCCGAGGCTTTCGAGACTCTTATTAATGTCTTCAAAATCGGTCTTGGCATTGCTGATATCAACAATCATCATCATGTTAAAAAGACCACCGACTATCGTCTGTGAGATATCCAAAATATTAATCCCGTTATCCGCAAGGTATGTACATACCTTGGCAATAATTCCCACCGTATCGTTTCCTACTACCGTAATTACACACTTTTTCATTTATCTTTTCCTCTTTATGATTTTTATTTTTTTATCAACTTTTATTACCGCCGGCGATAAAAAGCCCTTACTTCCTACACCTCGATTATCCCCGACGTCTCATCCCTTGCCGCAACCGAGATATTAAAATCACCGGATGTATATTCGGTATCGGAATCATCGATCTCCTGCTTCACCGTCTCGAAGGCCAGGCGGTCGTAGTTGTTTTCTTTACTTAAGTGTCCAAGCAGCACGGCCTTAACATCATCATTTAAAAGCCTGCTTACAAGCTTTCCGGAGAGTTCATTGGAAAGATGTCCCCTGTCTCCGAGAATCCTTTGCTTTAACGAATAGGGGTAAGGACCGACCTGGAGCATATTAATGTCGTGATTGGCTTCCGCAATAAATGCATCGCACCCCGACATGTTATTTATTATGTCGTCATCAAAAAAGCCGAGATCCGTAACCGTTCCCACCTTTTTACCGTTATGACTTACGGTATAGGCAACCGGGTCGGAAGCGTCATGGGAAATGTGAAAGGCCCTGACTGTCAAGTCACCAAAGGATATATCCGTATCCTTCTCGATGACATTTAAAAGGTCCTTCGGGATTACTCCCATGCACGGATTATATCCCATCTGGCGAAGGGTCCCTTCAGTCCCGTAAAAAGGAAGGGAATCATTTCTCATGATTACCCCTGCACCTTTAATATGATCGATATGCTCATGAGTAAGAAAGATACCGTCAATATCACTGATTGATAAATCAACCTTCTTTAATCCTTCGCATATTTTTTTTCGGCTGATACCCGAATCTATAAGTATGTGGGTATTATCGGACCCGATATAGATACAATTACCGCTGCTGCCGCTTGCGATACTCATCATACGTAACATAAAAACACCTCAATACGTGCAATAGTATCAAAATAATCAAACCGACGCAACTTACAGACGGTTCCTGATAAGCGCTTCCGCGATTGCATCGAACTCATGATTAATAAGCAGATTATTGCTGTTATCAAAGGTTATCCATAAAGGATTGCTCTTGTAATACTTCACCTCGTCTGCCTCATCGAGTTCCTTTATCCCGAACGGAACCTCCAGCGTGAAGTACTCCTCTTCCACAAGGTCGAGCCCTTTTTGGGCTTCGTCGATGGCATCGAATTTGTCGGGCGCTATTCCTCTTGTATTAACAACCCTGTCCTTTCTTACTGCCCTGTCGGCATAAACGTACCATAATTCATCACAAAATACGTCAAAGTGAGACTCCATAAGAATTGCGGATTCAACAAAATAACAGATGCGGCCTGCCTTTTCCTTCTCCGTCATGTCTTCGATTATCTTATTCTTAACCAAAGGATGAATAAGGCTGTTTACAACGGCTCTCTTTTTCTCATCCGAGAAAATGATATCCGACAATTTCTTTTTATCGATCTCACCGTCACCGCCGATTATCTCATCACCGAAAACCTCGACAAGCTTGTTATATCCTTCGTTGCCTTTTTTTATAAGTTCATGAGACACCTCATCTGCCACCGCAAATGATACTCCTTCAATGCCCTCTACTCTTTCAAGAAGTTTACTTTTTCCTGAGCCTATTTTTCCTGTTATACCTATTATCTTCATAAGCCATACCTCTCTTAATGAGCTTCGTACCAGTTCTTTCCTTCATTAATATCAACGGTTAAAGGCACTTTCAGCCGTGCGGCTTCTTCCATGGATATCTTTACTATATCTTTAACCTTGTCAATCTCATCTTGCGCGGTCTCGACCAATACTTCGTCGTGCACCTGCAAAAGAAGTCTTGACTTTAGGTTGTTATCCTTTAATTCTTTATAAATTCTTAACATCGCAATCTTCATGATGTCTGCCGCACTCCCCTGAATGGGCGCATTCATTGCAACTCTTTCACCGAAAGAACGCGTCATGAAGTTTTTGTTTTTAAGTTCAGGCACGGGTCTTCGTCTGCCGTAAATGGTTTCCGAATATCCCTTCTTCTTAGCCGAATCAACAAGCCCGTCAAGAAAGCTTTTTATGGCGGGATATGTTTTGAAATAATTATCTATGTATTCCTTGGCCTCATTTACGGAAATACTTAAATCCCTCCCGAGTCCGAATGAACTGATGCCGTAAATTATTCCGAAGTTTACGGCTTTTGCGTTTCGGCGCTGCTGCGGTGTCACCTCATCAAGCGGAACACCAAATACCTGCGACGCCGTCATCGCATGGATATCCTCCGCCGACTTATATGCTTCTATAAGCTTCTCATCTCCCGACATATGCGCCAGGAGTCTCAACTCAATCTGTGAATAATCGGCATCCACAAATATGAATCCCTCTTCCGGAATAAATACCTTTCTGATACTCCGTCCTATATCCATCCTGACCGGTATATTCTGAAGATTGGGATTGGCACTGGAAAGTCTCCCCGTTGCCGTTACGGTCTGATTAAAGTCACCGTGTATCCTTCCGTCCGACTCGATATATTCGGCAAGCCCGTCCGCATAGGTCGACTTTAATTTGGCAAGGGTTCTGTATTCAAGTATATCTCCGACTATCGGATAATCGGGTGCGAGCTTTTCAAGAACGTCAGCTGCGGTCGAATAACCGGTCTTGGTCTTCTTGCCGTGGGGAAGCTTTAGCTTTTCAAAAAGGATGGTACCGAGAGCCTTTGGCGAATTAATGTTAAACTCTTCTCCCGCCTGATCCGTTATGCTTTCGGAAAGCTCCTCAATCCTTTCGCCAAGTGCCTCTCCGTAGGACTTAAGGGCGTCCTTGTCTGCCTTAATGCCGTACTTTTCCATTGACGAAAGCACGGGTATAAGAGGTCTTTCAATATTATCGAGGACCGGGAGCATATCCATCTCTTTTACTTTTTCAAGCAGCTTATCTCCCGTAAGAAAA
>CAJOLA010000002.1 GCA_905235275.1 uncultured Lachnospiraceae bacterium
ATAACTACAACAGCGGTTCCGGTAATTCCGGTCAGAATAATTCATCATCAGGCAATTCATCAAATAATCAGTCCGACGGACAAAGACAGACTCAGGCACCGCAGCCTGCAACCCAGGCGCCGACTCAGAAAGCCACTCAGGCTCAGACAAAGCCTGCTGCTCAGTCCAACACTCCGATAGGTGAAGCTAAGGCCAAGAGCATAGCATTAAATCATGCAAAGGTTTCAGGCGGACAGGTGAGAGAGTATGATATAGAGCGTGATGGAAATAAATATGAAATTGAATTTAAAGCCGGTAAGTATGAATACAGTTACGAGATAGATGCGTACAGCGGTAAAATACTGGATGTAGACAAAGAATACGATGATTAAAAAGATTTAAAAAAGTGGGCGCTTAAGGCTCCCACTTTTTTTGAATCCTTTTCAGATGTCCGTTCTTCCAAAGGAATGAAGGGCATCTTTTTTATTGTGCTTCCTTTTTTGTATGGTGAATGGCCCAAAAACCTAAAGCGATTATCAGGGTTCCGCCGACCATATTCCCCAGAGTAACGGGGATTAAGTTGTTTACGAACATGGCGCCCCAGTTTGCCGCGCCTGCGTCGATGCCGTACTTACCTGCCGCAAAGAGTCCTGCAGGGATAAAGTACATATTTGCCACGCAGTGTTCGAAGCCGCAAAGAACAAAAAGCATGGTTGGGAAGAAAAGTCCCATAAGCTTTCCGGTCATTGATTTGGCGGCATATGTAGCCCAAACTGCGATACAGACAAGCACGTTACACATGATGGCACGAAGAAATGCTTCTCCGAATCCCAGTGAACATTTGGACTTGGCTGCCGAAACAACTGTTGCCGCGAGCGCTCCGCTTCCGAAATCAAAGGTTCCGCACGCCGTAAGTATAAGTGCCACGAGTATTCCGCCCGCGAAGTTTCCGGCATAAACGATTCCCCAATTTCGAAACATCCTGCCGACACTCGTCTTACCGTCGAGTACACTCGTAAAGATCAGGCTGTTGCCCGTGAAAAGATGTACGCCGACGAAGGTTACCATCATAAGCCCTATCGGAAAGACGCATGCTCCGAGAAAACGTGCCACGGACGCGGATTCGACGGTAGATGAAACAAGCTGATTTCCGATTGCGCCGAGAGCGATGAATGCGCCTGCAAACATAGCTGAAATGAAAGTTTTAAGAGCGCCGTCATTAGCCTTTCTGATACCGGCGGCGTTACAGATTTGCAAAGTATCTGTAGGTGTATTCATTTTTCTCTCCTTTTCTGATATATTTCTGCATATTTAAGCATATATCATTTTTTTTTTCAATACGTTATAATAAGTGCGTTAAAAAATTACAACGGGAGGTTGTTTATGAATCCTGCAGACAGTTTTATTTGGGATTTGCCCACCAGGGTGCTGTTCGGACCGGGTCAGGTTAAGAATTTAAGAAAAGAGACTCTGCCCGGAAAAAAGGCGTTACTTGTTATATCAAGCGGTAATTCCGTAAAGGCAAACGGAAGCTTGAATGCCGTAAAAAGACAGCTTGATGACTGCGGTGTTGAGACGGTCCTTTTTGACAAGGTGTCCGCAAACCCCACGGAGCCTGACATGATGGAAGGCGTAGAGCTTGCAAGAAGTGAAGGGTGTGACTTCGTTATAGGACTCGGTGGCGGTTCCGTTCTTGATTCGGCGACGGTTATAGCATCCATAGCTCCTCAGGACGGGCGCATCTGGGACTATGTAAAAGGCGGTACGGGCGGCGGTAAAGCCGCAGAGAAGAAGGCTCTTCCGTATGTGGCAATAACCACCAGCGCCGGAACGGGAAGTGAGGTCGACAGATGGGGAGTCGTAACCAATCCCGAGACTCATGAAAAGATAGGCTTCCAGGGTTCATTTGCCGATTTGGCCGTTGTGGATCCCGAGCTTATGGTAACGGTTCCGCCTGATTTTACGGCGTACCAGGGATTTGATGCACTTTTCCACAGCCTGGAAGGGTATATATCCAAGTACAGAACGGCTCCCGCGCAGATGGTTGAGATTGCGGCTATCGGTAACATAGCACAGTTCCTTCCGATGGCCGTTGCGGACGGATCCGACATGGATGCCAGAACCAAGATGGCGTTTGCAAGCACGATGAGCGGTTATTCGATGGAGCTTGGAAGCTGCACGAGCGAGCATGCGCTTGAACATGCGCTGTCGGGACATTATCCGGAGATTCCGCACGGTGCGGGACTTATCATGATTTCGGACGCATATTTTAAATATTTCATTGAGAGACATGTCTGCGATGACAGATTTATGGAAATGGCAATGAATATCGGAGTCCTTACGCCTGTCGATCCGATGGATTTCCTTTACGGATTGCGTGATCTGAAAGAAAAATGCGGAGTGGCAGACATTAAGATGAGCGATTACGGTGTCTCTCCGGAGGATTTTCCGACGCTCGCCAAGGAAGCAAGATCCACAATGGGATTGCTTTTTGATTGCGATATGTACGATATCCCTGAAGAAGACGTAATTAAGATATATGAGGATTCATACGAATAAAAGGGAGAGAAGCTATGAAAACGTTTGCTAAGATTAAAAATGCAGTAATGGTCGGCGCCGTTGTTGCCGTGTCATGCGTGACGCTTACTGCCTGTTCCGGAAGCGGGGAAGGAAGCGAGGCCCTTTCCAAGTATGAGAAGGCCGACTTAAGCGGATATGAGGGCATGAAGGACTACAATAAAGAAATCATGCTGGTTGATATGACCGTGGATGACATTAAAAAAGAAGTGGATAAAAATGGCACATTTGCATTTGTTGCTTCTTATTCCACATGTCCGTACTGTAACGTAATCATGCCCTTTCTGAATGATTATGCCATTCAGGAAAATACAAAAGTCGGATATCTTGATACCAGAAAGAATCCCGAGTGGAAAAATAACATGGAAATTGACGGATATGATACATTCCTGGTGATGTTCGGCAATTACCTCCGTTTGGATGAGAACGAAAAAAGACACCTTTACGTGCCGCATATGTTCTTCATAAAAAACGGTAAGGTCGTATATAACTTCCAGGGAGTATCCGAATTACTGGAGAATGAAGATTCCACGGTAACGGATGAGATTGCGGAAGATATTAAGTTAAAAATTAAAGAAGGCTTTGATGAATTAAAGTAAAATGACCGAGAGTTCACTGAAAAAGAACAAAAAAAATGCCCCCAAAGGGGCGGATTCGAAAGAGATCGCCATGTGCGGTCTTTTTATTGCGGTCGCTTTGATATTCTCTTATATTGAAAGCATTTTGCCTATACCTATGCCGGTACCGGGATTTAAGATAGGTATTGCCAATATTGCGATAATATCTGTCCTTTACATGTACGGCGCGAAGCAGGCACTGATAGTAAATATAATCAGGATAGTGCTTGCGTCACTGCTTTTCGGGCACGGTAACGTGCAGCAGTTCTTTTTCAGCCTGGCAGGCGGAATGGCAAGTCTTGGCATCATGACATTACTTAAGAAAACGGATAAGTTTTCAATTATTGCCGTAAGTGCGGTAGGCGGAGTAGTGCATAATATCGCTCAGGTACTCATTGCCATGATGATTCTTACAACCGCTTCGATAGGGTATCTCATCCCAATCTTTGTGATTATAGGAGTCGTGACGGGGATAGTTTGCGGAATAATCGCAAAAATTTTCCTGCGTCACGTCGCAAGAGGCGAGGGCTGAAAGAAAACGGTTTAAACCCCTTCGTATTCATCGCCTCTGCGAAGTCTCGGGCAGATGCGCAGATAGTAGATTGCGATAATTACGTCAAATAACGTAAGCATAAGCATTACGGGTATCTGATGCATGTTCATCGTAAGAACGGCACCGACAAAGGCTCCCGTAACAAAAACAACTATAAAAAGAATTCGCATCCCGATGGAAGCACCGTAACTTTTAAGTATGGAGTGCTTATTGGGGTGTTTTTTCTTTAGGGACTCCTTGCAGATTCTTCCAAGCTCGACGCCGACATCTGTCGCCACTCCCGACATATGGCTGACACGCAGCTTAAACTGTGACAGGAAACCGTTTTGGAATCCCGCAAACAATGAGCAGAAGATTACGAACATATAAGAACCGCCGAAAACGATTGTGAATATAAAAAGAAGCGAAGCTCCGATGATATATCCGATTCCGAAATTGCGGGTAAAGTTACCGTCGCCTCGGGGATTAATAAATGATGAGACGGCAACACCGACTATGAAGGCCGATACGATACCAATGAGTGAGAAGAACATCCCCCAGTTTCCCTCAAGCATATTTACGGGGATACGCGTAAGGCTTCCCGTGATATGAGTGGCGCTGAAGGGGGCGTATTTGAGTATTATCTCAACATTCAGCCATCCGCAGGCAAATGTTGCAAGATAGCCGAATACTACAAACGAGTTCACGATATATTTCCTTTCGATAAATAAAACGCAAAGTATCCGGTATGAATCACTACACCGGATACTTTTTTAAGATTATGAATTAAGAGTATAGTCTTTTTGAAAATATTTTGCAAATAAATTTTTAGGTTGCAATCTGTATGATGAATATAATACTCGGAATGAGGATAATAATGGTCGTAATAACCATGTATCTCCGCAGCCTCCGCCATCGTGCCTCGGAAATCTCTCCGGTTTTCGGGATCTTTAAAATGCTTAGGATAACCGAAGAAGATATGAAAATGAAATATGCATTTACCAGGAAAAGGTAAGCGGCGCCCGATAACATCTGCCAGTTGGCATTAGCTATTGAATACCCGCATGTGCACAAAGGCGGCATGAGAGCGGTAGCGATTGCGACGCCGGGTATTATGTTATTTGCCTTATCGGATCTCGTCTGACCGATAATTCCCGCAAATCCTCCGAAGGTAGCGATAAGCACATCAAAAAACGTCGGATTCGTTCTTGCAAGAAGCTCACCCGTCGGTTCCTTGATGGGAGAGAGCAAAAAGAAGATGGTGGAAGCGCCGACGCTTATTATTATCTGCATCGCAAATCCCAACAGATGCCTTCTGGCCAAAAGTAAGTTGGCGGATTCAACGCAGAACGCAGTCGCAAGAATCGTTCCCATGATTGGAGAAATAAGCATGGCTCCGATAATGACGGCTGTAGAGCCCGTATTAAGACCGATGGATGCAATCATGATTGCGCACAGCATGACGAGCATGTTCGTACCGGTTATCTTGCCTCCCGCAAGAAGTCGGTTTTTTATCTCATCATGCGTGGCAACGTCCTCGTGAAGGGAAAAGGTGCGTTGCAAAATGTTTTTAAAGGAATCCTTTTCTTCTATATTATTACTGTCTTTGTTGTCTTCTGAATTCATGAGTAGAATTATACCACATGCAAGGGGATAAATTGTACTAAAAAAAGAACAATTTATTTTCTTGCCTGAGTATGTATATTCATGTATACTATTGAGGCTGTGACATTGATAGCTGTGAAGCGTGAGGTTGCTTGCAAATGCGTAAGTACATGCCTTTGCGAGGTTTTCCGTGGAGCGAATGTCAGTGAATCCGACGACAAGTCACTGTACGAATCATCTGTAATATAACAGAAATGACACGTTGTTTTGTAGAGAATTTATGAAACACGTGGGAGTGTGTACAGTCACCGCTTGTCGTACTTACAACAAAAGTGCGAATAGGAGGCGACTTTTTTTATGGCAAATCAGAAAATCAGAATCACATTGAAAGCTTATGATCATCAGTTAATTGATCAGTCGGCTAAGAAGATTATCGAGACTGCGACAAAGACCGGCGCAGAGGTAAGCGGACCGGTACCTCTTCCTACTAAGAAGGAAGTAGTTACCATCCTCAGAGCCGTACATAAGTATAAGGACTCAAGAGAGCAGTTCGAGCAGAGAACTCACAAGAGACTTATCGATGTACTTTCTTCATCACAGAAGACGATGGATGCTTTATCCAAGATCGATATGCCTGCCGGCGTTGATATCAGTCTTAAGCTGATGAGATAAGAACTTTCAAATCTATTACGAAAGAAACCGACGGACTTTTTACTATTATATAGAATCATATGCGTCCGAGTTTTTTTCCTCTTTTAGAAAAACATTTAAAATTTAAGGAGATAATCATGAAGAAAGCAATTTTAGCTACAAAAGTCGGAATGACTCAGATCTTCAGTGAAGACGGTACTATTACACCGGTAACTGTACTTCAGGCCGGACCTTGTGTTGTTACACAAGTAAAGACGGTTGAGAACGACGGTTACAGTGCCGTACAGGTTGGTTTTATGGACATCAGGGAAAAGCTGGTGAACAAGCCCGTTAAAGGACAGTTTGATAAAGCAGGACTTCCTTACAAGAGATTTATCAAGGAGTTCAAGCTTGATAATGCTGAAGAGTATTCGGTAAAAGATGAGATAACAGTTGATGTATTCGCTGTTGGAGATAAGATTGACGCTACGGCCATTTCCAAAGGAAAAGGTTACCAGGGCGCAATCAAGAGACACGGTCAGTCAAGAGGACCTATGGGACACGGTTCCAAGTTCCACAGACACCAGGGCTCTAACGGTATGGCAGCTACACCAAGCCGCGTACCGAAGGGCAAAGGAATGCCGGGTCACATGGGTAGTGTTAAGAGAACGGTTCAGAACCTTGAAATCATTCAGGTTGATACAGAGAACGGACTTCTCCTTGTAAAGGGTTCCGTTCCCGGACCGAAGAAGACACTCGTAACTATTAAAGAGTCAGTTAAGAGTGCTGATTGATTAAGCGAAGGAAGGAGGATATAAAATGGCTAACGTATCTGTTTACAATATGAAGGGAGCCGAGGTAGGCTCTTTGGAATTAAGTGATGCGGTGTTTGGAGCAGACATTAAAGAGCAGCTCGTACACCAGGCTGTTGTTACCTACCTCGCTAATCAGCGTCAGGGAACACAGAGCGCGTTAACACGTTCAGAAGTTTCCGGAGGCGGAAAGAAGCCTTGGAGACAGAAAGGAACAGGTAACGCAAGACAGGGATCCATCAGAAGCCCGCAGTGGACAGGCGGCGGTATCGTATTCGCGCCGAAGCCACGCGACTATTCCAAGAAGATGAACAAGAAGGAAAGACGTGCAGCTCTTTTCTCAGTTCTTACTGATAAGGTGAATAATGATAACCTCATCGCGCTTGACGAGATGAAGTTTGATGAGATTAAGACAAAGAATTTCGTTGAGGTGTTGAACAACCTTAAGGCAGAGGATGCGCTTGTAATTCTCAGTGAGAGTGATAAGAACGTAATCCTTTCAGGACGTAATATTCCTTCAGTTAAGGTTATTACAACTGACAGCATTAACACCTACGACGTTCTTAAGTATAAGAAGCTGATTGCTACGCAGGATGCTCTTAAGAAGATTGAGGAGGTATATGCGTAATGGCTAATGTTCAATATTATGACGTAATTTTCAAGCCTGTTATCACGGAACAGTCTATGAATGATATGGCTGATAAGGTTTATACATTCTATGTACATCCGGAAGCTAACAAGGTAATGATCAGAGAAGCCGTTGAGAAGATGTTCGACGGCGTAAAGGTAGCCAAGGTGCGTACACTTAACCTCGGCGGTAAGAAGAAAAGAAGAGGTTATATCTACGGCATGACTGCCAACAAGAAAAAGGCAATCGTACAGCTTACCGAAGACAGCAAAGATATCGAACTCTTTGAAGGACTTTAATTATAAGATAAACGCAGAAAACAATATTGCGTGAAAGGAGAACCCTGATGGGAATTAAGACATATAATCCGTATACGCCTTCAAGAAGGCATATGACAGGATCTGATTTTTCAGAGATTACAAAGAAGACTCCTGAGAAGTCACTTTTAAAGCCGCAAAAGAAACATTCCGGACGTAATAACCAGGGAAAGATAACGGTTAGACATCGCGGAGGCGGTAACAGACAAAAATACAGAATCATAGATTTTCAGCGTAAGAAAGACGGAATCAGCGCAAAGGTTATCGGTATCGAATACGATCCGAACAGAACATCCAATATTGCGCTTATCTGTTACGAGGACGGAGTTAAGTCCTATATACTTGCTCCTAAGGGACTTACGGACGGCATGACGGTTATGAGCGGTCCTGACGCAGAGATCAGCGTCGGTAACTGCCTTCCGCTTGAGAATATCCCCGTAGGTACGGAGATCCATAACATTGAGCTTTATCCGGGACGCGGAGGACAGCTTGTTCGTTCCGCAGGACTCAAAGCACAGCTTATGGCTAAAGAAGGAAAGTATGCAACACTTCGTCTTCCTTCAGGAGAGATGAGAATGGTTCTTGCTACCTGCCGAGCTACTATCGGTGAGGTTGGTAACGGCGACCACAGCCTTATTAACATCGGTAAGGCGGGACGTAAAAGACACATGGGATTCAGACCTACTGTTCGCGGTTCTGTTATGAACCCTAACGATCATCCGCACGGTGGTGGTGAAGGACGTGCACCTATCGGTCGTCCAAGCCCGATGACCCCTTGGGGTAAACCGGCAATGGGACTTAAGACACGTAAGAAGAATAAGAAGTCCAATAAGATGATTGTAAGAAGAAGAGACGGAAAATCATTTAAATAATATAGGAGGTTAGATACCATGGCTCGTTCACTTAAAAAAGGACCTTTTGCCGATGAGAGCTTGCTTAAAAAAGTAGACGCTATGAACGAATCGGGAAATAAGCAGGTTATTAAGACATGGTCACGTCGTTCCACAATATTCCCGCAGATGGTTGGACATACAATCGCGGTACATGACGGAAGAAAGCACGTGCCTGTTTACATTACTGAAGATATGGTCGGACACAAGCTCGGTGAGTTTGTTGCAACAAGAACATATCGTGGACACGGAAAAGACGAGAAGAAGTCTGTTTAATTGTATTGCGAAAGGAGGTATATCCATTATGGCCAAAGGACATAGATCACAAATTAAAGCGGAGAGAAATGCTGTTATGGATACGAGACCAAGCGCGAAGCTTTCATACGCAAGGGTTTCAGTTCAGAAAGCCTGCTTCGTACTTGATGCTATCAGAGGAAAGGATGTTGAAGAGGCACTTGCCATCGTAAGATATAATCCGAGATACGTATCAAAGCTTGTAGAGAAGTTGATCCGTTCAGCAATTGCCAACGCTGAGAATAACAACGGTATGGATATTAATAATTTATACATTGAGGAGTGCTACGCTAACAAGGGACCTACAATGAAGAGAGTTCGCCCGAGAGCACAGGGAAGAGCGTACAGAATTGAAAAGCGCACAAGTCACATAACTGTAGTGCTTAACGAAAGATAATCGAAAGGAGAAATAAATGGGACAGAAGGTTAATCCTCACGGTTTAAGAGTCGGCATCATCAAAGACTGGGATTCCAAATGGTATGCTGACAAGAATTTCGCTGACGCTCTTGTAGAAGATTACAATATTAGAAAATACCTCAAGAAAGAGACATATGCTGCAGGAGTTTCTAAGATTGAGATAGAGCGTGCATCAGAAAGATTAAAGATTACACTTCACACCGGTAAGCCGGGTATGGTTATCGGACAGGGCGGTAAGAACATCGACGAGCTTAAGAAGAAGGTTGAGAAGCTTACAGACGCTAAGAAGATAACTATTGACGTAAAAGAGATTAAGAAGGTTGACAGAGACGCACAGCTTGTTGCCGAGAACATCGCTAAGCAGCTCGAAGAGCGTGTATCATTCAGACGTGCGATGAAGTCTTGTATGTCAAGAACAATGAAGAGCGGTGCCAAGGGAATCAAGGCAAGCTGTTCAGGACGTCTCGGCGGTGCGGATATGGCACGTACGGAGTTCTACAGCGAGGGAACAATTCCTCTTCAGACACTTCGTGCCGATATTGATTACGGATTCGCTGAAGCGGATACTACATACGGTAAAGTCGGAGTTAAGGTTTGGATCTATAACGGAGAAGTTCTTCCTGCCAAGACACAGGCTGAGCCTAAAAACGAAGGGGGCGAGCAGTAATGTTATTACCTAAGAGAGTAAAACACAGAAAGCAGTTCCGTGGTTCAATGGCCGGTAAGGCTACTCGCGGTAACAAGGTTACTAACGGAGACTTCGGTCTTATGGCTGTAGAGCCATGTTGGATCAGATCCAATCAGATAGAGGCTGCCCGTATCGCCATGACACGTTATATCAAGCGTGGCGGTGATGTATATATTAAGATTTTCCCTGACAAGCCCGTAACCGGAAAGCCTATCGGTGTTCGTATGGGTAAAGGAAAGGGTAACGTAGAGTATTGGGCGGCTGTTGTTAAGACAGGTCGTGTAATGTTTGAGATCGGCGGTGTGACTGAAGATGTTGCAAAAGAAGCGCTCAGACTTGCAATGCATAAATTACCTTGCAAATGTAAGATAGTAGCCCGCGAGGGAGTAGAGAACGAGGATCTTGAGGCTAAGGCTAAAGAAAGAGCTCAGGCAAGAGCCAAGAAGAGAGCCAAGACAGATGAAGAAGCACCTCAGAGCGCTCCTGAAGAGGCTGTTAGCGCAGGCGCTGAGAATGAAGGCGGTGATAACAGTGAAAATTGATACATATTTGGAAGATTTGAGAAAGAAGACGGCTGATGAGCTGTCAACGGAATTAGTAGCTGCTAAAAAGGAACTTTTCAACCTGAGATTCCAGAATGCGACAAATCAGCTTGATAATACGGGAAGAATTAAGACGGTAAAGAGAAATATCGCAAGAATTCAGACTGTTATCGTTGAGAAAAAGGCTGAAGGCTGATGAGCTTTATGAAAGGAGAAAAAGACGTGGAAAGAAATTTAAGAAAGACACGTACGGGCAGAGTGGTATCCGATAAGATGGATAAGACCATTGTTGTGGCCGTAGAAGATAATGTAAAACATCCGTTATACAACAAGATCGTCAAAAGAACCTATAAGCTTAAAGCTCATGACGAGGAGAATTCCTGTCAGGTTGGAGATGTTGTAAAAGTGATGGAGACCAGACCGCTTTCAAAGGATAAGAGATGGCGTTTGGTTGAGGTAATCAGCAAAGCTCAGTAATTTATTAGAAACTTATGAAAGGGGTATATCATGATACAGCAGGAAAGCAGACTTAAGGTTGCTGATAATACAGGCGCCAAAGAAATCCTTTGCATTCGTGTTATGGGCGGTTCACGCAGAAGATATGCCGGGATTGGCGATATCATAGTTGCTACTGTCAAAGAAGCAACACCAGGCGGCGTTGTTAAAAAAGGTGACGTTGTAAAAGCAGTTGTTGTTCGTACCGTTAACAAGACTCGTCGTCAGGACGGCTCATATATCAGATTTGATGAGAACGCGGCAGTTATTATAAAAGATGACAAGACTCCGGTAGGAACCCGTATTTTTGGACCGGTAGCCAGAGAATTAAGAAACGGACACTTCATGAAGATCGTTTCACTGGCTCCGGAGGTATTATAAGGAGGTGTCGGAAGTGTCAGCGTTAAAGATAAAGAAGGGTGATACCGTTAAGGTAATCGCCGGAAAAGATAAAGGTAAAGAAGGTAAGGTTTTACTTCTTGATCCCAAGAGCTCACGTGTAATCGTTGAGGGAATCAATATGGTTAAGAAGCATTCCAAGCCTACAACAGCTAATCAGAAGGGCGGAATCATTTCAAAAGAAGCGCCTATTCATATATCCAACGTTGCTCTCGTTGTTAACGGAGAGACAACAAAAGTAGGATTTGAAGTAAAAGACGGTAAAAAAGTTCGCATAGCCAAGAAAACAGGCGAAGAGATTAAATAATCAGGGAAGGAGGTTAAAAAATTGAGCAGATTAAGAGAGTTATATGACAATGAGATAACTAAGCAGATGACAGAGAAGTTTGGATATAAGAATCAGTTAATGGTTCCCAAGCTTGATAAGATCGTTATCAACATGGCTATCGGTGAAGCAAAGGAGAATTCAAAGATCCTTGACACTGCGATGGAGGAACTTGCCATTATCACAGGTCAGAAGCCGGTACTTACAAGAGCCAAGAATTCCATAGCTAACTTCAAACTCAGAGAAGGAATGCCAATCGGTTGTAAAGTAACACTTCGCGGTGAGAAAATGTACGACTTCCTTGACAGACTTGTTAACCTCGCCCTTCCTCGAGTTCGTGACTTCAGAGGTGTAAGCCCTGATTCATTTGACGGAAGAGGAAATTATGCGATAGGTATTAAAGAACAGCTTATTTTCCCTGAGATCGAATATGATAAGATCGATAAAGTCAGAGGTATGGATGTTATCATCACAACTACGGCAAAGACAGATGAAGAGGCACGCGAATTACTCAGATTTTTCAATATGCCTTTCAAGAAATAATGGAGGAGATTTATGGCTAAGACTTCAATGAAAGTGAAGCAGCAAAGAAAGCAGAAATTCTCTACCAGAGAATATACACGTTGCAGAATTTGCGGCAGACCCCACGGATATTTGAGAAAATACGGAATCTGCAGAATATGCTTCCGTGAATTAGCGTATAAAGGACAAATACCCGGTGTGAAAAAAGCATCTTGGTAATTAAAGCAAGGAGGAAATAATGACAGATTCAATCGCAGATATGCTTACAAGAATTCGTAACGCGAATATCGCTAAGCATGATACCGTTGATATACCTGCGTCTAAAATGAAAATTTCAATCGCAGAAATTCTTCTTAACGAAGGATATATTCGTTCCTATAATGTAGTTGAAGACGGCGCGTTTAAGACTATTCACATCGAATTAAAGTACGGCGCCGGAAAAAGTGAGAGAATCATTTCAGGACTTAAGAGAGTATCCAAGCCCGGACTTCGTGTATATGCCGGTAAGGAAGATCTTCCAAAGGTTCTCGGAGGGCTCGGCATTGCTATTATTTCAACTAACCAGGGCGTTATTACAGATAAAGAAGCAAGAAAACGTAATGTAGGCGGAGAAGTGCTCGCATTCATTTGGTGATTTTTCAGAATTATTTAGGAGGTAAAAAGGCATGTCACGTATAGGAATTAAGCCTGTTACCATCCCTGCCGGAGTTACCGTAACGGTTGATGATAAAAACAATGTGACCGTTAAGGGTCCTAAAGGCACTCTGGAAAAACAGATGCCGGCGGGTATGGAGATAAAAGTAGAGGGTGAGACAGTTACTGTTTCAAGACCTAATGATTTAAAGAAGATGAAGTCTTATCACGGACTTACAAGAACGCTCATTAACAATATGGTTATCGGCGTGACTGAAGGATTTGAGAAGAAGCTTGAGATTAACGGTGTAGGTTACCGTGCTCAGAAGAAGGGAAAGACACTCGTTCTTAACCTTGGATACTCTAATCCCGTAGAGATGAACGATCCGGAAGGCATCGAGGTAGATGTTGACGGTCAGAACATCCTCATCGTAAAAGGAATTGACAAGCAGAAAGTCGGCCAGTACGCAGCTGAGATTCGTACAAAGAGACCGCCTGAACCATATAAGGGCAAGGGTATCAAGTATGAAGACGAAGTTATCAAGCGTAAAGTAGGAAAGACCGCTAAGAAATAATGAAAGGAGCAGATACTGATGGTTAACAAAAAATCAAGAACCGAGGTTCACAGAAATAAACATCTCAGAGTTCGTAACCGTGTGAACGGTACAGCTGAAAAGCCGCGTCTTGCAGTATTCAGAAGTAACAGCCATATGTACGCTCAGATTATTGACGATACGGTTGGGAATACTTTAGTTTCGGCCAGCACAATGGATAAAGAAGTAAAAAGCGCATGTGAAAGAACAGATAATGTTGATGCGGCTGCAAAGGTTGGAACCTTTATTGCAGAGCGTGCAAAGGCTAAGGGCATCACAACAGTCGTATTTGACAGAGGCGGATTTCTTTATGCCGGCAAGGTAAAAGCACTTGCTGAGGCGGCTCGTGAAGCCGGACTTGAATTTTAAGCGGAAGGGAGAAGACAATGAGAGACAACAAAGTTGACAATGGTCAGGTTGAGTTTTCTGACAACGTTGTATCTATTAAAAGAGTTACCAAGGTTGTTAAGGGTGGACGTAATATGCGTTTCGCAGCTCTCGTGGTAGTTGGTGATAACAACGGCCATGTTGGAGCCGGAGTCGGAAAAGCGGCTGAGATCCCTGAAGCTATTCGCAAGGGTAAAGAAGACGCTATGAAGCATATGATAGAAGTTGCCATGGATGAGAACGGATCCGTACCTCATGATTTTGTCGGTAAATTCTGCGGAGCTAATGTATTACTTAAGAGAGCTCCCGAAGGTACCGGTATTATCGCAGGAGGTCCTGCACGTGCATTACTTGAGCTTGCAGGCATCAGAAATATCCGTACAAAATCACTTGGTTCAAACAACAAGCAGAATGTTGTATTTGCCACACTTGACGGCCTTCAATCCATGAAGACGCCGGAAGAGTTTGCCAGACTCCGCGGTAAGTCAGTTGAAGAGATTAAAGGTTGATTGTTAAAGGAGGCAGACTGACATGGCAGAAAAGAATATTAAAGTTACTTTAGTAAAGTCACCTATCGGTGCAAAGCCTAAGCACAGAAAGACAGTCGAGGCTATGGGGCTTACAAAGCTTCACAAGACTGTTGAGCTTCCTGATAACGAAGCTACAAGAGGTCAGATTGCACAGGTTGGATATTTACTTCAGATTGAGGAATAAAATATAACTAGAAGGAGGTGTCACAATGGATTTATCAAGCTTAAAGCCGAACGAAGGCTCTGTAAAAGATAATTTCAGAGTCGGCAGAGGTCACGGTTCAGGCAACGGAAAGACATCCGGTAGAGGTCAAAAAGGTCAGAAGTCCCGTTCAGGCGGTTCTCCAAGACCGGGCTTCGAAGGTGGACAGATGCCTTTATACAGAAGAATCCCCAAGAGAGGGTTCACTAACTACAATCATCTTGATATCGTTGGTATCAACGTTTCAGCGCTTGATGCTTTCAACGACGGTGATGAGGTTACAATCGAATCTCTTATCATCAAAGGGATTATAAAGAATCCGCAGGACGGAGTTAAGATTCTTGGCAATGGAGAGATTAGCAAGAAGCTTAATGTTAAGGTCAGTGCGTTTTCTGAAAAAGCTAAGGAGAAAATCGAGGCAGCAGGCGGTACTTGTGAGGTGATTTGATGATTGGCACATTAGGACGTGCTTTTAAAAGCGCAGATCTTAGAAAGCGTCTGTTGTTCATGCTGGGAGTACTTGTCGTTGTAAGACTTGGAAGTCTTATTCCGATTCCGGGTGTTAATACCGGATACTTCAGCTCAATCCTTGATAATTTGGGGGATGGTAATTTAAGCTACCTTAATGCTTTTACCGGAGGCTCTTTTGAGAGACTTTCATTATTTGCTTTAGGTATCACTCCTTATATTACGTCTTCAATTATCGTTCAGCTTCTTACAATTGCAATTCCTAAATTAGAGGAAATGCAAAGAGAAGGTGAAGACGGTCGTAAGAAGATGGAAAGGATAACCCGATACATTACTCTCGGACTTGCAATTGCCGAGTCTGTTGCAATGGCTGTCGGGTTCGGACGTCAGGGACTTATTGCCGGATACGAGACAATGAGCATGGGTCATTACGTAATGGCTATCATTATCGTAATTATCGCTCTTATTGTCGGAGCTACGGCTCTTATGTGGCTCGGTGAGCAGATAACCGACAAAGGTGTTGGAAACGGTATTTCAATTATCCTTTTATTCAACATCATCGCCGGTGTACCGGCAGATTTTGCAGGCTTATTTGAACAGTTCATTAAGGGACAGGGCGCAGGTCAGGCAATCGGAGCAATTGCGATAATTGCCGGAGTTTGCGTAGGTATGATTTTAATTGTTATCATTCTTTCGGACGCCGAGAGAAGGATACCGGTGCAGTATTCACAGAAGGTTGTGGGAAGAAGAGTGTTTGGCGGACAGTCATCACATATTCCTCTCAAAGTTAACACGGCAGGTGTAATGCCTGTAATCTTTGCTTCATCGATTATGCAGTTCCCTGTTATAATCGCACAGCTTATTACAAGATCACAGCCGGAATGGACCAAGTATTTAACACCGTCATTCTGGTTTAATACGGATCATTGGATATATACCGTCGGCCTTGCGGCTTATGTGGGATTGATTATAGCTTTTGCTTATTTCTATACTTCAATCACATTTAACCCGATTGAGATTGCCGATAATCTTAAAAGGAGCGGCGGCGTGGTTCCCGGAGTTACGCCGGGTAAGTCTACAAGCGATTATTTACAATCGATAATTAACAAAATCGTTATCGTGGGTGCGATAGGAATCGCGATTGTCGCGGTTATTCCAATGGTATTCTCGGGAATATTCGGAGCGAACGTATCCTTCGGCGGAACGTCACTCATCATTATCGTCGGAGTAATACTTGAGACACTAAAACAGATGGAAGCCATGATGCGTAATAAAAATTACCGCGGTTTCCTGAGTGATGAAAATTAATCGGATTTTAGAGGAGTAAATCTTATGAAGATAGTTATGCTTGGAGCCCCGGGAGCGGGCAAAGGAACACAGGCAAAGAAGATAGCCGAACAATACGGCGTTCCTCATATTTCGACAGGAGATATTTTCCGCGCCAACATTAAGAACAACACACCTCTCGGCCAGCAGGCCAAGATCTATATGGATAAGGGTGAGCTTGTTCCGGATGAACTTGTTGTAAGTCTGATTATGGACAGATTCGACGAGCCCGATTGTGCGAACGGTTACGTTCTTGACGGGTATCCGAGAACCATTCCTCAGGCTGAGGCGCTTGATAAGGCGCTTGAGGATAATGGCGAGAAGCTTGATTTCGCAATCGACGTTGATGTTCCCGATGAGGTAATTATTAACAGAATGAGCGGAAGAAGAGCATGCTTAAATTGCGGGGCAACCTATCACGTTGACAATAACCCTCCCAAGGCAGAGGGTGTCTGTGATGCCTGCGGCAATGAACTGGTCTTAAGAGAAGATGACAAGGAAGAGACTGTTAAGAATCGACTTGACGTTTATCATGACCAGACAGAGCCCTTAAAGAAATATTATGCGGGCGCAGGAGTTCTTTATACCGTTGACGGTACTAAAGACATGGAAGAAGTATTTAAGTCAATATGTTCCATCGTTGAGTGATGTATGCCTATGAGTGAGTTTGATTACAAAGGATGCCTCGCATTTTCACTGGCGGGGCATGACAAGGGAAAGGTATATGTGATCCTTGATGTTGAGGGCGACAGGGCGTTGCTTTCGGACGGAAAGCTAAAGCCTGTCACCAATCCCAAATCCAAAAAACTCAAACACATACAATTAGTTAAAAAAACATATGATTTTTATTTGAAACAATTTGATAATTCCGATATTGAAGCGGGGCATACGCCAACCGATGAAGAGGTGGCAAGAGCCATAAAGCTTTTTCGGAGGGAAGGAAAGGAGGAAGACTAATGTCTAAGACAGATGCAATTGAGATAGAAGGAACAGTAGTTGAGAAGCTTCCAAACGCAATGTTTCAGGTGGAGCTTGAGAATGGACACCAGGTTCTGGCACATATAAGCGGTAAGCTCAGGATGAATTATATTCGTATATTACCGGGAGACAAAGTGACATTAGAGATGTCTCCTTACGACCTTACCAAAGGCAGAATTATCTGGAGAGACAAATAATTAAGCAAAGTCATCGGACTTGCGAAGGCACTTATTAATATGATATAATATTCGGCAGACTTGTCTGAAAGGAGGTTTTTACAGTGAAGGTTAGATCATCAGTAAAACCTATTTGTGAAAAATGCAAAGTCATAAAAAGAAAAGGCGTTGTCAGAATTATCTGTGACAACCCGAAACACAAGCAAAGACAAGGATAATCCTATTTAGGAATTCTTTGTTTGCATAAGTTCATACGGCCGTCATCCGTATGACAAAAGACGAAAGTCTAAAGCGGCTGAGCAGACCTGACATCTAAGGGTCGGCGATTTTATTAACTGTATCAGTTATTCGGGCCGGTACAACATTTCAGACGTCTGATATCAGACGGGCTACCGGTTTGTGTGACTGTTGAATTTTTAAACGATTGATTATTTATTATGGAGGAAAGAACTAAATGGCTCGTATTTCAGGTGTAGATTTACCAAAAGAAAAACGAATTGAAATCGGTCTTACTTATATTTATGGAATCGGCAGATCAAGATCCACAAAGATTTTGGCTGAGGCTGGAGTTAATCCTGACACTCGTGTAAGAGATCTTACAGATGAGGAAGTTGCCAAGATCCGTGAGATTATCGACGGAGACACGGAACATCTTATTGAAGGTGATCTCCGCAGAGAAATCGCCATGAATATCAAAAGATTAAAAGAAATCGGCTGCTACAGAGGAATCCGTCACAGAAAAGGTCTTCCCGTAAGAGGACAGAAGACAAAGACCAATGCCCGTACATGCAAAGGTCCTAAGAAGACGGTAGCAAACAAGAAGAAATAATATAGGAGGCTTTTTATAAAATGGCTGGAAAAGTTACAAAAAAAGTGACCAAAAAGCATGTAAAGAAAAATATTGATAAAGGACAGGCTCATATTCAGTCTTCTTTTAATAATACAATAGTTACATTAACGGATACACACGGTAATGCGCTTTCTTGGGCAAGTGCGGGTGGTCTTGGTTTCAGAGGATCCAAGAAGTCTACTCCGTATGCGGCTCAGATGGCTGCAGAGACAGCTGCCAAAGCAGCACAGATCCACGGATTAAAGTCAGTCGACGTTATGGTTAAGGGACCGGGTTCAGGTAGAGAAGCGGCTATTCGTGCCCTTTCAGCAGCAGGACTTACTGTTACAAGTATTAAAGACGTAACACCTGTACCACACAACGGTTGTCGTCCGCCAAAACGCAGAAGAGTTTAATTATAAGGAGGTAGTGTTAAGATGGCAGTAAACAGAGTTCCTGTTTTAAAGAGATGCAGATCACTTGATATGGATGCGTCTTATTTGGGAATAGACAAAAAGTCTAATAGAGCTCCGCACAACGCGGGCAGAAAGATAAGCCAGTACGGACTTCAGCTCAGAGAGAAGCAGAAGGCTAAGTTCATATATGGCGTACTTGAGAAGCCTTTCCGTAATTATTACAAGAAGGCTGAAAGAATGAAGGGTATGACCGGTGAGAACCTTATGGTTATGCTTGAGAGCAGACTTGATAACGTAGTTTTCAGACTCGGATTCGCAAGAACAAGAAGAGAAGCAAGACAGGTTGTCGATCACAAGCAGATTCTTGTAAACGGCAAGGTTGTAAATATCCCTTCATATCTTGTTAGCGCAGGAGATGTTATCACGGTTTCCGAAAAAGGAAAGTCATCCGAAAGATTTAAGGCCATTAAAGAGGTAACAGAGGGAAGACTCGTTCCCGAATGGCTTGATTGTGATAAAGAGAACCTTTCAGGTAAAGTGAATTCACTTCCCGAGAGAGAAGCAATTGATGTTCCTGTAGATGAGATGCTTATCGTCGAGTTGTATTCAAAATAATTAACTGATTGACGCAAGAAGTATACAGATTCGTAAGGAGGAGCAAATATACATGGTGGATGCAGAATTTAACTTTAAAACACCAAAGATCGAACAGATTTCCGCTTCCGAAGACGGTAAATCGGCAAAGTTTGTCGTAGAACCGCTTGAGAGAGGATATGGTTTGACACTCGGAACTTCACTCAGAAGAATCATGCTTTCTTCATTGGTAGGAACGGCAGTAACAAGCGTTAAGATCGACGGAGTGCTTCACGAATTCAGTTCAATCCCGGGCGTTAAGGAAGACGTTTCCGAGATTGTTATGAACATCAAGCAGCTTGTTATAACTAACAGCTCTTCAACTGCAGAACCGAAGGTTGCACGTATTGAAGCAAAAGGCGAGGGAGTTGTACGCGCATCCGATATTGAGGCTGATGCCGATATCGAGATTATTAATCCCGAGCTTGAGATTGCTCACCTTGATTCGCCTGACAGCGAATTAAATATGGAGATATATATCCGTAACGGACGTGGTTATGTAAGCGCTGAGCGCAACAAAAACGAAGACGATGCGGTAGGTATTATTGCAGTTGATTCCATATATACACCTATTCAGAGAGTGAATATGGAAGTATGCGACACCAGAGTCGGTCGTGATACTGACTTTGATAAGCTTACACTTGAGATATTTACAAACGGTGCAATCGCACCGGAGGATGCTTTAAGCCATGCGGCAAGAGTTTTAAAAGAGCATCTTCAGGTATTTATCAACCTTTCCGAAGACGGAGAGATCGCTGATGATACATTTGAGAGCGAGAATGATGAACAGGTAAAGACCATGTCCATGAGTATCGAGGATATGGAGCTTTCCGTAAGATCATTCAACTGTCTGAAGAGAGCAGGGATCAATACTGTTGCAGATCTCTGCAATAAGTCTGAAGACGATATGATGAAAGTAAGAAACCTCGGTAAAAAATCTTTTGATGAGGTTCGTCTGAAGTTAGATGAGTTGGGACTTGGACTCAAGAAAAACGGAGAATAATTATCAGCGCGACAGTAAGTCCGAAAGAGCATGTCGAATCGATCGGGTCGAATCAACCGGATTGACAGCTGATGCATAATTGGAGGATTATAAAAAATGGCAAAATACAGAAAGCTCGGAAAGGATTCCGCAGCACGTAAGGCATTACTCAGAAACCAGGTAACGGCGCTTATCCTTAATGATAAGCTTATCACAACAGAGGCAAGAGCTAAGGAAGTTCAGAAGATTGCCGAGAAGCTCATCGCACTCGCTGTTCGTGAGAAGGACAATTACGAGACAATTACCGTTACTGCCAAGGTTCCTCAGAAGGATGCCGACGGCAAGAGAATGAAGGAGACGGTAGACGGCAAGGAAGTTGTTGTTTATGATACCGTTGAAAAAGAGATTAAGAAGGATAATCCTTCAAGACTTCATGCAAGAAGACAGATGGAGAAGTACCTTTACAAGGTAAAGGTTGTTCCGAATGAGCCTGCAGGAAGAAAGAGAAATACAAAAGAGATCGATCTTACTACAAAGCTTTTTGATGAGATTGCAACTCGTTACGCAGACCGTAACGGCGGATACACAAGAATCATCAAGGTTGCACCGAGACGCGGTGACGGAGCGATGGAAGTAATTTTAGAGCTTGTTTAAGAAGAAGGCGACAACGGTCGCCTTTTTTTGTTGCGTCGACTCTTAAAGAGACAGTGAATATGTTTATTTTTTCAACTGTTTTGAAAGTGAAAAGTCTGTTATAATGATTCTTAAATATTTTCTGGGGTGGAAAGTTTGATGCCGATAATTGATGTAAAACATATAGCATACGATTACGAAAACAGGGACGAAGAGGGGAGAGAGATTTCCTACAGAGCGCTTGATGATGTAACGATGGAAGTGCAGGAAGGGGACTTTATTGCCGTGCTCGGGCATAACGGGTCAGGTAAATCCACATTTGCAAAGCATCTGAATGCGCTTCTTGTGCCAAGCGAGGGTACCGTTTATATTTGCGGGATGGACACTGCGGATTCCGGCTCCGTTCCCGATATCAGGGAAAGTGCGGGTATGGTATTTCAAAACCCCGATAACCAGATGGTGGCATCTGTCGTTGATGAGGAGGTCGGATTCGGACCGGAGAATATCGGTGTTCCGACGCCTGAGATATGGAAGAGAGTCGAAGTGGCATTGGAAGCGGTCGGAATGTATGCATATAAGGACAGTTCACCCACCAGGCTTTCGGGAGGCCAAAAACAAAGGGTCGCAATAGCAGGCATTCTTGCCATGAATCCGAAGTGTATCATTGCAGACGAGCCTACGGCAATGCTTGACCCCAAAGGCCGTGCCGACGTTATAAATGTCCTGCACAGGTTGAATGAAGATCAAAATGTAACGGTCATCCTCATTACGCATAATATGGAAGAAGTAACGGATGCAGACAGGGTTTTTGTTATGGAAGGCGGAAAGGTTGTTTTGCACGGTACTCCCGAGGAAGTATTTTCCGAGGTTGAGGTAATGCAAAAACTCAGGCTGGACGTACCTGAGGTTACTAAGCTTGCATTTGAGCTTAAGAAAAGGGGCCTTCCCGTAAGAGACGGAATACTTACACGTGAAGAATTGGTAAAGGAACTAAAGAGAATTCATGGAACTTACAACGCGTAATCTTACATATGAATACGATTCCGGGACAAGCTATGCCAAGAAAGCGATAGATGATATTAATCTCGTGATAAGAGAAAATGAATTTATCGGTCTCATCGGACATACGGGCTCCGGCAAATCCACGCTTATCCAGCACCTGAACGGATTGCTTCGCGCAACTAAAGGAGAGGTTTACTGGAACGGGAAGGACATTTTTTCCGACGGCTTTGACAGAAGGGAATTCAGGGGACACGTGGGTCTTGTTTTTCAGTATCCCGAATATCAGCTTTTTGAAACGGACGTTTTAAAGGATGTCTGCTTTGGTCCCAAAAACCTCGGACTTTCCGAAGAAGAGGCAACCAAACTCGCAAAGGAAGCGCTTTCACTTGTAGGGATTAATGAGTCTTATTATAAAAAATCCCCTTTCGACCTTTCGGGCGGTGAAAAAAGGCGTGTGGCGATAGCGGGAGTGCTTGCCATGAGGCCTGAAGTGCTGATTCTTGATGAGCCGACCGCGGGACTCGACCCTAAGGGAAGGGATGAGATACTCGGAAGCGTCAGCACCATCAGAAAAGAGACGGGAAATACCGTTATTTTGGTGTCCCACAGCATGGATGATATTGCCGAATACGTTGAGAGAGTAATTGTGATAAATAACGGGCGAATCGAATATGACGGTGATAAAAGGGAAGTGTTTCAGCATATCGATGAGCTTGAGAGCATGGGGCTTTCCGCGCCTCAGATGTGCTATCTGATGAGAGATTTAAAAGAAGCGGGATTTAATACGGGAGACGGTGCTCTGACGGTGGAGGAAGCCATAGAGCCGATACTTGATAACTTTAGGAGAAGGAATGTTTAAGGATATTACATTAGGACAATACTATCCTGCGGATTCGGTCATTCACAGGCTGGATCCGAGAGTGAAGCTGCTTGGCACGCTTGTGTATATAGCATCGCTCTTTATAGGAAAGACGTTTTTTACATTTATTCCGATAAGCGTCTTTCTTGTAGCGGTAATAATATTATCAAAGGTTCCGGTATCCTTCATTTTGCGAGGAATTAAGCCGATTATCCCGCTCCTTATCATAAGCGTGATATTCAACCTGATTCTTACGCCCGGTGATTCTGTGATAGTGCATTTCTGGATTATCACTATCAACTGGGAAGGTGTGTGGCTTGCGGTATTTATCGCGGCAAGACTTGCGTACCTGGTGGCAGGTTCGTCCATTCTTACGCTGACCACAACGCCGACGAGACTGACGGACGGTATGGAAAAGGGGCTCAGATTTTTAAAGCCGCTTAAGGTTCCGGTGCATGAGATGGCGATGATGATGTCTATCGCACTCAGGTTTATTCCGATTCTTACCGAGGAGACCGACAAGATAAAGAAGGCTCAGATGGCAAGGGGAGCGGATTTTGAAAGCGGGAATATCATGAAAAGGGTAAAAGCCATGATTCCGCTTCTTGTACCGCTTTTCGTATCGGCGTTCAGAAGAGCAAATGACCTGGCGACTGCCATGGAGGCAAGATGCTATAGCGGCGGGGACGGTCGTACGAAGATGAAACCGCTTATGTATACTGTTCATGATTTTATTGCCTATGGCATTATCGGTGCATATCTGGCATCGGTGATTGTAATGAGGGTTTTCGGTTTATGAGAAGAGTTTTTTTAAGAGTTTCATATGACGGGACGGCTTATCACGGCTGGCAGGCTTTGCCGAATACCGTAACTGTTGAGGGCGTGTTAAATGATACGCTGACAAAGCTTACGGGCTCTCCTGTCGAGGTTATCGGAGCGAGCCGTACCGATGCGGGCGTGCATGCCTTGGGAAATGTCGCCGTATTTGATACGGATTCGACCATTCCGCCGGAGAGATTCTCTTATGCGTTAAATACCATGCTTCCGGACGACATAAGCGTTGTGGAATCATTTGAGGTTCCCCCTGACTTTCATCCGAGAAAGACAGACACTTATAAAACTTACGAATATACGATACTAAATACCAAATTTCCACTGCCTGCACGAAGGAATTATACGTGGCACTTAAAAGCAGACCTCGATATCGATAAGATGAGAGCGGCGGCATCTTTGCTCATAGGACCGCATGATTTTAAGGGATTTTGCAGTGCGAAGACTCAGGTCGAGAATACGGTAAGAATCATTTATTCGATAAGCGTGTTAAAAGAGGGCGACGAGATTAAGATAAGAGTAAAGGGAAACGGCTTCCTCTATAACATGGTCCGCATAATAGCCGGGACTCTTGCGGCGGCCGGAGGCGCAGGGAAGGTTACGCCTGAAGATATAGAAAAAGCGCTTCGAACCGGTGACAGAAGCCTGGTCGGAAAGACGGCACCGCCTCAGGGACTGTGCCTTGTGGAGATAGAATATCCGGAATTGGAATATGAAGAGCCTTAAAAAACGACATCGTCTGAGACACTTATATCGCGTAAAGTCAGTATCCGCAGCAGGTATTATAAACTTATATGAATGCCGGCGTCTCTTAAGGGGAAGCAATTCGCTAAGCATTTCGCTAAGCAATTCGCTAAGCATTTCGCTAAGCATTTCGCTAAGCATTTCGCTAAACAATTCGCTAAGCGTTTCCCAAAGATAAAGTATTCGAAATATCAAAAAATGACAGGCCTTACATTAAAGACCTGTCATTTTTTGTGAATTGTTACTCGTAGGGAGTAAAGAAGTCGGTAATTGAATCTCTGATATCCTCTCCGCTGCGAATAATAGAATCGCGAACCTCATATCCTTTCGTTCTTAAGAAATCCAACATATCATCCGTAACTCCGTCATCTTCAAAATCGTCGAAGAAGTCATTGTCTCTGTCATCTTTCCGAGAATCGTTACGTCCCCTTTTTTTCTCCGGCTGAGTTGTTTCGGGCTGCGTGGTCGCAGGCTCAGTCGTTGCGGTAGTTGTAGTCGTTGTCGTGACCTCGGTTTCTTCCGCAACATCGGTCGGATTTGCGGTAGTGCCGGAGCCTGCGGTATTGGCAATAACCGCAATAATAACTGCGGCAGCTATACCGATGACTGCAGCAACCCCCCATGCCACCCATTTGACAGCCTTTTTTTTGCCGGGTTCATGTGTCTCTTCGGGGAACCGGTCGGAATTCTCTCCCATCCAATTAATCGGTGCCCCGCAATAAGTACAATAATCATCGCTTACGCGAATCTTATGTCCACAATTATTACATTTCATAAAATCCCCTCCAATAACTAAAAAAACGATCATATAATAATTGCCGATACATATATTTTAACACAAAAGTATGTTTGGGTAAAATCCGGACAATTTTTTTATTGATAATATGGCGATTTCAAGGTATTATTAATAGTCGGAAAATTAATATCGGGAGGTATTCGTATGAGTGTTTCACAGATTTCAGTTTTTTTGGAAAACAAATCGGGCGCCTTGGCAAATCTTACTTCGACTCTTTCGGATAACGGCATCAATATAAGAGCCATGTCCGTGGCAGAGACAAGTGAGTTTGGTATAGTCAGAATGATAACCGACGATGTCTACGAGGCTACAACCGTTCTTAAGGATGCGGGATTTATAGCCAAGTTTAACAGAGTTATCGGAGTTACCATTGCAGACGAGCCCGGAAGCCTGAATGAAGTTATTAACATTCTCGGGAATATGGGAGTTGATGTGGAGTACATGTACGCGTTTCTGGGAGGAGATAAGGCGGATCATGCCAATATAATTCTTCGTGTTCAGGATATAGACGCTGCCGAGAACGCACTTCGTAATGCAGGGTTAGAGTTGTTGGAGTGGGAATAAATTCCGATTTCCATTAAATTATTTATTGTTTGTTCATTGTTGATTAATTAGGAGAGAAAGATGGCCATTAAGATTATCATGTTAATTGCCTTTTTCAGTCTTATGGTCGCCATCGGATTTTACTGCCGCAGGCAGGCAAGAGATGTTGACGGCTTTGTGCTGGGAGGCAGAGGGGCAGGGCCCTGGCTTACCGCATTTGCGTACGGAACTTCGTATTTTTCCGCGGTAGTTTTTGTCGGCTATGCGGGACAGTTCGGTTGGAAATACGGAATATCGGCTACATGGGCCGGTATCGGTAATGCTTTGATCGGATCGCTTCTTGCATGGGTGATTCTTGGTAGAAGAACGAGAAGAATGACACAGCATCTGAATTCCAAGACGATGCCCGATTTCTTCGAGAAAAGATTCGGTAACAATTCACTTAAGATTGCGGCATCAATCATTACCTTCGTATTCCTGATTCCGTATACGGCATCCCTTTATAACGGTTTGTCGAGACTTTTCGGAATGGCATTTTCCATTGATTATTCCGTCTGCGTAATAATCATGGCCGTTCTTACGGGTGTATACGTAATCGCCGGAGGATATATGGCTACCGCGATTAACGACTTTATCCAGGGTATCGTCATGCTCTTCGGTATTGTTGCGGTTATTGTTGCAGTACTTAATACAAAGGGAGGCCTGATGGCATCCCTCGACGGTTTGGCACAGGTAAACGATGCGAGCGTTTCATCAACTCCGGGTATATTTAATTCGTTCCTGGGGCCCGATCCCCTGAATCTGCTGGGAGTGGTGCTTCTAACGTCCCTCGGTACGTGGGGGCTTCCTCAGATGGTTACCAAGTTTTATGCGATTAAGTCAGAGAAGTCAATAAGACCGGGAACCGTTATTTCAACGATATTCGCACTTGTTGTAGCCGGAGGATGCTATTTCCTCGGCGGATTCGGAAGACTTTTCTCAGGTCAGATAGATATCGCGGCCAACGGATTCGACTCAATCGTTCCTACGATGCTTAGCGGTCTTCCGGATATCCTTATCGGTCTTGTCGTAATCCTTGTTATGTCAGCATCCATGTCGACGCTTTCATCACTTGTGCTTACATCAAGCTCCACGATAACTCTTGATCTGATAAATGCCAACAGAAAGAACAAATTAAGCGAGAAAAAGCAGGTGTTTATCATGAGGATTTTCATCGTGGTATTCATTGCGATTTCCGTATTTATCGCGATTCTCCAGTATAAGTCCAGCGTTACCTTTATAGCGCAGCTTATGGGAGTATCGTGGGGAGCACTTGCGGGAGCATTCCTTGCGCCGTTCCTTTACGGCCTGTTCTGGAAGAGAACGACCGTTGCGGCATGCTGGGTGAACTTTATTTTCTCCTGCACGGTTATGCTTTTGAACATCTTCTGCAAATCGGCATTCCCGGTACTTCTTCAGTCACCGATTAATGCCGGAGCATTCTGTATGCTTGCGGGTCTTGGCATAGTGCCGCTGGTTTCGATATTTACGCCGAAACCCAAAAAACCTGTTTTAGACTTTGCTTTTGAGATATTTAAAAAGGAAAATGAAGGGTAAGATTATAACGATTATAATTAGCGCAGCAGCTGTTGCTGCGCTTGTTTGGTTTTTAAACTCAGATTACAGAAATATATTGTTTTCGCCGTTTTGGAGTGACAGTGCGGTTACAGCCACGAACATCGCACAGGAATCGGAATCCGAGACCACGGTATTTGTTCGGGACAGCAAAGACCGTGCCGGAATTTCCGTAAGCCGTGATTTCGGGGACTTCAGGGGACACGTTGAAAAGGATTACTATGTAATAGACTATTGCAACGAGGATGCCGGCGTAATTAAGGTGCCGGATTCAATCGACGGATATCCTGTCAAAAAGCTCGGGAAACTCAGCTTCGCAAGGAGATTTTGCAAAGAGATTATTATTCCGGACAGCGTTGAGGAGATAGGAGAGCGTGCATTTATTAACTGCGAAGAGCTCGAAAAGATTACTCTGGGCAAGGGCTTAAAGAAAATGGGATCAGAGGCTCTAAAGAGCTGTCATGTTCTGAAAGCGGTCGCGTTTCCCGAAGGAATGCAGGAGATAGGCGATATGGTTTTTGATGAGAATGAGAATCTCGAAAGCATCGGTATTCCCGGGAAGGATACCAAAATAGGGGCGCTTATAGAGAAGTCCTCATGCCCGAAAGCCGTAATAGTCACACCTAAGGATTCACAGGCGGATAAGACCGCAAAGGAAAAACAGTTTTCCGTACGTAATTAAAATCAGGATTTGAAAGATTTTGGTAAACAATTCTTATAAAACGTGATAAAAATTTTAATGAAAAATTTATAAAAAGATAGTATAATAGGTCGAGTAAATTTAAACCTTTTAATGACAGGAGATATCATGTTGACTTTTAAAGACATATTAAAAGAATGCAGTCCGGAGGAAATAATCAAATATCTTGATACGGATTCGGTTGATGAATACAAAGAAGTATATGCCAAGTTAATGGATCTTGAGCCCGTTGATACGGGATGTGTATTCGTTGGTATTGATTATACCGGATGCGGTAAGACTGAAAATGAGGTTGCCGCCTATAATGCAGAAGAATTAAAGGAAGCTTTGGGTTCTTCATCTAAGTTGGCATCTGTCTCTTTTGAAGAAGTAGCGAATCTTTCAGGAGAAGAAGCAGGCAAGCTTGCCGGAGTGACTGTTTTACCGGTGGCCGTGATGTATGAATGCTGTCCGTGGAACGAAGTGCTTGGATTTAAAGTAGACAGAGAGAATGTTGACAGCTACGGCGTTGTTCCTTTTGTCGGTGACGTACTTTTTAAAATGACATTCTTTAGTTTCTCCGAAGAAGAGATAGCGGAGATCAGAGAGGTTATTAAGGATACCATGTCTTTGGTTGATGAGACCAGAAAGATGGACGAGGAAGAGAGAGAAAAGAATATTTTCTCAGCTGAGAGAAGTGCCGCATATTTTTCATTCCAGGATAACAGACCTGAAGAAGAGAAGATGGAAGATATGTATGAAGCCGCCAGAGGTACCGTTCGAAATCTTATTCGTGAATATGAGACGGTAAAAAACGTGGTCGGGATTTGAATATCAGGGAGCGTGAGTGATGATAAGGACGATGATTAACGGGTTATGTATGTCTCTTGCAGACAGCGTACCCGGTGTGTCGGGGGGCACGGTTGCCTATATCATGGGCTTCTACGAGGACTTCATAGGCAGTATTAATGATATATTCTACGGTGATAAAAGCAAGAAAAAGGATGCCGCCTTTTATCTCATCAAGATAGGTATCGGCTGGGCAATCGGTATGATTGTTGCCGTTTTGGTCCTGACAAGTATGTTCGAAAAACATATTTACACGATCAGCTCTCTGTTTATGGGATTTATTATGGCATCCATTCCGGTAATGATTTATGAAGAGTTACAGGAAGAGGCGGAGAATAAGCTTAAATTTAAGCCTTACTATCTTATATTCATCGGTATAGGAATAGTTACGGTAGTGCTTCTTACAATTTTTAAGAGCAACTCAGGCGATACGATTATTATGAGTGTATCTCATCTGAATATAGGAAGTATTATTTATATTTTCCTTGGAGGATGCATATCGATATCGGCCATGTTTTTGCCGGGTATATCGGGTTCCACCATCCTTTTGGTTATGGGGCTTTACATACCGGTTATGACGGCCGGAAAGGAATTGCTGCATATGCACATTTCTTATCTGCCGGCACTTATAATATTTGCTGCCGGTATGGTAGTCGGAGCACTCAGTGTCGTTAAGTTGATTGAATATTGCCTGAGCAGATTCAGACATCAGACGATGTTCCTCATAATAGGTCTGATGCTCGGTTCCCTTTTTGCAATAGTTATGGGACCGACGACCTTAGAGAATCCGGAACCGCCTCTTTCCATAGGAACATTTAACTGGATAGCATTCTTCATCGGAATCGCGCTTATCGTTTTGCTTCAGTTCGCGGGAACGAACAAGAAAAAAAGAGAAGGCACGACGTGATGATATAAGAAGTAATAAGCAGTGAGTATATATGGGAGTCTCCTATATATACTCTTTTCTTTTTATGATATAATAAATTAGTTAGTTAAAAGAAAAAGGAGGCGGTCGCATATGAATATTACCTTCGGAAAACTTCTGAAAGCTGATTTAAGAAAAAGATTATGGATGATAATACTTATTTTTGCGGTAAGTATTGTTGCATATCCGATTTTTTATCAGATTTTCCTTTCGTCCGTTTCTGAAGGCAATACCGATTATATAGGGACTATCGTAACCAAAGACAATGCTACGGAATTAGTCCTCGGGTGGCGTAACAGAAGTATTTACTATATTGTTACGGGTGCGGCTATTTTGGCAGCCGTTACGGGTTTTGCATATCTTGATTTAGAAGACCCCGAAATGAAATACCAGGGCAGAAATGTCGATAAAGATACATGGTTTAAGGTTCGATGGCTCGGAGGTTACATTGCGGGAATTGTTCCTGTGCTTATCGGCGCCCTGATTGCAATATTTGCGATAGCTCCGATTAATGTTGCTTTTTCAGCCCCTAATATCGGAATGGCTTTTTCCACGCTCGGTATCGTAATAGTCGGTTTTACGGCCATATATGCAGCTTGTGTACTGGCGATGGTCCTTACGGGCAAGATAATAACGGGGCTCCTTATGTGCGGGCTTTTCCTGGGATATGCTCCCATGTGCGGTGCGCTTATCGGAGGATTTAAGGACGGATTCTTTTCAAGAATATATATCCCGTACGAGCACATGTCCGATTCACCTTTTATGTATTTTTCTCCCGTTACGGCATTCAGAATCGTGGCGGAAAGACCGTCAAGCGTCTGGGGATGGATTTCACTCGGTGTATTTATTGCGGCAGGAACGGCCCTTTCGTTTAAGCTTGTAAAGCTTCGTACGCAGGATACTCCCGGTTATGCCATGCTTTATGACAGGATGCGCGGCATCGTAAAGGTAATCTGGGGAATACCTGTTGCCTTGGTTGCCGGAATGATATTTACGGTATTTTCCGATAATAAAGCCACATTCATGTTTATACTGGGAACCTATATAGGTGCATTCGTCGTCAATATTGCCATTCAGTATCTGTTTGATTACGACATTGAGACCAACAAAAGGCATTTTATATCAGGCGGAGTAATTTTTGGCGGAGTGACCGTTGTTATCCTGATTCTGTTTTGCGATCCGTTCGGCATTAACAGAAACATACCCGCAAAAGAGAATGTAAAAAGCATGTCGGTTGCAAGCTCCGACACCTCGGGACAGCTCAGACTTCTCGGAGGCTTCATGGAGAATGAAGACAGCATAAATGCAAGAGATACCGACTGGCTTCTTACGAATACGTTTATCGAAGATTTCGATAAGATATATGATGTTGCAAGTGAAGGTACCAAGTATAAGAACGCGAACGGAAGAGCTTATACGGAAGTTTATGTAGGCTTTGAGTTAAATAACGGACGTAAGCTCTACAGAAAATATGATATCGATCTTACGGTTTCACAGGAGACCATCGATAACCTTTCAGAGCTTGAGACCTACAGGGAGAGATTCTATCCTACGGCATACATTGAGAATAACGCATATAAGCAGGCGCAGCTTGGCGGATGGAATTTTGCGGATCTTATGGATGCAAAGGATAAGAAAAGAGTGGATTTATCCGAAGAACAGGTTAAGAATCTTACGAAGGCCATAAAGGAAGACAGTCTGAAGTTCAGCAGTAAAAAGCTTAAAGAAAGCATGCCGACGGGAGATTTGATTTTATACTACGAAAAATCCGGTTTTGACGAAATATACGTATATCCGGAATATACCAATACGATTAAAGTTCTTGAAAGCCTCGGTATGGCAGGCGCACTGAAGTTTAATCCTGCAGAGCTTCCGAAAAACATTCAGTCTGCCACATTAAAGGTTGCGGAGACCTCCAATGCGCTGCAGACCTCTGAGGATACCGGAGAAGAGAGTGACATTGACGTAGAGAATTTAAATAATGTTAACGGAATGCTTTACGGTACGTATCGTATGGAAGCAAAGGACTACGACTTCGGAAAGAACGAGATTGAAAGCCTCCTTGAATGCCTTGCTCCGGCCCGCGCCGGTGTAATGGAGTCGATGGACAGATCATTTACCCTTACTTTAAAGAGAGCGGAAAACGATCAGGACTTCTATGAAGCGGTAGTAACGGATGAAAAAGGATTAAATAAACTTCTGGAAGGAAAATAAAATAAAAGCAATAAAAAAGAGAGTCGCATGAGGGGGGTAAATAGCGACTCCCTTGACCCGTTCGCTTACTAAATCGAAGCGGGGGCGATGATATTGATATAAATGATATACTATCTATCATTTACGTATGCATTCTATCACACTTTTTTCACAATTTCAAGAGGGGGAAGCAAATGGCTTATACTATTTTTAAAATAGGGTCTTTTTCCTTGCATGGCTATGGATTAATGATTGGAATAGGAATAATTGCAGCCGTAATAATTGCTACCCTGAGAGCCAAGGGAGCAGGCTTAAATGCCGACAAAGTCCTGGGTATGATTTTATGGAGTACCATAGTCGGATTTGGCGGCGGAAAACTTTTATATATAATCGTGGAGCATGACAGACTGGCCGATGATCCGTGGGGCGTTTTGGGACCGTCGGGATTTGTCGTATACGGCGGTTTGATATGTGGCATATCATTCAGTGTTCTATATACTAAGCTTACAAAGATTTCTTTTGCAAGATATATCGATCTTCTGATTCCGTCTCTTGCGATAGGCCAGGGGTTCGGAAGACTGGGGTGTCTTATGGCAGGATGCTGCTACGGTCGCCCCGCAGGTCCCGGGGAATGGGGTATAGTATTTCCTCCGGGGTGTGACGCGCCTTCAGGCGTGGCTCTGGTGCCGACGCAGGTATATATGGCAATCGGAGATTTTGCGATTGCGGCGATTCTTTTAATAATAGATTACGCTACACGCGGTAAGAACAGAACGCCGGGAACTCTCATAGTAGGATATCTTCTTATGTACAGTGTCGGAAGATTTTTGATTGAGTTCTTAAGAAATGACGACAGAGGAAGCGTGGGAGCACTTTCCACATCTCAATTTATAGCAATCTTTATGGTGGCGGCCGCCATAGTCATATGGATTGTTCAAAAAACAAGATACAAAAACGGGAAAAATGAAAATGAAAATATTGCAACCTGATTATTATAAAGATTTTAAATGCATCGCCTCTGCCTGTGAGGATACCTGTTGTGCTGGCTGGGAGGTTGATGTTGATGATGAGAAGTACCATTTTTATAAGACCGTTAAAGGGGCACTCGGCAAACGCTTAAAGGAAGTCATGGTACCCAAGAAAAAGGGTGAGGGCTGTTCCTTTGAGCTTAGTGAGGACAAGAGGTGTCCTTTTTTGGATAAAGAAAATCTTTGCGACATCATAAAGGAGCTTGGAGAAGAGGCTATTTGCGAGACCTGCACCGATTATCCGAGATTCATAAGAGACTACGGTCAGACAAGAGAGATAGGTCTTGTTCCTTCATGCTTTACCGCGGCTCAGCTCATGGTAAATAAAAAAAAGCTCTCAGTCATCGTTTCAAAACAGGATGATGATCTGAGGCTTGAGTTAAATGATATTGATGCCGAATTGTTTTTTGAGTTAAAGGATCTGCGTTCAAGAATATTTATGTGTCTTGCCGATAAGAAACGGCCGGTCGAAGATAAGCTGTCGGATATTCTGGACATAGCGCAGGAGTATGAAGATGACTGCGGTAAGTCAAAAGACCCGACAAGCGCATACAGGGGCCATAAAGATCCCGTTAAGATGTTTTTTAAGCCTTTTGACGGCATGGAAACCGTAAACCCGAAATGGGATGATTATGTTGATGATACACATGAATTCGAGATAACGGATGATGATTACAGGGAAGTCTGTAAAAAGATTCCGCAGCTTTCAAGAGCGCTCGAAGAGCTTGCGTTTTATTATTTTTACAGATATATCATGGAAGCCGTATATGATGCCAAAATATTAACGGCGGCCAAGACCGCCGTTGTAGCATTTATCTGTTGCAGACATATATGCACCATGGAATTTATAAAGAACGGGAAGCTTTCCTGTGATGATATAGCCGAAATTTTTCATGTGTATTCAAGGCATCTTGAACATTCAGAGGTTAACTGGAACAGGTTCTTCGATGAGTATGAGACAAATACCATCTATTCCAAAAAGACCTTAAAAAAGATTCTTAAAGGGCAGTATTGATTTAGCGTCTCTTGCTTTCGTCATTAAGGGTTCTCGGATCGTCTTTTAAGTTCGGGCTGTCCATCTGACCGTTAGGTCTGCCGCCCTGCATGCCGCCGGGCATTCCCCCCATCATGCCCGTGCCGTAGATAATATCATTCATAACAATATCAGTGCTTGAGGTACCTGCCGTAACGGTATAGGTGCCTCCTTTTTTAATTTCCGGTGCGCTTATGACAACGCTGTCGTAAGCCTTGGGTGCCGTATAAGAGCAAAGTGTATTTCCCGATTCGTCTTTTATCTCAATTGTTGTTCCTGCCGACTGATTTTGTGTTGCGGTAAGTATGGAGCCTTGTGTTGATTCGGATCCCATATTCTGAGCCATTCCGCTCATGCCCGTTGCCACGAGTATTCCCCCTGAGATTGAAGCCTTTCCGTCGTAATCAAGAACGGAATCGCCGTTGTTGGTTGATCCTGACGCATAAGTCTCACCGCCCGTGATTATTATGTCTCCGTTGGAGTCAAGAGCGTCTCCCCCTGCATTAAGATAAACTTTTCCGTCAGAAATCCTTAAAGTGTTCATGGCATTTGTTGCGTCATCACTTGCAGTGACATCGGATGATCCGCCCGCGATATTTACGATATCTGCCTCATATCCCTCATAGCAGTTCGTAATTTTTATGTTGCCGCCTGCAATGAGAATTTCGGGACCTGCGTGTATCGCATCGTCATAGGCATCGATTGTAACATTGCCGTCCTGAATATATACGAAGCCTTTCGTCGCATCCTCATCATTTTCGGAATGGATGGCATCCTGTGCGGCTTTTATGTTGATGTCGCCTCCGGCAATGCGCACACTGTCTTTGCCCTGTATGCCGGAATCGGCTGAATCCACGTTAAGAGTTCCCCCCGTAATCTTAACGTTATCCTTTGATACAATCCCATGCCCGGATTTGGATGTGACGTTTAAGGTTCCCTTGCCGTTTAAAGTTATCGTATCTTTGGCAAATATTGCCCCGTCAACGTTGCTGTCGTCCGTCTGTGTAAAAGTGCCGCCGTTTGAAACGGTATTGGTCGTTCCTTCTTTGGTTGTGATAAATACCTTGTCGGCATTCTTTACGTAGATTCCCGCGTAAGAGTTTGAATTAATGCTTGCGTTATCAAGGACGAGCTGAATTTTGTCCGTATCCGCGCCTTCAACCTTTACGGTGCCGTTTGCAAGCGTGCCCGTAAGTATATACACGCCTTCTTTTGAAATGGTAATCGTATCACCGGAAACGCTTACGCCGTCCGCATTTGACGGGCTGTTAAGGTTTACGGTAACGGCACCTGCCTCATCGAAAGTCTGAACGAGGTCCCTGTCGGTGAACATGTTTGCAATGTCGATGGTTGTATTTTCAACATTGGGAACGGATGCGGAAGCACTTTGCCCTGAGGTTGAAGCGGCAGTTTCTTCCGTGCTCTCCGTAACTGTCACACTTTCCGTGACGGTTGTCTCCTGCGGGGCAGAGCCGAAGCACCCCGCAAGAAGTACGGATGCTGCAATGGCAGGTGTAACGGTTGCAAATAATAATTTCTTCTTCATGTTCATTCTCCTTTATAATTCCGCTTTTGCAGTCTGTGTTTTATTGATTGATATTTCAAGGTTGCCGTTTCGTTCTCTGATCTCATCTATCATCGCTTTTTCATTTGTTTCATTCTTTAAAGTGACGTCATATGAGAGCTTGAAAAGGCTGCCCATGTTGGTTGTTTTTACATGTGTAAGCTCATGGCTTGAAGTATTTTTTTCAAATATGTCATCGAATACGTGAGTGTAGTCGAGCGTTTCGGGTATTGTTATCGTAAGTGTTTTGTGAAGTCCGGATTTTCCTGCGTTAAAGTTAACATTGGAAAATGCGATAAATGCGATGCTGACGATTACCGCAAAGATTGCCGCAAACAACAGGTATCCCATCCCCGCGATAAGGCCCGCGCCCATCGCAAGGAATATGGCGCCGATTTCCTTGGCCGACCCTTGAGCCGATCTGAATCGTACGAGTGAAAATGCACCTGCGACCGCAACACCGGCACCGATGTTTCCGTTTACAAGCATTATTACAACGCATACGACGGCCGGCAGCAGTGCGAGCGTCGCCATAAAGCTTTTTGATGAATCGGAATGTCTCGAATACATAAAAGTAATGAAAATTCCAATTGCAAGAGATACTCCCAGACATGCCATAAATGCACCTATGGAAATGGAAGCAAGTGAGCCGAAAATGCTGTTAAATATTGCCAATTTTAATCTCCCCCTTCTTTAACATATCTTTATATGCGGCACCGTATTTTGAAAACGATGCTTTAAATATCTGTTTGTCCGATAAGAATCTGCTGAGCCACAATGGCATTCCTTCGATAAGCTTTACTTCCATTATTGAATGCCCCGGACTTATGAGAAGCTCTCCGTCCGGCTCATGCTCAAGCGTAAGGTCGGAAGTCCTGTATCTGATATTGGTATCAAAGGTTACTCTGAAATCCTTATTGTCTTTACCGTAGAAGGCTTCTCTGTCATACGAAAGAAAAACTACCGGATGAAGTGTTTTATAAATATCCCTGAAGTAAGTAAGCTCTTTGGCGATTTGGACATCCGTGGGCTTAGCGTCCGGTCTGTCGAATTCATCATCCGGAAGAGGACTGCCCGCCAGGAAATCAAGAGCATCCTTTTGAGGGATGAATATTCTTCTTTTAAATACAGTTTTTTTGCATTTCTTTTTTAATTCGACAAATACCGGATCGGAAAGTGAAGAAGTGTTATAGCTTCTTACCCTTAACTTTTCTTTATAGACGGGTTTTTCGATTGAACGTCTTGCAAGAAGAAAAGAATCGGTATCGTAATAAATGTTTCTGACGGTTGCATCACCGTGCGGATCCTTTACCATCAGGTCTTTATTTTTAAAAAGATTAAGAAGCTCTTCTTTTTCTTTGTCATCAAGAAGGTATTTTATTTCCACTCTTGAGAATATGTTTTTGTTTGCCATTTTTTGTACCCCCTCTTTCTTTCTGAGGCAAGTGTAGAGGACATAACTTAAATGAAGCTTAAAAATTAGGATTTTTTTTTGATATAATATTTTAAAGTTGAATTAAGGTTTCCACGGTAGTGTGTTCATAAGAATAAAGGAAAGAAAGGAAAAGATATGAGACTTCTTTTTGCGGAAGATGAACATTCATTATCAAGAGCCGTCTGTGCGGTTCTTAAAAAAAATAATTATGAGGTCGATCCCGTCTATAACGGAAAGGATGCACTTGATTATCTGGAAGCCGGAGAGTACGACGGCGCAATACTTGATATCATGATGCCTGAGATGGACGGAATCACGGTCCTTAAAAAAATAAGAGAAGCCGGAAACAACATTCCCGTAATCATGCTTACGGCAAAAGCCGAGGTTGATGATAAGGTGTACGGTCTTGATTCCGGAGCAAATGATTATCTTGCAAAACCGTTCGATATGAAAGAACTTCTCGCGCGAATAAGAAGTATCCTTCGCGTTAATACTGCGCAGACTTCCTCGAAGCTTAAGTTTTCGGATATAGAACTCGATCAGACGACATTCGAGCTTTCATCGGGGGCGGAATCCTTTAAGCTTACCAATAAGGAATATCAGATGATGGAGATGTTCATATCCAACCCTCACAGAATATTTTCCGCTGAAAATTTTCTTGAAAAGATATGGGGATATGAGTCCGATGCGGATATCAATGTAGTCTGGGTTTATATTTCGTATCTCAGGAAAAAACTGACGGCACTTAAATCAAAGGTTGTCATCAAAGCGACAAGAAACGTCGGATACTCACTTGAGGAGTCTTAAGGCTTAAAGGGGAAAGCCCCTGCTGTATAAATTTACGGATTTCGGTAAAGAATAATGATAAAAAAATTACGAATAAAACTTATAGCGGTTGCGATGATATCCATGTTTGTGGTCCTTGGAACCATTGTGTCCGCAATAAATATTATCAACTACAACAAAACGGTCAATGATGCCGATGCGATACTGACCGTCTTAAAGGAAAATGACGGTAAATTCCCAAGGGACATGAGACCTGACATGGAAGCACAGGATTTCGCACAGTCCGATTCATCACAGAGTGAGTCCACGGGGCAGCAGGAGAGCGGTGCGACACAGGAGGCGACTCCTCCGACCTTTCCGAAAGAAAACGAAAGCTTCACACGTGAGGGGCGAGGTCACGGACCGGACGGTCACATGCTTCTTAATTCTCCGGAGACGGCTTACGAGTCAAGGTTTTTTAGCGTAAGCCTTGACAGTTCCGGAAACGTAACGGGGACGGATGTCGGTCAGATTGCAGCCATCGATTCGGAGTCGGCAAAGGAGATGGCGGCATACGTTTACGCATCAGGAAGACAGAAAGGATTTTACGGCAATTACAGATATGTGCGCTCAGAGAGTGATTCCGGAGTACGGATAATTTTTCTTGATTGCATGAGGAGTCTTTCGAGCTTCAGGAATACTCTTTTAATGAGTATAGTCGTATCGCTTATCGGACTGGGTGCCGTATTTGTTCTTGTAATTATTTTCTCAAGACGCATAGTAAAGCCTGTTTCCGAGAGCTACGAAAAGCAAAAAGAGTTTATTACGAATGCGGGGCATGAGCTTAAGACACCGCTTAGCATCATTAATGCCGATGCCGAGGTTCTTGAGATGGAAAGCGGTGAGAGCGAATGGCTTGATGACATTAAGAATCAGACATCAAGGCTTGCGGCTTTAACCAACGACCTGATATTTCTTGCGAAGATGGAAGAGGGCGGCGGAGAGCTTGTCCTGATAGAATTTCCTTTTTCCGATATGGTAAAGGAAGCGGTTAAGTCATTTGCCGCACCCGTTAAGGCGGCAGGAAAAACTCTTGCAACCGACATTGAAGATATGATAAGTATTAAGGGCGACGAAAAAAGTCTGTATAAGCTTGTAAACATTCTTCTTGATAACGCGAATAAATACTCGCCCGAAGGCGGATACATTCATGTCGGCTTAAGGCGGCAAAAGGGTAGAACCATTCTTGATGTAACCAATACAACCGATTATGACCTGGACAGGGATAATATCGACGGACTTTTTGACAGATTTTACAGAGCCGATAAATCACGCAATTCGGGGAAGGGCGGATACGGCATAGGCTTGTCGGTTGCGAAAGCGATAACCGAAAAACACAAAGGAAAAATAAGAGCTTACGCAAAGGATGCGCGCTGTATGGTGATTGAAGTATCATTTGCGGGATGATTGGAGATAAAATGATTTACAGAAGAAACGTAAGTACACGCAGAGGCATGAAGGTATCTTTTTCGACAACATGGGAATATAAATCTGAATTCATCACGGATGCGTGTTATGACATCATAAAGAATGATTTTGGGTCAAGTCTTGTCAGGGCGTGCGTGATAATGGAGCAGGGCGGAAAGAAGCAGGAGATTTTGGATGACGTTAAAGTCTCGGAAACCGTCGACCCTGCTGTTTTTGAAAAGCTGGCTAAAGGCTGCGATGAGGCGATTATTGCAGGATACAGTAAAATAATGGACTGTCCGATTGAATTTCATTTTAGTGCGGGGACTAACGTGGTAGAGCTTACGTGTCTTAAAATGGGCTTTTTTAACAAAAAAGGCAAGCATGCATTTGACGTATACATGGACAGTATCGAGATAAATGCATATTGTCGTGACGTCAGAAGAAAGACGTCTTTAAAATATGAAAATAATGACAAAAAAATTCTTGACAAGGGTCAACCGCTATAATATAATGCTACTTGCGTTGCGAAGAGAGAGCTTTAAAACGCAAGTGAATTTTAGGAGCTGACGGGGTGTGGCTCAGCTTGGCTAGAGCGCCTGATTTGGGATCAGGAGGTCGCAGGTTCAAATCCTGTCACCCCGATATTTCAGCCAATATATTATTTTTTGCGGGTGTAGTTCAATGGTAGAACACCAGCCTTCCAAGCTGGATACGTGGGTTCGATTCCCATCACCCGCTTTGTGTGTCCGTAGCTCAGCTGGATAGAGCAACGGCCTTCTAAGCCGTGGGTCGGAGGTTCGAATCCTCTCGGGCATACTAATATGGTGGGTATAGCACAGCTGGTCAGCGCGTCTGATTGTGGTTCAGAAGGTCGAGGGTTCGAATCCCTCTATCCACCCTGGTCGGATAATGGGCTATCGCCAAGCGGTAAGGCACAGGGTTTTGATCCCTGCATTCGCCGGTTCGAATCCGGCTAGCCCAGTTATATCGGCAAATAAATGAAGCAGAAATTTTGGTCTTTAACCAAGTGACGTTTCGACCAACGGGAGAAACTCACAAAGCTTTGCGAAGCAGAAATTTTGGTCTTTGACCAAAGGATGTTTCGACCGAAGGGAGAAACTCACAAAGCTTTGCGAAGTAGAAATTTTGGTCTTTGACCAAAGGATGTTTCGACCGAAGGGAGAAACTCCAAATTTCTACGCAGTAGAAATTTTGCGAAGCCAAAGGATGTTTCGACCGCAGGGAGAAACTCCAAATTTCTGCGAAGCAGAAATTTTGGCGTAGCCAAGTGATGTTTCGACCGAAGGGAGAAACTCACAAAGCTTTGCGTAGCAAAGATTTTGGCGAAGCCAAAGGATGTTTCGACCGAAGGGAGAAACTCCAAATTTTTGCGCAGCAAAAATTTTGGGCTCGTAGCTCAGTCGGTAGAGCACTAGACTTTTAATCTAGGTGTCCCGGGTTCGAACCCCGGCGGGCTCACAAAAAAAGCAGGCATTCATATGAATGCCTGTTTTTTGATTTATGCCCCTTCCATTTCCAGGATATCATTAATGGCTTCATCAATCGCCCGTCTTCCTTCGACAGTCGGAAGAAGCGGGAAGTCGTGTCCGAGATTTTCACCGACGTAGATATTACAGTTTTTTCCTGCCTTTTTTAATTTGTCGTAAAATTGCGATATGTCGGGATAAAATATCTCTTCGGAACCCACGAAAAGGTCAACGTTATCGAGCCCGTTAACATCGCCGAACATCGGACTGACCCTATAGTCACGCGTGTCGAGGTCTCCCGCCCAGTGAATGCCGTATCTTACAAGACCGGGGGGTGAGAGCATAATGTCTCTGTCAACGAAATCATCCATTTCCGGATTGCTCATCGATACATCAAGCCAGGGCGAGAAAAGTATAAGCTTATCCGGGGTAGGGATATTCTCCGTTGCAAAATATTCACTGAGGCTGAGCGCCAGTCCGCCACCTGCGGAATCACCCATTAAAATAAATTTTTTGTCCGGAAACCTTTTAAGCAATGAGTTGTAAACATCCTCAACAAACTTAAAAGCATCATCATGATTGGCATAAGGCATAAGCTCATAGAGCGGTACTATCATGTGGCATTTCGTCTTATATGCAATACGATCAATCATTTTCCAGTGAAAAGCAGTTATCTCATCAACGAAAGCTCCTCCGTGCAAATAAATTATCACGGTATCGGAATCGGATGATTCGTTTAAATAATATACAGGCTGATTGTCCATATCCTTTTCCGTTATATCACATTTAAATCTGAGATATATAGGGAGGGAATACTGTGGTTTACTATGTTGTGATTTTTTATTTAAAAATTCTTCTACCTCCTCGGGGCTTTTTTTTCTGTATCTTAATTGAACCAACTGTTCTACAAAGTTGGCCATTAATGACTTGCGCATAAAACTAACTCCAATTAATCTTCTTCAATAACCTGAATTTCCATGTATTCAAAATCAACGCTTTCCATGAAATTATCCTTGCGGAAGCGTGTTTTTGAATGCGCCTTAAAATCCTTAATGTTGGCCTCAAGCCATATCGGCTCAGCCAGATCGAATTCGTAGCAGGCGTCTTTTACGGCATCAAATACCTTTCGCGTGCGATTTATATCATCGCCGTTTTCCAATACGATATCTTTTTTCAGACGACCGTTGTCGTCATATAATTTACACCATAGTCGGAACATAAATCTTCCTTCCAAAACAAAGCCCTAAGCTTTGTCAAAACATATTAACTCCTAACATATCAAAGAGGCGGGATAAAATCAAGTAAACAAAATGTAAAGAGTTTGACGGGGTTAAAATTTAGTGTTAGATTAAGTGAAAAGTAAATACAAATGCAGGGGAGTCCGTGAGCGGGCTGAGAGGAAGTTATCAACTTCGACCCTTTAACCTGATTTGGGTAATGCCAACGTAGGAAGTCACAGAGAGTTTTTTTGATAAGGCGCTTCCGGCGTCTTATCTTTTTTTAAAATATATAAGGAAGAATCGGAGCAGATATGGAAAGAGAATTTACGACTCAAATGGATGCCGCAAAACGCGGTATCATTACAAAAGAAATGGAAGCGGTCGCAAAAAAAGAATATATGGAGCCTGAGAAGCTTCGTGAACTTATCGCAAAGGGACAGGTAATCATTCCCGCAAATAAGAATCACACGGCGCTTGATCCGAACGGTATAGGGCATGCGCTTACAACAAAGATAAACGTAAACCTCGGAGCCTCAAGAGATGCCGAGGATTGGGAGGTCGAATATAAAAAAGTCGACATGGCGGTAAATTACGGTGCCGAAGCCATCATGGACCTAAGTTCATGCGGAGATACAAGCAGTTTCAGACGCCATATTGCGTCAAAGTGTCCGGCGATGCTTGGGACCGTGCCGATTTATGACGCACTTGTCTACTATAAGAAAGAATTAAAAAAGATAACCGCAAAGGAATGGCTCGATGTCGTAAGACTTCACGCTGAGGACGGCGTTGATTTTCTGACAATTCATTGCGGAATCAACCGCGAGACGGTAAATAAGTTTAAGCGTAATAAGCGAAAGATGAATATAGTATCCAGAGGAGGATCCATCATTTATGCATGGATGGAAATGACGGGAAATGAGAATCCGTTTTTTGAATACTACGACGAGCTTTTGGAAATTTGCCGTGAATATGACGTAACCATCAGCCTCGGAGATGCGTGCCGACCGGGATGTATCGATGACGCGTCGGATGCCGCACAGATTGAAGAACTTATGACGCTGGGAGAGCTTACGCTTCGCGCATGGGAAAAGGATGTCCAGGTAATGATAGAAGGTCCGGGGCATATGCCGATGAACCAGATTGCGGCGAACATGGAAATCCAAAAAACGCTTTGCCACGGAGCTCCGTTTTACGTACTCGGACCTCTCGTTACCGACATAGCGCCCGGATATGACCACATTACGTCAGCCATCGGAGGCGCCATGGCGGCATGGCAGGGAGCGGCATTTCTTTGCTATGTAACACCTGCCGAACATCTTCGCCTGCCTGACCTTGATGATGTTAAAGAAGGCATCATGGCCTCCAAAATTGCGGCTCATGCGGCAGACATTGCGAAAGGACTTCCTCATGCGACAGATGCAGATAATGCCATGGCGGATGCAAGGCAGGTCCTTGACTGGAACAGGCAGTTTGACATTGCAATCGATCCGGAGAAGGCAAGAGCCTACCGCGCATCCGCTGCCCCCGAGAAGGAAGATACCTGCAGTATGTGCGGTAACTTCTGCTCAGTTAAGAATATGAATGCGATTCTTGACGGCGGTGAAGTAAAGATTTTCGGAGAGTAATTGGTGCTTTTTGCAAAGGAGATAAGTATGAAGACATGTTTGACAATTGCCGGCAGCGACTCAAGCGGCGGCGCCGGAATCCAGGCGGATTTAAAGAGCTTCGGTGCCAATGGCGTCTTTGGCATGAGTGTAATTACGGCACTCACCGCCCAGAACACCCTCGGTGTCGACGACATTTTGGAAGTCCCGACCGACTTCATCAAAAAGCAGCTTGAAAGTGTTTTTTCGGACATTGTTCCCGATGCCGTTAAAACGGGAATGTTTGCCGGTGCCGATGCCGTATCGGTTACTGCCGATTTCTTAAATGAAAGAAATGTAAAAAATCTGGTGGTTGACCCTGTTATGGTATCCACATCCGGCAGCAGTCTTACATGTGAGGAAAGCATAACGGTTATGAAGAAAAAGCTGCTTCCGATTGCAGGCATCATAACTCCCAACATCCCTGAAGCCGAAAAGCTCACGGGAAATACGATAACCACAGAAGAAGATATCTTAAAGGCAGGCAAAGCTCTGAGGGAAAACTTTGGGTGCGCCGTCCTTATCAAGGGGGGTCATTTCGAGGCGGATACGGAAAACTGCACGGATATATTGTTTACCGATGAGGAAAAGCCGATTTATTTTTCTTCGAAAAGAATTGCAAATGAAAATACACACGGTACCGGCTGTACTATGTCGAGCGCGATTGCGGCGGGGCTTGCCAACGGCATGAACATGAAAACCGCCGTTCACCGGGCAAAGATCTATGTGTTTGGCGCAATTAAAGACGGCCTTGACTTAGGGAAGGGCAAGGGACCGCTAAACCACTTTTATTTTACGAAAGGAAGATGACCATGAATATCAGATTAAACGGACAGGATGAAGAATTTAAAGACGGGGCAACACTTATTGACATCCTTAAGGAAAAAGACATAAATCCCGAGACGATAATTGCCGAGGTTGACGAGGTGATACTTAAGCCTGAAGAATTTGAAGGGTGTAAGTTAAATGACGGCAGTGTCGTTGAGATATTAAGATTTGTAGGTGGTGGCTGATATTATGAGTAATGACGAATTGATTATAAACGGGACGCCGGTAAAGAGCCGTCTGTTTCTTGGGACAGGAAAGTTCGGTGACGACAGCCTTATCCCGAAATGCATAGAAGCGGGAGGCGTTCAGGTGGTAACGGTCGCACTTCGCAGGGTGGACTTTAATTCCGATACCGACAATCTCATAAGACACATTCCCGAAAGCTGCATACTCATGCCTAACACTCACGGCGCAAGAAATGCCGAAGAAGCGGTAAGGATGGCAAGACTTGCAAGAGCCGCCGGTTGCGGTGACTGGGTTAAGATCGAGGTTGTATCCGACAACAAATACCTTTTGCCGGATAACGAAGAGACACTTAAGGCAACGGAGATTCTTGTAAAAGACGGATTTACCGTTATGCCGTACATGAGCCCCGACCTTTATGCGGCCCGTCGAATGAGAGATGCGGGAGCATCATCGGTTATGCCGCTCGGTGCTCCGATCGGAACCAATAAAGGATTAAAAACAAAAGAACTCGTAAGCATATTGTGCGAGGAAATGGATATTCCGGTCGTTGTGGATGCCGGAATCGGAAAGCCGTCGGAGGCGGCAGAGTGTATGGAGACGGGTGCCGCCGCGGTTCTTATCAATACGGCGATAGCTACGGCAGGAGACCCCGTTCGCATGACAAAGGCGTTCGCGATGGCGGTTGAGGCAGGAAGAGACGCATATCTTTCGGGACCTGCCGCCGTTAGGGATACGGCTTCCCGTTCAACGCCTCTTACGGGATTTTTGAGGGACTGACATGGGATTTTATGAAACATACAAAAAATTTAAAAGCTATGATTTCGAATCATTCTTTGAAAATACAACCAAAGATGATGTATTGCGTGTCATTGAAAAAGGTTCAAAGACACCTGAGGATTTTTTGACGCTTCTTTCACCTGCAGGTCAGGACGCGGATGTGCTTGAGACGATGGCAAAAAAGTCAAACGAATTGACGGAGAGTTTTTTCGGGAAGACGATAACTCTTTTTACGCCGTTGTATCTCTCAAATGTATGTGATAACGGATGTCTTTACTGCGGATTTAACAAAAATAATCCGGTGCGCCGCGGCATTTTGTCCCTTGAAGAAGTCGAAAGAGAAGGCAAGGCGATAAATGAGAGCGGTATAAGACACATCATTATCCTTACCGGTGAGAACAGGAAAGCAACGCCGCCGGAATACATTGCAGACTGCGCAAAAATCTTAAGGAAATACGTCGACTCGATTATCATTGAGGTTTATTCGATGAGTGCCGAAGAATATGCCATGCTCTACAATGCGGGAGTTGACGGGTTTACGATGTTTCAGGAGACATATAACGAGGACATGTTCCCGGGTCTTCATCCGATAGGCGAGAAGGGTAATTACAAAAAAAGACTCGACAGCCCCGAGCTTGCCTGCATGGCGCATTACAACACGGTAAATATCGGGGCGCTTCTGGGGCTTGATGACTGGCGCAAGGATACATTCTTTACCGGGCTGCATGCGAAGTATCTTCAGGATAAATATCCGGGAAGCGATATAGCCGTTTCGCTTCCGAGAATTTGCGAGCACGAAGGGATTACGGAATTCGAAGCGACCTGTAGCGTAAAAGACATTGATCTCGTGCAGGCGATGTGTGCGTACAGAGTGTTTTTACCAAGACTCGGAATTACCGTTTCCACGAGGGAGCCTGCGCAATTAAGAGATAAGCTTATAGGACTCGGAGTTACGAAAATGAGTGCGGGTTCGGTAACGGAAGTGGGCGGCCATGCACAGGAGGCAAAAAGCGACGGACAGTTTGAGATAACGGACACAAGATCTGTAAAAGAGATGGAAGAGGCGATACGCGGCAGGGGATATCAGCCGGTATTTAAAGACTGGTACAAGTAGGGAGAATAAAAATGAATGAATTTGAAAAAGCGGTGCTCGGGTATTTTACGCCTGAACAGGCACAAAAAATACAAAGCACGAAGGTTTTCATAGCAGGATGCGGCGGGCTCGGATCTAATGTTGCTCACATGCTTGTGCGATGCGGATTTAAAAATTTTGCATTACTCGACTTTGATATTTTGGAAATGAAAAATTTAAACAGGCAGTTTTATTTTCCGGACCAGGTCGGCAGTCCCAAAAATGAAGAGCTTGCCAAAACGCTCCTCAGATTAAATCCGGATCTAAATCTTGAACTGATATCAAGAAAGCTGCAGTCACAGGAGGAAGTAAAAGAGCTTGTACAAGGCTTTGATATTTTGGTTGAGGCATTCGATAATCCAAAAAGCAAGTCGGTATTTGTTAACGGGGCGGTACCGCTTGGGAAACCCGTAATTGCCGTTTCGGGAATAGCGGGCTTTAAAGACCCCGACAGTATAGTGACCAAAAAGATAGGAGATAATCTTTATCTTATCGGGGACGGAGTAAGCGATATAAAAGAAGTGCCGCCCCTTTCACCGAGAGTAAATGTTGCGGCAGCCAAGCAGGCCGGAAAGGTGCTTGAGCTGACGCTTGAAAACAGTTGATTTAGTTGGAATTTGTCAACCCGTGGATGGGGGGAAACCCCCTCTGGGGAACCCCCAGAGGGGGTTGACAAATTTTTTTTGCGTGATAATATGAACATATGAATAGATATTCATATGGAAGGAGGAAAAAATGGACGACAAGAAGTCACAGGCGATTGCCGACGCGTTTAAGGTCTTTGGAGACAAGACCCGCATAAGGATTCTTTTCAGTCTCCAAGACAAGGAAAAATGTGTCGAAGAGATTTCAGAAGAACTCGGCATGGAGCAGTCGGCCATATCACATCAGCTGAGGATACTAAAGGATGCACGTCTTATCCGGCTCAGAAAAGAGGGCAGGTATTCCTTTTACTCCCTGGAGGATGAACATGTAAGCATCATCTTAAAGATGGGCATGGAACACGCAAGCGAAAATATGTAAACAAATATAAGGAAGAAAGGGATTAATCATGAAGTATAAGTATGAATTAAGTGAAGTTGATTGCGCTAATTGCGCGGCTAAGATGGAAGAGGCTATTGCAAAGATTGACGGAGTGGAAGAAGCAACCATTAATTTTATGGCACAAAAGCTTATTTTGGTAGCAGATGAGAACAGAATAGATGAGATTCTTCAGGAAGCGCAGAAAAGAATTTCAAAAATTGAGAAGGATTGTGAAATCATAATTAAGTAAAAGGAGACTTATATGACTAAATCACAAAAAAAGGATCTTATAAGAATTATAGTTGTGGGCTGTATGCTTGCTGCTTTAATGATTCTTTTTCATACGGGTGTGATACCGGAGCTTCCCGAAGGTGGATATAATTTTCTGGGGCTCGGACTGTTTATGGTTCCTTATATCATAATCGCGTATGAAGTGATTGCCAAAGCTGCAAGAAACATTTCACACGGCCAGGTTTTCGATGAGAATTTCCTGATGCTTGTTGCCACGATTGGTGCTTTTGTGGTGGGCGAGTTTGAAGAGGGCGTTGCCGTTATGCTCTTTTACCAGGTCGGCGAGCTGTTTGAGAGCATTGCGGTCGGCAAATCCCGTCAGTCCATAAAGGAACTGATGGACATTGCACCCGAATATGCCAATATCGAGGTGGACGGTAAGATTGAGCAGGTCGACCCGGACGATGTTGGGATCGGTTCCGTTATAATCGTGCGTCCCGGTGAAAAGATTCCGCTTGACGGCATCGTAATCAGCGGTGAGTCAAGAGTTGATACGTCATCTCTTACGGGTGAATCGGTTCCCCGTACCGTAAAAGAAGGTGACGAGGTTATAAGCGGATGTGTAAATGAAAATATGACGCTTACCGTAAAGACAACAAAGGAATTCGAGGATTCAACCGTATCCAAGATACTTGAGCTTGTTGAAAATGCAGGAAGCAAAAAAACAAAGACCGAGAAATTCATCTCGAAATTTGCCAAGTACTATACACCTATTGTGGTATTTGCCGCACTGGCAGTATTTATTATTCCGGGTTGCATAACGGGAGACTGGTTTATGTGGCTTGAGAGAGCATGTACGTTTCTTGTCGTATCATGCCCCTGTGCGCTGGTTATATCGGTGCCCATGGGATTCTTTGCCGGAATCGGTGTCGCATCCAGGATGGGAATTCTTATCAAGGGAAGCAACTACCTTGAGTCTGCGGCCGAATTAAAGACAATGGTCTTTGATAAGACCGGAACGCTTACGCAGGGAGTGTTTGAGATAACTGAGGTTGCTCCCGCCGAAGGGGTTACCGAAAATGAGTTGCTCGAAACTGCGGCTTACGCCGAACAGATGTCGACTCATCCGATAGCCGAGGTCATTAAGCAAAGATATGCCGAAATCGGAGGAGAGACGAATCTTGATCAGTTAAGGGATGTTCAGGAGATTTCCGGACACGGCGTGGAAGCTTATCTGCGTGATGAGATGATAATGGCGGGCAATCATAAGCTTATGGTAAAAAACGGAATTGATGTAATGGAACAGGTATCAGTCGGAACCATCTGCTATGTTGCCAAAGCCGGAAAATATCTCGGTCATATCATTATATCCGATGTCGTAAAGGAAGAAGCAAAGGAAGCGATTGCAAATCTTAAAAAAGAAGGCGTTGCTCAAACCGTTATGCTTACCGGTGACAGAAAAGCGGTAGGTGAAGCCGTTGCAAAAGAACTCGGTCTTGATGATGTATATACGGATCTGCTTCCTTCCGACAAGGTTGAAAAGGTCGAAGAGCTTCTTAAGGATGACAGCAAAAGAAAGCTTGGCTTTGTCGGCGACGGAATTAACGACGCACCGGTGCTTGCCGAGTCTGACATAGGATTTGCGATGGGAGCCATAGGCTCCGATGCCGCAATAGAAGCGGCCGACATTGTCATTATGGATGATGACGTAAGAAAGATTGCGACTACGGCCCGCATTTCAAAATATACGCTTGGCATTGTGAAGCAAAATATTACATTTGCGCTGGTGGTTAAGATTGGAATAATAATACTCAGCGCATTCGGTCTTACAAATATGTGGGTTGCCGTATTCGGTGATGTGGGGGTTGCCGTTATTTGTATTTTGAATTCCATGAGAATTTTAAGAAAGAAGAATGGATTTTTAAAATAAAAACTGTTATACTCAAGGTGACACAGGAGTTATATTTTTACCTTTTTTCCAAAATGATGTTGTGTGTTTACTTTTGGGCAGGTAACACTTTCCTGTCGTAACCGGAGGATGAGACTATGGCAGATTCTACAATTACAAAAAAAGCAATAGCGGAAAGCCTGAAAAAGATAATGAAGGAGAAACCCTTCGATAAGATATCCGTTGCAGAGATTTGTGATGACTGCGGACTTACCCGAAAAAGCTTTTATTATCATTTCAAGGACAAGTACGATCTCGTAAGCTGGATATTCGATTATGAATTCCTTGGCAAAAAGGAACGTATCATCGGATATGACATGGTTTGGTTTTTTGATGATATGTTTAAATATCTCAGCGATAACAGGTCATTTTACAAGAAGCTTTTTGATTCTGACGGACAGAACAGCTTTCACGATACGTTCGTGCAGGGAATCAGTCCGATAGCAGAGGGCATTTGCGGGAGCGTCCTGCCGGATGTGCCGGAGGCATTGTCTAAGTGTTATGTGGATTTCTTCTGTGAGGGTCTTGCGGCTGCCGTTAAGCGTTGGCTTAACAGCGGAGTAAGCGGTGAGGAGTTTATAGAAGCCACTCATCAGGCAGTTAATGAGACGGTTACGTTCGTTATCGGATGTCAGCTTGAATTCACGCAAACGCAATGATTTGATGGGTTCTGTTTAAGAAATACTATATATAGTGAGTGCGCACGGGTAACAAAACAGCCCGTGCGTTTACTTTTTAGACATACAATATCCCGTGTCTAATGTAATATTTTAAATGAGACTCTATTATAATGTGCGGAAACGTAAAAGAAAGAAATTTTTTAATAAAAACGGAGGTTACGGACAATGGCATTTGATTTGGCCCACAAGGCACAACGAAAAATGTTTGAGGTTGTTATAGATGCTGCTCTTAAGCATGCAGGAAAGGACAGACAGAAGGCTTTACTTCAGCTTGTAGACCTTGTAGAAAAGGTTCTCGGTGATACATGGTCACCGGCTGCATATCAGAGATTCAGAGATATCTTCAGCGATCCCGACAGCAAATGGATGAAGTATGCGGATTCTCTCTTTGATGACCTCGATCCTAAGATTATCAAGAACAGAGCTCTTAACCTTGCATACGAGGCAGGCTTTAGAGGATTCAAGATTGCTCAGGCCAACAAAGAGAAATACGGATGCAGCATTCCATGGCTCATCCTTATCGATCCCACAAGTGCATGTAACTTAAAGTGTACAGGATGCTGGGCAGCAGAGTACGGACATACTAAGCAGCTTTCATATGAAGATATGGATAAGCTTATCACTGAGGCAGAGGCTCTCGGAACACACGCTTTCCTTATGACAGGCGGTGAGCCTCTTATCCGTAAGGATGACATCATTAAGCTTTGCGAAGCTCATCCTTACAGCCACTTCCATTGCTTCACAAACGGAACACTTATCGATGATGCGTTCTGTAAGGAAGCAGTAAGAGTAGCTAACTTCACACCTTCAGTTTCTCTTGAGGGATTCGAGGAGGTTAACGACGGTCGTCGTGGTGCCGGCGTTTACGAGAAGGTTCTTCATGCAATGGATATCATGAAAGAGAACAAGATGCTCTTCGGTACATCCATCTGCTACACAAGCCAGAACTACAAGACAGTTACATCTGATGAGTTCATCGACCTTCTTATCTCTAAGGGTGTTAAGTACTCATGGTACTTCCACTATATGCCGGTTGGAAATGATGCCGCTACGGATCTTCTTCTTAACCCTGAGCAGAGAGAGTATATGTATCACAGAGTTCGTGAGATCAGAGGATATGAGGGCGGTAAGCCGATCATGGTTGTTGACTTCCAGAACGACGGTGAGTTCGTTTCAGGATGTATCGCAGGCGGTAAATATTACTGTCACGTTAACCCGAACGGTGATGTTGAGCCTTGCGTATTCATTCACTATTCTAACGCTAACATCCATGACATGAGCTGGCTTGAGTGCTTACAGCAGCCACTCTTCAAGGTATATCAGGCTAACCAGCCGTTCAATGATAACCACCTTCAGCCATGTCCTATGCTTGAGAACCCTGATAAGCTGAGAGCCATGGTTAAGGAGACAGGTGCTCATTCAACAGATATGCAGTCACCTGAGGACGTTGATCATCTTTGCGCTAAGTGTGATGACTATGCTGAAGCATGGACAGACACGGCTCAGAAGCTTTGGGCGGCAGGTCACATTGATAAGAAAGCAAGATTTGAGCAGGATAAGAAAAAATAATTAAACCTTGAACATATAAAAAACAGGAGGATTTTGATATGTACCCAGAATCCTGGACACATTGACGGCTCTTTTAGGTGAAACACATGGATGCTTCCCTGTACTTTACAGGGGGCATCCATTTTGTTTTCGCCTGAATCCGTTCATTGTTGTAATAGTCTATATATTCACGGACTGCGTCCGAGAACTTCTCAAATGATGTATATTCCTTTTCATATCCGTAGAACATCTCATTCTTCAATCTCCCAAAGAATGTTTCCATAATACAGTTATCATAGCAGTTGCCTTTGCGTGACATCGACTGGATGATTCCATGTTTTTTCAGGGTGTTCCTGAAATATTCGTGTCGGTACTGCCAGCCCTGGTCACTGTGGAATATCAGCCCAGATACATCCGGAAACTTATCAAAAGCACCGTCTAGCATCCGGCGGATCTGCTCCAGGTCTGGTGATTTTGACAGGTCGTATGATATGACTTCATTCGTGTTCATATCAAGGATCGGTGAAAGATAGCATTTTCCCCAAGAAAGGCTGAACTGGGATACATCTGTCGTCCATTTCTCGAGAGGTGCCGTTGTGCTGAAGTCCCTGTCTATTATGTTGGCAACAATCTTTCCGACCTCGCCCTTAAAGGAATGGTATTTTTCTTTTGGGCGTGTTCCTTTCAACCCCATGGTATTCATCAGACGCTGTACGCGTTTATGGTTGACCTTTTTGCCCCGGTTCACCAGCTCTGCGTGTACCCTGCGTACTCCGTACCGTCCCTTATGCCGGCTAAAGATATCCGCAATATCTTCCGCCAGAGCACTGTTTCTTTCTGCTACGACATCTGTTTTAGATATCTCGAAGTAATAGGTGGAGCGGGCAAGTCCCATGGCTTTCAGGAGGTGCTTTAGCTGGTACCCTTCTTCCCGGAGTTCTTTGACAATCGCTGCTTTTTCGCCTTGAGTTGCGCAGCCTCTTTTTCTTCTCTCAAGGCGATCTCTTTTTTTATCACTTCGATCTCCGCCTTGATGGCTTCATTTTCTGCTCGCAGGCGTACGAGTTCCTCATACTCGGATTCTTCGAGTTTCCTCGGGTTGTTATAATTAATCTTATTCATGTCAGGATCCTTTGGCCTTCTGCCTTTTCTCATATCAACAAGTCCATTGTATCCCATTGTTTTATATTTGCGAACCCATTGATATAATAATCCGCTATCGATTCCAGCATCAATAGACACTGACTTGATGGAGGCTCCAGCGAGCACCTTGGATACCAGTTCCAGTCGTTCCTCAGGTGTCCATTCCTTGTTCTGCCCTTTGTGTTTCAGCACATCCGGGCCATTTGCATCCTCCATCCGGACCCATCGCCTGATCATGTTTCGAAATTCTCTCGGATTCTTAATTCCATCCGGAGTCTCAGGCCACTTTCCTTGCCTGTACAATTCAACACATTTCCTCTTGTACTCATAACTGTAACGTAACTGTAACGCATAAAAATGTACCCTCCTTACTGGTTGTCCAGTAAAGAGGGTACATATCATTTTCCTCCTGTTTTTTGTTTGTAAAAGCGTATGTCTAAAATATCTTATCTAAAGAAAAATAAGAATTATACGTTGAATCTGAAAAGTATCACGTCGCCGTCCTGAACAACATAGTCCTTGCCTTCCATGCGGACAAGACCTTTTTCTTTTGCTGCGGAAAGAGAACCGCAATCAAGTAATTCCTGCCAACCGATAACCTCGGCCTTGATAAAACCGCGTTCGAAATCCGTATGAATCTTACCGGCAGCCTGAGGAGCCTTGGTGCCTTTTGTGATGGTCCATGCTCTCGTCTCCGGTTCGCCTGACGTAAGATAACTGATAAGTCCGAGAAGCTCATAGCTTGCGGTAATAAGCTTATCAAGTCCTGAGGATGATATACCCAAATCGTCAAGGAACATCTTTTTCTCGTCATCGTCAAGATCTGACATCTCTGCTTCAATCTGAGCGCATACCACATACACGCCGCTTCCGGATTCTTTTGCATATTCCCTTACACGCGCAACATGAGGATTGTTAACCGCATCATCTGCGATATCCTCATCGGAAACATTGGCCGCATAAATAACAGGCTTTGCGGTAAGAAGATTATATTCCTTCATATATTCCTGCTCGTCTTCGGAGAGCTCGAGAGTAAGAGCGAGATTCCCGTTTTCCAGATGATTCATTACTTTTTCAATGAATGCCACTTCCTTGGCTGCATCCTTGTTATTATTTGCAAGCTTCTTTTGCTTGGCAAGCCTTTTCTCCAAAACTTCCATATCGGCAAATATAAGCTCCATGTTAATCGTTTCAATATCGCGGATGGGGTCAATGGAGCCGTCCACGTGAACAATATTGGAATCCTCGAAGCATCTTACGACATGAACAATCGCATCAACCTCACGGATATTGGATAAAAATTGGTTTCCAAGGCCCTCGCCCTTGGATGCACCCTTTACAAGACCTGCGATATCAACGAATTCGATAACGGCGGGAGTAATCTTTTCAGAGTTATAAAGGGCTGCCAGTTTATTCAGGCGTTCGTCAGGAACGGTAACGATACCGATATTCGGATCTATCGTACAGAAAGGATAGTTGGCGGCATCGGCGCCGGCCTTTGTCAGAGAATTAAAAAGCGTACTTTTCCCGACATTAGGAAGTCCTACGATTCCCAGTTTCATTAATCCACCTCCATATATTAAGGTTATTTGTAAAATTTCTGACTAAATATATCACAGAAAAGTGCAACTCACAAGCAAGTTAATTTATAAAAAATTAACAAATAAATATTTATAAAATTTGATACATATTAATAATATATAATATGGAAATATATTGTGCCCAAAAACGATTCGACACACTATATATAGATTTCCACCGGCCACCACTTTTGGGAAATTAAGTATATTTACGGTATTTAAGGGATTTTGCGGGCTTGTTTTTCCTAATTAAAGTGATATTATGTGCATGTAAGTGGTAAAAAGTAGTGATTAGTGGAGAATAGTGGTAGATTTTTAAGGAGAAGACACTATGTTTGATGGCGAATATTATCATACGTTAGACGCCAAAGGCCGTCTGATCCTTCCTGCCCGTTTCCGTGAAGAGCTGGGCGGTTCCTTCGTTATTACCCGTGGTTTAGACGGGTGTTTGTTTGTCTACACACAATTGGAATGGCAGGCCTTTGATGAAAAACTTCAGAGTTTACCGCTTATAAACAAAGGGGCAAGAGAATTGACCCGATTCTTCCATGCGGGAGTTACACAATGCGAGCCTGATAAGCAGGGACGAATCCTCGTCCCTGCGGGCTTGCGTGCATACGCCGATTTAAAGAAGGAAGTATGCATGGTGGGTACCGGAAAACATATAGAAATCTGGGATAAGGAACGCTGGGAGACCAATATGTCTGAGATTAGCGACAATCTTGACGGACTTCTTGACGGAATGCAGGATATGGGCTTTTTGATTTAAATTAGGAGGAATAATGGATTTTGGCCATATATCGGTTCTTTTAGAGGAAACGATAGAGAGTCTTAATATAAAAGAAGACGGAATTTATGTTGACGGGACTCTCGGTGGCGGAGGTCACAGCCTACACATTGCCAAACGTTTATCGGACAAGGGAAGGCTGATAGGGATAGACAGAGACGATGAAGCAATTAATGCGGCAAGCGAGGTCCTGTCCGATTACTCCAACATTTTTACGCCCGTAAGAAGCAATTACGACAGGGTTTGCGATGTTTTAGCAGAACTCGGTATCGACAGGGTTGACGGCATAGTCTTGGATCTGGGTGTTTCATCACATCAGCTTGATACGCCTGAAAGAGGCTTTTCCTACAGACAGGATGCTCCATTAGACATGAGGATGGATAAAAGGCAGACAAAGACTGCGGCGGATATAGTAAATGATTCTTCAAAGGAAGAGCTTATCCGAATCCTCAGAGAATATGGTGAGGAGAGATTCGCTCCGTCCATAGCATCGCTTATTGTGGAGAAGAGACAGGAAAAGCCTATACAGACAACATTTGAGTTGAATGACATTATCAAATCCGCTATTCCTGAAAAGTATCGAATTACGGGAGGTCATCCTTCCAAAAGAACTTTTCAGGCAATAAGGATTGCAATAAATTCGGAACTGGAAAGCATAGAGAAAGTGATACCCGAAATGATAGACCTGCTAAAAGACGGTGGCAGGTTAAGCATCATCACTTTCCATTCGCTTGAAGACAGAATTGTAAAGACGGCTTTTAAAACGGCCGAGAATCCATGCACATGTCCTCCGGATTTTCCGGTGTGTGTGTGCGGTAAGAAACCAAAAGGAAAAGTAATCACGAGAAAACCCGTTTTACCGTCAAAAGGGGAGATGGAAAACAATCCGCGTTCAAAAAGCGCGAAGCTGAGGGTTTTCGAAAAGTCAGATACTAAAGAAGCTTGAAAAGGAGGTTAATATGGCTGTAAGTGAGAGAAAACATAATTATTATTCCCCGGGTAGCGAAGCAAGGGATTTATCCACTGCACCACGAATAGATTATCCTCCTGAGGAGGGCCCGAGGAGACAAAAAACACGCCGGCCAAACCACAAACGCCGCAACAAAAGAAAGAATCTGATCTATCTTGCGACGATGGTGGCGGTTACGGGAATCATATTTGTTTTTTGTGTTCAGTATCTTTCCATTAAAGGTGCGACATCCGGAATGTCGGCAGACATTGCGGCAATGCAGGAAGAGCTTAACGAGCTTACCATTATGAATGATGAGCTTGAAGCCGAGATTAATACAAATATTGATTACGATAAGATTTATAAGACGGCGACGGGAGAGTACGGCATGGTTTATCCGAATAAGGGTCAGGTCAGAACATATAACGCCGATGGAGAGGGATATATAAGACAGTATAAAAATATTCCGTAACGTAACAAAAGGAAAAATAAGTTTCAATGAGTAAAAAGGACAGAATACAAAAAAACAAAGAGACAATGCTTGGCAGGATGAGAACCAAAGCCGGCGTTGCCTTTTTTATTGCTATAGTAATATCAGCTATACTAATAATAAGGGTAATTGGAATTAATGTGGCAAGCGGTGAAGAGTATTCGAAGATAGTTCTGAATCATCAGGCAAGCACTTCAAAGAGGATAACGGGAAAAAGAGGTGAGATACGCGACCGCAACGGTACGATATTTGCTTACAGTAAAAAGGTTTACAACCTCATAATCGATCCCAACAGGCTTCTTAGTGAAGACGGTAAATATAAAGAAGATACAATAGAAGCCCTTACATCCATGTTTGACATAACAAGGGAAGATATTGAAAAGAAGCTTATCGAAAAGCCTGCAAGCAAGTACGAAAAGATGCTTGTCAATCTCGAAGAAGAAAAGGTGACTCCGTTCCTTGAGTTTGAGGAAGAGGAAAATAAAAAGCCGAAGAGCGAGAGGAAGAACATTGACGGAGTGTTTTTTGAGGATACGTTTATCAGAGCTTATCCGTTTAACAGTCTTGCGAGTGATACGATCGGATTTGCAAGCGTGCTAAACGGTGGTGAAATCGGGCTTGAAAGACAGTATGACAATGAGCTTACCGGAGTTGACGGCCTCTCCTATACATATATAGATGAGAATCTCGAGGTTGACAATGTCGTAAAACAGCCGATCGACGGTAACAACATAATTACGACGCTTGACTACGGAATTCAAAATATTCTCGAAAAATATATCAGAGAATATAACGAGAAAAAGCCGTCGGTAAACACCGCGGTAATCGCTGCGGACCCCAATACCGGAGAGATACTCGGGATGGCAAGCTATCCGAACTTCGACCTTAACAATCCGAGAGATTTAACCAAGGCGGTAAAGCCCGAAGAGCTGGAGAAGATGGACGAGGATGCAAAGACGGATGCCCTTTACGGGCTTTGGTCAAATTTTTGTACATCAAGAGTTTATGAGCCGGGTTCAACATTTAAGTCAATAACAATAGCGTCTGCCCTTGAAGACGGAAAAGCAAAGGACGGAGATAAGTTCAGCTGCTATGGAAGTAAATACGTGGGCGGATTTAATGTCGGATGCTGGAGAATAGACGTCGGCGGACACGGAGAGCTTGATCTTGAAGAAGCGCTTGCCGATTCATGTAACGTGGCTCTTATGGACATAGGACTAAATCTTGGCGCCGAGTCAATGGTTAAGTATCAGTCGATGTTCGGCTTCGGTAACAAGACCGGCATCGATCTTCCCGGAGAGGAAAGAGGTATCGTATATGACGCCGACAGTATGCAGGATATCGATGTTGCGACCAACTCATTCGGACAGAGCTTAAATGTCAACATGATACAAATGATTGGCGCATACTGTTCGCTCATTAACGGTGGTAATTATTATCAGCCTCACGTGGTAAAGGCAATCACCGATTCAAAAGGAAATGTCGTAAAGACAATCAATCCGTCAGTGGTAAGAAGGACCGTTACAAAGGAAACCTCGGATACCATAAGACACTACCTTGAATCCGGTGTTGAAAAATATGCCGTTCAATATTCCAAGGTTGAAGGATACTCAATGGGTGGTAAGACGGCAACGGCTCAGAAGATTCCGAGATCCGAAAGGAAATGGCTGATTTCCGTAATGTCATTTGCACCGGTCGAAAATCCCAAAGTGCTTCTCTATGTTCTTATAGATGAGCCGGACGGAACAACGGGCGGAGGCGGTGACGGTATGGATTCACAATACCTTACCAAATCCATTATGACTGAGCTTCTTCCGTATCTTGCGATAAGCAGAACGGATGACAAAGACGTTGTAATGCCGAATGCCGATGAAGGAAATAATCCCGACGGCGGAGTTGATACTCCTGACAACGCCGAAGAATATGATTATGATGAAGAAGATGAAAATGAAATAGAATACTACGATTCCGATAAAGAAGAAACCGATGATAAGGAAGAAACCTACAACGAAGACAATGAAGACTACAACAAAGAAGACGAATATGACGAGTGATGTGATTTTATTCTTTAAGGAGGTATAAACGATGAACGAAATGGAAAACATTAACAAAGCAATAGTTATCGGAGCCGGTGTGAGCGGAATCAATGCGGCAAATCTCTTGTCTGCTCATGTCGGAGAAGTGTGCCTCTATGAGGAGAATCCCAAAGCCGATGTTGAAAAGATTCGCGAAAACCTTGTTGATGAGAGAATTAAAGTAATAGTCGGAGAATTAACGGATGAGGAAATGGAATCGGCAGTACTTGTGGTTCCGAGTCCGGGAGTATTTCCCGAAAGTGAGATTTTCAGAAGAGCGGTTGATAAAGGCAAAATCATTTGGGGGGAGATTGAACTTGCATATCGTTTTGAAAAAGGCGAGGTTATCGCAATAACCGGAACTAACGGAAAAACGACGACAACCACTCTGATAGGGGAAATAATTAAAGCGTGGAACGCAAATACATTTGTTGTGGGAAACATCGGTATTCCGTATACAAGCGAGGTTGAAAAGACCACGACGGATTCCGTGTCCGTAGCTGAGATAAGCAGTTATCAGCTTGAGACGATGATAACGTTTCATCCGAAAATCGCGGCAATCCTTAACATAACTCCGGATCATCTCGACAGACATCATACGATGGAAGAATATGCAAGAGTTAAGGAAAGCATATGTAAAAATCAGACCAGGGATGATACGTGTGTATTAAATTATGACGACGAAAGGTTAAGGGATTTTGGGGAGAATCGCTGCCCGTCAAATGTTGTATGGTACGGAAGATTAAACAGACCGGAAAAAGGATTCTACTTTGAAAATGACGTAATTTTTAAAGTGGATGGCGATGATAAGACGGCGCTTCTTGATATAAATGATACGAACCTTCTGGGGACTCATAATTATGAAAACATGATGGCGGCATTTGCGGTGGGGGAAGCCGCAGGTGTTCCGAACGATACCATTATAAGAGTAATAAAAAATTTCAAGGCCGTTGAACACAGAATAGAATTTGTTAATACGGTTAACGGAGTTGATTATTACAACGACTCAAAGGGAACAAACGAAGACGCATCCATCAAGGCAATCGAGGCAATGAGAAAGCCGACGATTCTTATTGCGGGAGGATACGATAAGAACAGTACCTTCGATGAATATGTAAAAGCATTCGGTGATAAGGTAAAAGAAGTTGTGGTTCTCGGGGCGACGGCAGATAAGATTATCGATACCGCAAAAGCCGCAGGCTTTACGAATGTGGTAAAGGTAAAAGACCTTGAGGAAGCCGTAAACGTTTGTAAAAAGGATGCAAAAAAAGGCGAATGCGTTTTACTTTCACCCGCATGTGCCAGCTGGGACATGTTTACCAATTATGAGGTGAGGGGTCGTAAGTTTAAAGAATATGTAAATGCAAATTGATTAATAACGGAGAAAAAAAGTTGGTTGCAACAGACGTCAGTAAATTTAAAAAACCAAAGGCAACGAGCACGGTAAAAAAGAGGGATTTTTTAACTTTTGATTATTCACTCTTTTTCATTGTGGTATTTATCATTGCTTTCGGACTGATAATGATATACAGCGCAAGTGAATATTCTTCGCAGCAGGCCTTCGGGAATTCCTGGGGGTATTTCAGAAGGCAGCTTTTGTCCGTCGCCATCGGTGCGGTAGGTATGCTTATTGCGTATGTGCTTGATTATCACATATATAACAGGGGAAAAATTCCGTGGTTTTTGTTTGGCTTTTCTCTGATTTTTATGTTTGCGCTTTTTACGCCGCTCGGTTTAACGGTAAACGGAGCCAGAAGATGGTTGGATTTAAAGGTTACGACGCTGCAGCCGGCGGAGCTTGTTAAGATTTCGGTAATAATTCTTACGGCAAGCCTCATATGCTTAAGCAAAACGAAGTTCGTGGGAGCAAGGAAAATGATAAGGATATTCCTGTGTACCGGAGCTTTCCCTGCACTTCTCGTATACTTTATAAGTTCAAACTTAAGCAGTGCCATAATTATAGCGTGCATTTCACTGTTTATGACATTTATCGGATATCCGGGATATAAGCCGTACATAATCACTGCAATCGTAGTTGCGGTAATATGTGTTTTTGCTTATATGTACGCCAATTCCGCCAGTCCCGATTCCGACAGCTTCCGACTAAACAGATTGGCGGTGTGGCTGCATCCGGAGGATTACGCCGAAACCACCGGATACCAGACCGTTCAATCTCTGTATGCCATAGGATCCGGAGGGTTCCTCGGTAAGGGTCTTGGCGGAAGTATGCAAAAGCTTAGCTTCATCCCGGAAGCACAAAACGACATGATATTTGCCGTTATATGTGAGGAGCTTGGAATCTTCGGAGCGATTCTTGTGGTTTCATTATTCGTTTTCCTCTTATGGAGAATATTTGTGATTGCAAGAAAAGCGCCTGACAGATTCGGAATGCTCATTTGTATGGGTATATTCTTTCACATTTCGGTTCAGGTATTCTTAAACATTGCCGTTGCAACCAACCTGATACCGAATACCGGAGTAACGCTTCCGTTCATAAGCTACGGCGGTTCGTCCATTTTGTTCCTTATGTTCGAGATGGGAATGGTACTCAATGTCTCAAGGCAGATAAAGGAAGAGTAATAATGACTAAAAAGAAAAGAAGAGGTCTTATTGTACTCCTCATAATCGAAGCTGCCGTTGCGGTTGCGGTTATGGTGATTTTGTTCGGATTTAAGACGAAGAACGTCATATGCGAGGGAAATACCAGACTTGAGGACTCTCAGATCTCTGAATACATATTTCAGGGAAAGCTTCCTAATGCCGTGATTTACAAGCTTTTCGGAAATAAAAACAAACATGTTCCTTTTGTGGAAAAGTATGATGTAAGCATTGCAAAGCCTGATACTTTAAAGCTTACGATTCACGAGAGAGAGTACTACGGATATTTCAAAATAGAAAATACAAACTTCTATTTTGATAAGACGGGTACGATTACGGATGTTTCCGAAAGACAGTTGGAGGGTGTCACGCCGGTGGAGGGTGCCGGATTTATTCCGGTGCGTGAAGGGGAAAATATTACCTTGGCAAATGAGCAGTTTGGAAAAGGTCTGATGACATTTGCCAATTCATTTTATGAATATAAAATACCTTCAGACAAGATAACATTCGATGATAAAGGCGATTATGTCCTTAAGATAAAGGATGTTACCGTGCTTTGCGGTCCGGCCGAATATACGGACGAGAAGATGGACCGTCTTTCAAGACTTATACCTGAAATGCAGGACTTAAAAGGCGTGTTGCATCTTGAAAAATTCGACGGCACGGAAAAAAATGTTTATTTCAATAAAAGTGAATAATACGGTTGAAAAATTATTTAAAAAAATATAGAATATATTAGAATGTATTCAATACAGGAAAAGAACGTTTATATAAAAGACGTATGCAATATAAGGGAGGGCCAGAGCCTTGTTGGAAATTAATACTAATGATGTGGAACCGGTAGCTAAGATAAAAGTCGTAGGTGTAGGCGGAGCAGGTAATAACGCCGTTAACCGTATGGTTGATGCGGGTGTTATGAGTGCAGAGCTTATAGGTATCAATACTGACAACCAGGCATTACTCAGCTGTAAAGCACCTTCTACGATTCAGATTGGTGAGAAGCTCACAAAAGGACTTGGAGCCGGAGCGCAGCCTGAGATTGGAGAAAAGGCTGCGGAAGAGAATCTTGAAGAGATAGCAAAAGCCCTTGAGGGCGCCGACATGGTATTCGTTACATGCGGTATGGGTGGCGGAACCGGAACGGGTGCTGCTCCGATTATCGCAAGTGTTGCGAAGGGACAGGGTGCTCTTACGGTCGGAGTTGTAACAAAGCCTTTTACATTTGAGGGTCGTACAAGACTTGATAATGCGATTGCAGGTATCGAGAAGCTCAGAGACAGCGTTGATACACTTATCGTTATCCCTAATGACAAGCTTCTTGACATCGTTGACAAGAGAACATCAATGCCTGAGGCATTAAAGAAGGCTGATGAGGTTCTTCAGCAGTCAGTTCAGGGTATTACGGATCTTATTAACGTACCTGCCCTTATCAATCTTGACTTTGCAGACGTTCAGACTGTTATGAAGGATATGGGATTTGCTCATATCGGTATCGGTCAGTCATCAGGCGACGAGAAGGCTTTGGAAGCAGTTCAGCAGGCTGTTACAAGTCCGCTTCTTGAGACTACCATTTCAGGTGCCGCTAACGTTATCATTAACATTTCCGGTAACACATCACTTGATGACGTTAACGTGGCTGCAAGCTATGTAAGAGAGATGGCAGGCGAAGAAGCCAATGTTATCTTCGGTGTAATGTTCGATGAGAATGAAGGAGATAACGTAACCATTACCGTAATCGCAACAGGTATGGACGACAAGGAACTCGGCAAGATCGGAACTTCAAGAAGAGGAATGAGCGCACCTACATCAGCCGGAAGACCGGTTGCCGCAGCTTCATCCGTAAAGGAAAGTGCTCCTAAGGCTCAGGAAGCACCGAAGTCAAACGCACAGTCAGAAGGTATTCATATTCCGACATTCCTTAAGAATGGTGATGAATAATATAACGCGATAGGCGTATATATAAAGGACCGTCAAAGATTATTCGTTTTGGCGGTCTTTATTATTTAGAAAGAGATATTTAAAATGTCAGATAATCGTGAATTTATTCGAAATTTTTGTATAATTGCTCATATCGATCACGGTAAATCCACGCTTGCCGACCGGCTTATCGAGAAGACGCAGACGCTTACCGAAAGGGAGATGCAGGCGCAGGTTCTCGATAATATGGATCTTGAGCGTGAACGCGGTATCACGATTAAAGCCCAGACCGTCAGGCTTAAATATAAGGCAAATGACGGGAAAGAATATGTTTTTAATCTGATTGATACTCCGGGGCACGTGGATTTTAACTACGAGGTTTCGCGTTCTCTTGCAGCCTGCGAGGGAGCGATTCTTGTCGTGGATGCGGCTCAGGGTATTGAAGCGCAGACTCTTGCGAATGTCTATATGGCAATAGACCATAACCTGGAGGTCTTTCCGGTTATTAATAAGATTGACCTTCCGAGCGCAGACCCCGAACGCGTAAAAGATGAGATAGAAGACGTGATAGGCATCGAGGCGCATGATGCACCGCTCATTTCCGCAAAGAACGGCATTAATATTGAAGAGGTTCTTGAGGCCGTTGTGGCAAAGATTCCGGCTCCCGGCGGTGATGAGACGGCTCCGCTTTCGGCGCTGATATTTGACTCGTTTTATGATTCATATAAAGGTGCCGTCATATTCGTGCGTGTCATGGAAGGAACCGTTAAGAAGGGAACGCGCATCAGGCTTATGGCTACGGGTGCAGTCGAAGAGGTTGCCGAGGTCGGTACGTTTGGCCCGGGACAGTTTATTCCGACGGGTGAGCTTACGGCGGGAATGGTCGGCTATATAACGGCTGCCATCAAGAACGTAAAGGACGTAAGCGTCGGCGATACCGTAACCGAAGATAAGAGACCGTGCGAGAAACCGCTTCCCGGTTACAAAAAGGTAAACCCAATGGTATTTTGCGGAATTTATCCTGCGGACGGTGCCAAGTATCAGGATTTAAGAGATGCGCTTGAGAAGCTTCAGTTAAATGATGCCGCGTTGACCTACGAGCCCGAGAATTCGATTGCGCTCGGATTCGGTTTCAGATGCGGATTCCTCGGTCTTTTGCACCTGGATGTTATCCAGGAGAGACTCGAGAGAGAGTATAACCTTGATATCGTAACGACGGCTCCGGGAGTTGTCTATAAGGTTTATAAGACTGACGGCGAGGTCATTGAGCTTACGAATCCGTCGAATCTGCCTGATGTTTCCGAGATTGCCTACATGGAAGAGCCCGTAGTTAATGCCGAGATTATGGTGACTAAGGAATATGTCGGAACCATTATGGAGCTTTGCCAGCAGAGACGCGGCGTATATCACGGTATGGAATATATAGAAGAAAACCGTGCGCTGCTTAAGTATGAGCTTCCTTTGAATGAGATTATTTACGACTTTTTCGATGCCCTAAAGTCAAGATCCAGAGGTTATGCCTCGTTCGACTATGAGCTTTCGGGCTACAAGGAGTCCAAGCTTTGCAAGCTCGACATTCTTATCAACAGAGAAGAGGTGGATGCGCTCTCATTTATCGTATTCGCCGGAAATGCCGAGGAACGCGGCAGAAAGATGTGCGAGAAGTTAAAGGAAGAGATTCCCAGACAGCTTTTCGAGGTTCCCATTCAGGCCGCCATCGGTAACAGGATAATTGCGCGTGAGACGGTAAGGGCTCTCAGAAAAGACGTGCTTGCGAAGTGCTACGGCGGTGACATTTCGCGTAAAAAGAAGCTTCTCGAAAAGCAAAAAGAAGGAAAGAAGCGTATGCGTCAGATAGGAAAAGTCAATATTCCTCAAAAAGCCTTCATGAGTGTATTAAAATTGGATGAAGACTGATAAAACGCATTGACACGTCATATTTTTTCAACTATAATGATTAACCGTGGCATGTAAAAGGTCACGGTTATATTTTTGTCGCCCTGTCTGCCCATTAGCCCCGGGAACAGGCGATAAAGCAACAATAAGACATTTTTTTTCGTTTTAACGGAGGAATTATATAAATGAAGACAACAATGGCAAATGCATCAACCATTACAAGAAAATGGTATGTGGTTGACGCATCACAGTATACCTTGGGACGTCTTGCGTCACAGGTTGCTTCCATCTTAAGAGGAAAGCACAAGCCTGAGTACACACCTTATGTTGACTGTGGTGATTATGTTATCGTAATTAACGCAAAAGACGTTAAGCTTACAGGTAACAAGCTTGATCAGAAGACATACTTCAGACATTCAGGTTACATCGGAGGCGCTAAGGAAGTTCCCATTAAAGAGATGCTTGAGAAGCATCCCGAGAGAGTTTTCGAGCATGCCGTTAAGGGAATGCTTCCCAAGAAAGCACTCGGCGATCAGATGTATAAGAAGCTTTTCGTATATGCGGGACCTGAGCACAAGCACAGCGCACAGAACCCTGAAGAATTAACATTTTAAGAGAGGAGGAAGATTAATTGGCTAAGACAGCAAACGGAGCGTTCTACGGAACAGGAAGAAGAAAGAGCAGCGTTGCAAGAGTGTATCTTACACCGGGAACAGGTAAGATTACCGTTAACAAGCAGGACATCGACGAATATTTCGGTCCTGAGACCTTAAAGGTTATCATCAACCAGCCATTTAAGGCTACTAACACGGAAGGAAGATACGACGTTAAGGTTAACGTTAAAGGCGGCGGTACATCCGGACAGGCAGGAGCCATCCGTCACGGTATCTCAAGAGCACTTCTTGAGGCAGATGCCGAGGAATATCGTCCTCTTCTTAAGCAGGCAGGATACTTAACAAGAGATCCCCGTACAAAAGAGCGTAAAAAATACGGACTTAAAAAAGCACGTCGTGCTCCTCAGTTCTCAAAGAGATAAAAAACCAAAACAGCCACTTGCATTGATATGTACCCTCTTTCCCGAACACCCGGGGGAGAGGGTATTTTTTAGATTGTCATTATTGCCGTTGCGACGGTCCTTTGTGGCTGCTTTTCCGGGGCTGTCACCCGGCGGTTTTTTGGCAGCTTTTTTGGTGTCACCTTGTTCCGGATTAAGCTTTCGAAAAATGTAGCAGGTGACAGTTTCCCG
>CAJOLA010000003.1 GCA_905235275.1 uncultured Lachnospiraceae bacterium
CGGTAAACTTCCACCTGCCACATTCTTCATGTTGATTAATTCGGAACATGGTGACACCTAAAGCCGCCAAAAACCGCCCGGGGGATAGCTCACAAAAGCCGCCAAAGGAATCGTCCGGGTGGCAATCCCGATAGCAAACTAAAAATACCCCCTTCCCCGGGAGTCCGGAAAAGAGGGTGCGTAAAGCCTTGGCGCTTAATTTTTAATTATTTTCTTCGCATTTTTCGTAGCATGCTTTAGTGGCTTTGAATATTGCATTTCTAAAGCCGTTTTCTTCGAGGGCTTCTACTGCCCTGATTGTTGTTCCTCCCGGTGAGCATACTTTGTCTTTAAGTGCTGCAGGATTCTCGCCGGATTCCAAAACCATCTTTGCGGAACCGTATACTGCCTGTGCGGCAAATTCATAAGCGTCTGCTCTGCTCATGCCATACTTAACGCATGAATCGGCAAGAGCCTCAATAAACATATAAACGTATGCAGGTGAAGAACCGCTGGCACAGACAACGGCACTCATAACAGTCTCAGATACGAATTTGCATTTTCCGAACGAAGAAAAGAACTTCTCAACCATCTCAAGCTCTTCTTCGGTAAATGTATTATCCCTTGCGCAAAGACCTGTCATACCCTCTCCGATAAGTGCAGGCGTGTTAGGCATTGCTCTTACTATTCTGGCATTAATATCAAGCATCTCTGAAAGCTGCTTGATGGTTATGGTAGGAGCAAGAGATATTACAACGTGACTGCTTGTAAGTACTTCTTTAATCTTTGAGGTTGCTTCCTTATATGCCTGAGGCTTAATGGCAAGAACTATATATTTACAGTCCTTAACACATTCAGTGATGCTGCCCGCTGAAAGCACGTGTGTCTCTTTTGTAATCTCATCACACTTTTCATCATTAATATCATAAAAAATCATATCTCCGGCTGAGAAAATATTCAAAGCGCCTTTAAGCATTGCGCTTCCCATATTACCCATTCCGATAAAACCGATTCTGTCCATAACCAATCCCCCTTAATCAAATCATTTTAAAAGAGTTTCAACTGATGCAAGCTTAACCGCTAATGCAAAAAGCCTTGTTGCCGTATCAAGTTCCTCAACGGTAGGAAATGTCGGAGCAATTCTAAGATTGGAATTATCCGGATCCTTACCGTAAGGATAAGTCGCTCCCACATTAGTAAGCGTAACACCCGCCTCCTTGCACAGTTCATATATTCTGTCAGCGCAGTGAAGCGTTGAATCAAACGAAATAAAGTAGCCGCCCTTCGGGTCCGTCCACTCTCCGATTCCAAGACCGTCAAGCTCCCCGGATAATATCTCAAGAACCTTTTCAAACTTTGGACGAATGAATTCGGCATGCTTTTTCATGTGTTCTCTTATTCCGTCCGCATCCTTAAAATATCTTGCATGGCTGAGCTGATTTATCTTATCGTGTCCGATAGTCTGGAACTTTAAATGTCCCTTTATATCCTTTAAGTTGGCTTCGGAAGCCGCAACCGCAGCTATACCGCCGCCCGGAAAGCTGATCTTGGAGGTTGATGAAAATTCAAAAACCATATCAGGATTACCGCTCTCTTTACACAAAGATAAAATATCAGGCAATCTGCATTCATCATAAAGATCGTGAACGCAATAAGCGTTATCATAAAAAATTCTAAAATCAGGCGCCTTTGGCTTAAGTGCTGCAAGTCGTTTAAGCGTCTCATCCGAATAAACATAACCTGTCGGATTGGAATACTTCGGTACGCACCATATACCTTTAATTGCTTCGTCCTGTTCAACAAGCTTTTCAACCACGTCCATGTCCGGACCTGTAGGAGTCATTGGAACGTTTATCATCTCAACACCAAAATGTTCGGTAACCATAAAGTGTCTGTCATAACCGGGAACGGGACATAAAAACTTAACCTTATCCAACTGCGACCATGGTTTATTACCGAGATATCCGTGCGTAAATCCGCGTGATACCTGGTCAAACATTATGTTAAGGCTGGAATTACCCATTACGATAACGTTTTCTGCTTCAGTATCCATAATCCCTGCCATTAAACGTCTTGCTTCAATAATACCGTCGATATTACCGTAATTCGAGCAATCCGTACCGTCCTCGGAAATCAAATCACTTGAGGAATCAACGGCATCAAGAAGCGGAAAACATATCTTTAACTGACTTGGCGCAGGCTTTCCTCTTGCCATGTTAAGCTGAAGATTCTCGGCTTTAATTTTATTATATTCGGATTCTAAATCCTTCTTTAAATCGTTTAATTTGTCAGATGACAAACTCTCATACAACATGAAAATGACTCCTTTTTTCATAGTTTCAGTAAATAATGTCACATTTATATATAATACACTCACATGTTTTCAAAATCAATAAAAACATACAAAAAAGACAGACGCTTTAAAAGTGTCTGTCTTAAATTATTTCGCATAGTCAATTGCTCTTGATTCCCTGACGATATTAACCTTAATCTGTCCGGGATATTGCAATTCTTCTTCGATCTGTTTGGAAATGTTTCGCGCCATGATTACCATATCCGCATCGGATACTTCTTCAGGCACAACCATAACTCTGATCTCACGACCTGCCTGTATGGCAAAAGATTTTTCAACGCCGGTGTAGGCATCTGCAATCTCTTCAAGCCGCTTCAATCTGTTAATGTACACTTCCATGTCCTCACGTCTCGCACCCGGCCTTGCGGCTGAGATAGCGTCGGCGCATTGAACCAAAACGGAAATAAGATTGTCCGGTTCAACATCACCGTGATGTGATTCCACTGCATTTATAACAACATCGGATTCTTTGCATTTGCGACAAATCTCGGAACCGATCTGTACGTGTGTTCCTTCCATCTCGAAATCAACGGCTTTACCGATATCATGAAGAAGACCCGCTCTTTTTGCAAGCTTCTCATCCTCACCGACTTCAACGGCAAGAAGTCCCGATAAAAGTGCAACCTCTATGGAATGACTAAGAACATTCTGACCGTAGCTCGTTCTGTAATGTAACCTGCCCAGATACTTGACTATCTCAGGATGTACGCCATGCAGGCCGACATCCATTACAGCCTCTTCACCCTTTTGCTTAATGGTGGCATCCACTTCCTTTGTGGCCTTCTGAACCATCTCCTCAATCCTTGCCGGATGGATTCGACCGTCCACGATAAGCTTCTCAAGCGCCAATTTTGCTATCTGGCGTCTGATAGGGTTAAAGCAGGATAATACAACTGCTTCCGGTGTATCATCCACAATCAGCTCGACTCCCGTAAGTGTCTCAAATGTACGTATGTTACGTCCTTCTCTTCCGATAATTCTTCCCTTCATATCATCGCCGGGGAGTTCCACAACAGATACCGTCGTCGCAGATACCTGATCGACATCACAACGTGATATCGCACTTATAATGATATCTTTGGCTTTCTTGTCGGCTTCCTCGCGTGTTTCTGTTTCGACCTGCTTAATGATACGTGCGGATTCTTCCTTTACGTCATCCTCGACATCCTTAAGCAATGTCTGTCTGGCTTCATCAGCCGTCAAACCTGATATTTCTTCAAGCGCTTTTAACTGATTGTTCTTAATCTCTTCAATCTCCTTCTCCTCAGTGGCAAGCTTTTCTTCCCTTTGAGTGAGTTCTTCGTTGCGCTTTTCAATGGTTTCCGACTTTTTATCTATAGCCTCTTCTTTGGCAATAACACGCTTCTCATACTGTTGTACTTCGTTACGTTGTTCTTTAACTTCATTTTCCATTTCTTTTTTCAACTGAATAGCAGCTTCCTTAGCGGAAATCTCTGCTTCCTTGTAGACCGTATCGGCCTTCAACTGAGCATTCTCAACAATCTCTTTGGCTCTGTCTTCAGCAGTGCCAATGGTTTTTTTGTTCGTGCTCTCAATTGTTTTAAGGGAAATAAACCAGGTGAACAACGCGACAACTCCTCCGGTAATTAAACTGGAGACAATAGTTATTATCACGAAAGCACCTCCTTATTCAGTTTTCATTGTGCAAGTTGTAAAAATTGATTACAACATTGTTATAGTACCATTATCAAGAGCTAAATGTCAAAGAATTCTTTAGTCGCGCAGTCTGCCGCATCAAAGGAAAAGCCCCTGCCTGCCAGATATTTTTTTGCCTTATTTACGGTAATGTAATCGGCATCGTCTTTTTGACGCAAATACTTCCTCTCAAGGAGATCTAAGCATAATTTCTTTTCGTAATCCGGATTTTCATCCATATAAATGTCAAAAGCTTCATCAATCGTATTTTTATCGATTCCTTTAAGCATTAATGCGGATGTAATTGCCTGACGCGACTTATTCATCGTATGATACGCAATATATTCCTGCGTATATCTTTTATCGTCAATGAATCTCATTTTAATAAGTTCATCAATAACCGAATTAATAATATCCTCCGGGTAATCGCCACTGCCAAGCTTTTGAGCAATCTCTTTTTTTGAATATTCTTTTGCCTTTATAAGATAAAGCGACCTGTTTAATGCAGTCGGATAAAGTATGTCATTTTTTATATGATCCAGCGCATCGTCAGTTAAATCAATGCCCTGCTCTATCTTTAATTTTTTTAATTCAGACTTATATAAGGGAAAAGAATAATCATCCTCAAGAATGACTTTAACCTTTTTGGCCGTTAAATCCTTAATCTCAGTAACAATCATAAAACTCTCTTTTCCTTAAAAATAAAAAATATAAAAATAAAAGACGGCTTAAACTGCCGTCTTAAGGTCATCATTAATTGAGCGGCTGTCCGTTAGGCCATACCCAACCGACATAAGCTCCACCCGTCCAGTTGGCGACCGTCTGAATATCCTGAATTCTTACGCCGCCACCGTTGTGGGCAATCATATTACCGCCAACATATATACCGATATGACCGTATCCGCCGTTGGCAGCGGACGGAGCAAAGATTACGCAGGATCCGATAGGAATTGAAGTTCCGGCCGGTCCTCCCGAATAACTCCATTTAACCCAATACTGATAAGCATCTCCATGCGGAGGTGTAACACCGGCCATTGCATAAACTCCGGAAACCCATGCCGCACACCAGCCGTATGTTGCCGGGTGAGAACTGATTCCTCTGCTTGCGTAATCGGCAACTCTTGCAGCAGTTCCTGAGCCATAAGATGACTCCAACGATACTGAACCGCCTGAAGATGAACCGCCTGATGAAGATCCTCCCGAATAAGAACGTCCGGATGAACTTGCAGCGGCAACTCTTGCTGCAGCTTCCTCAGCGGCACGACGCTGTCTTTCGAGCTCTGCCTGTCTTATACGCTCTTCCTCTTCAGCAATTGCTGCGGAATTCTTATCTATCTCGCTCTGCGCATCTGCAATTCTGCCGGCATTATTTGCAAGATCTGAATTAATGGAAGACAGATAATCCTCTTTCTGGCTAACCAGCTCTGCAACCTCAGCCCTTCGCTGATTCATCTCTTCTTCGGCTTTTTTTATCTCTTCAAGCTCTACCTCAAGTCTGCCCTTGAGATCTTCAATCTCGCGCCTTGTGGCCTCTATCTCATCAAGCTTACCACGGTCATAGTCATAAATTTTCTGATAATATTCCATGGAATTAAGAAGATCCGCCATGCTTCCGGAAGAAATAAAGGTTTCGGCAACATCAGCATTCTGGTTCTCATACATGTACTGTATGCGCAGCTTCATCTCGTTATACTGTCTGTTTTGGATGGCAATCTGCTCATCGAGCTTCTGGTTGGTTTCAAAAATCTGTGCCGTAAGCTCGGAAGCCTGCACATCAAGCTCATTAATCTTATCGAGCAATTCTTTAAGCTGCTTCTCTAAAGCATCTATCTCTTCCTGAGTCACGTCCTTTTTATTCTGAAGATCATCGGATTTCTTTTCCAATTCTTCCTGTTCCCTGCGCAACTCTTCCTGCTTTTCTTTAAGATCATCAAGAGTATCAGCGTAAAGCGTCGGAACGGTAGCCGTCACCGCTGCGGCAGCAACAATTCCGCATATTACTCTGAAAAGTTTTGATTTTCTCTTTCTCATATTACCCCTCGCATATGATAAATATTTCAAAATTATTACAATAGTATTACATCTATATTACCATACAAGTATAAATAAAGCAATAATGCACATCACGGACATCTCAGATGTAATTTTTTTTAAATTCAACCGGGTTCTTCCAATCCTTTTGCAGCAACATCGCCTTCTCCCGCCCCCACTCTTCTAAGCCTGGTTTTAAGATTTAATCCGATGCCGAAAATCAGCGGTGAGGTATAGACGAGCGGCAATGCATACCTGATATGCGACAGCGGTGATGCCAAAAACAATACTACCGTCACCAGAATCGGAATGATAAAAATAATCTCATTTTTCTTTTTGCGTTTTATGCAACGAACTATGGCAAACAGCGGAATCCAAAAAGAATAAAACACATTATCAAACAAAAAAGATACGCCCGGTATCCCGGCAAGAAAATCATATACGCCAAGATAAAGCTCCCGAACCGGTCTTGTAGCATCGGAATTCTTCAACTCCTTAAAGTATGTCTGAGACGTTAAATCCCTGTGAAGCTCTATGGTTTTTACCGGCGCATAAAATCCGCCGCAGTTTCCTAATGTTGCTTTAATATAAGAATCGGGTTTTCTAAATCCTGTTCTTATCCATAATTGGGTAAATGCGCTGTTATCTTCAGACGTCGCATAAAAATTATACGTGTCTTTAATGCCGTCACTGCAATCATATATGTAGTTGGTTTTTATATTTTCGTAATCAATGACATTGGAAAGAACTCTTTTTTCATCGTCATTATAATAATCAGGATAATCAATATCTACCCTGGCAACCTCCTGAAACATAGGCCCAAGCCTTTCCTGTCTGCCCCCGGGGTAAATGTTGGCCATCGGAAATATAATATGCGGCAAAACAATCAGCATCATCACAATCGGTGCAGCCAGTGCCCCCAATATATATCCGCGCCATTTAAAATCAGACTTTACGGTTGCAAAAAGCAACGCAATATTAGACGGTATTACAATATAAAGCCCTAATTTTTTGGTAAGACAAAGAAGTACCGACAGGATTATAAATGCAATAAGTTGTTTCTTCGTAGTTTTTTTTGTAAGCAATATACTTGCAAATATGACAAAATACCATACAAAAACAATTGAGAAAACAGAGTCCTTAACCATCGAGAACGAATAAACGGCAATAACCGGATTTATCAAAATAAATATTATTAAAATCGGCGTCGGTATTCTGATCTTAAGCTTATTCATGAAGCATATCATGTATGAAATCGCCGTCGATGTCGCCACCATGGACAGTATGGAATAAATAAAAAAACCGATATTTATATTTCCAAAAAATCTTCCCACATAGAAAAAGAATGAAAAAATAAGTGTATCAAAAACAGGATGATGATCATTTAAAAATACACTTATTTCCACCTGGCCCTGCTTCCAATCAAAAGGAAGCGGCTTTGTGCCCGTAACAAAATCGTTTATCTGGTTTATCGTATCCCAACCGCAAACTCCGGGATAAAAAATAATCGCAACAGGAAGATAACACAGCGAAATCAATATAGTGCCTTTTAAGAGTCCTTTAAGGTTAGGCTCAAATATCTTTATGTCACGAACTGAAACGTTATATTTAGCTTCAAAAATATGTATGACAAAAATGAAAGCTAAAAATAATACGAAAAATAAAGCCGTCTCCAATACAAAAGCAACTGCATTGCCACCCGGAATTACGAACTCGTGATACTTGTAGACGTTATATGCACATGTCGTAAAAAGTGACAATACAGCAGAAAAAATAATATCGAATAAATTTATGCCTTTAAATTTCTCGCTTTTAGTCATGACCTGTTTTTGATATTAATAAGCATCAGCCCGAATCAATTAATTATCCGGGCTGATGCCATTATTCTCCATTAATAAAAATTATTCGTCGTCAGATTCAGGTATCTCTTCTTCAATACCCTCTCCGCCGATATTATAAGCTTCTCTGACCTGAGCTTCTATCTCTTCCCTAAACTCGGGATGCTCAATCAGATACTGCTTGGCATTCTCTCTTCCCTGGCCGATCTTTTCTCCGTTATAGGCAAACCATGCACCGCTCTTTTGTATTATATCCTTGGCTGCGGCAAGATCGAGAAGATCTCCTTCTGAAGAAATACCCGTTCCGAACATAATGTCAAATTCAGCCTCTTTAAAAGGAGGGGCAACCTTATTCTTAACGACCTTTACGCATACGTGGTTTCCGACAACTTCACCGTTTTGTTTAAGAGCTTCTTTTCTTCTGACGTCGAGTCTTACCGATGAATAAAACTTCAGAGCTCTTCCTCCGGATGTGGTCTCGGGATTACCGAACATAACCCCGACCTTTTCTCTTAACTGATTAATAAAAACAACCGCACAATTACTCTTGCTTGTAATCGGAGTAAGCTTTCTTAAAGCCTGTGACATAAGGCGCGCCTGAAGTGCAACGTGAGTCTCACCCATAACACCGTCTATCTCCTGCTTCGGTACTAAAGCTGCAACCGAATCGACAACAATGATGTCAATGGCACCTGAACGCACCATGGTTTCCGCAATCTCGAGAGCCTGCTCACCGCTGTCCGGCTGTGAAATATAGAGATTATCAATATCCACGCCTATATTCTTGGCATAAACGGGATCGAGCGCATGCTCGGCATCAATAAATCCCGCTATTCCGCCGAGCTTCTGGGCCTCAGCTACCATATGGAGCGCAACCGTTGTCTTACCGCTTGATTCAGGCCCGAAAACCTCAATTACTCTTCCCCGGGGGATACCTCCGACACCAAGAGCAATATCAAGACTCATGCACCCTGTCGGAATAACGCTTACGTCAATATTATCTTCGGCATCTCCCAGTCTCATTACGGAGCCTTTTCCGAATTCTTTTTCGATGTTGGCAATGGCTGCATCAAGAGCCTTAAGCCTGTCATCCTTGTTCATGTTATCGTTCATAAAAACCGATCTCCTTTAATTATAATATGCCCAAATTATAAAACACAAACATATGTTTGTAAATACCAAAGATATAACTTTACACTTATTTAATATCTGACAAAACGCCCCTGTTCTTTAGCAAATAATCAATAAGCGAAATGACCGTAAGCGCGAGTGCCACGTAAACCAAAATCTGAGTTATCACCCACATCGGTGTATTTTTGAAGTCGATTATTAAAAGCATCACGGCAAACATCTGCACTGCGGTTTTCCATTTGCCCCACCATCCCGCAGCGATAACATTTCCTTTTTCTGCGGCAATGAGTCTGAATCCGCTGATAATAAACTCACGCGCGATAATTATGATAACTATCCAGCCCTGAATTCGACCGAGCTCACAGAGTGCGATAAGCGCGGAATCAACAAGCAGCTTATCCGCAAGCGGATCCATAAACTTTCCGAAATTGGTAATCAGATTATATTTTCTTGCTATCTTTCCGTCGAGCATATCCGTAAAGGAGGCGGCAAGAAAGATTGCAAATGCTATCCAGTTATTGGCGCCGTTTCCGAAACTGCAGTACAGAAAGAAAAGAAACGGCGGTATCATACATACTCTGAGAATAGTAAGTTTATTGGGTAAATTCATCTCGTCCTCCGTTTATTCAACAATGTCGCCTATAAGATCGTATTCCGTCGATCCCGTCACCTTCACCTTTACAAAGGTTCCGGAAACCATATCCCTGGAAGTATCGGGACCGGGGTTGATAAATATGTTACCGTCAACGTCAGGTGCATCCCTGTAAGTTCTTGCAACATACACGTCATCCTCCGGTATAAATCCGTCAATGATTGCAGTCATCGTCTTTCCGACAAAACGCTTTTGTATCTTCTCCGACACGGCCTGCTGCAGCTCCATAAGCTCCCCGCGTCTTTTTTCTTTTAAATCATCCGGAATCTGTCCCGGAAACTTTGCGGCAGGCGTTCCTTCTTCGGCAGAATAAGTAAAAATACCGACCCTGTCGAGCTCGTTATATTTTATGAATTCCTTTAAGGTCTCGTGATCGTATGCGGTCTCACCCGGAAATCCGCTGATAAACGTTGTCCTTATGCAAATGTCCGGAACCTTATCACGCAGCTTCTTTATTATCTTCTCAATATGCTTTTTATCGGTCTTTCGCCCCATGTACTTAAGCACGGCGTCGGACGCATGTTGAATCGGCATATCAATATATTTGCAAAGCTTGGGTTCATTTTGCAAAAGAAAAATGAGATCGTCCGTTATCTCTTCGGGGTAACAGTACAAAAGTCTTATCCATTCAAGCCCCTGAATACCGGCAAGACCTTTTATGAGCCTTGTAAGCATTTTATGTTTTCCGGGCAAATCGGTTCCGTACATCGTAACTTCCTGGGCAACAAGAATTATCTCCTTAGTGCCCGCAGCCACAAGGTCTCTTGCTCTTGCAAGAAGATAATCCATGGGATAGCTTCTGTATCTTCCCCTTATCTTCGGAATGATGCAATATGTACATTTCTTATCACAGCCTTCCGCAATCTTAAGATATTCATACCATCCGCCGGTAACGCTTACCCTGTCGGCTTTTACGACCGGCAGTCTGTCAGGCTGATCCATAAAATATTTTTCGCCGTCACTAAGCGATGCCTTTACGGCATCAACAATCTTATCGATGGATGTCGTCCCGACAATGGCATCAATCTCCGGTATCTCGGTCAGTATCTCATCCTTATAGCGCTGGGCAAGACACCCCGTTACAATCAGAGACTTGCATGTCCCGTTTACCTTATATTCACTCATCTCAATGATGGTATTGATGCTTTCCTTTTTGGCATCATCAATAAAGCAGCATGTATTAATGATAATAATGTCAGCCTGCATCTCATCATTGGTAAGCTCATATCCGTTGTCACCAAGCAGACCTATCATCTCTTCGGTATCAACGAGGTTTTTATCACATCCGAGCGAAACAAATAATATTTTCATAGTTTCTCCAGGTTTTCTTTTACCTTCTCAAGCATCTGCCTGTATTTCTCAAGCTTTTCCCGCTCTTCATTTATCTTGGCTTCAGGCGCCTTCGCAACAAAGTTCTCATTGGAAAGCATACCCTCGCATCTTTTAACTTCACCCTCGAGTCTCTTCACCTCGGCGGTAAGCTTTTCTTTTTCCTGTTCAATGTCAACAAGGTCGCTTAACGGTATATATACGGTGGCATTCTCGATAACGGCAGTCACGCAGTCGGCATGCTCTTCTTTGTCATCACTTGAAAGCACAACTTCATTCGCGCCCGATAACAGTTTGAAAAATGCTTTTCCCTTTTCAAATATATCAAGAGTTTCGGCATTATTTGTCACCACATATATATCAAGCTTCTTGGAAGGAGGCACATCCTTATCGGCGCGAATATTACGAACGGCTTTAACTGCCTCACGGATGTTTCCGGTTGCATATTCCTCTTTCGGGAAATTAAGCTCCTCGGAGTACCTCGGCCATTCGGAAATCACAATTGATTCCTCATCACTTTGCAGTGAGCAGAATATCTCCTCCGTAACAAAAGGCATGAACGGATGGAGCAGCTTTAAGATATTAAAGAGCACTTTTTTAAGCGTCCATACGGCCGCCTGCTTCGTGTCATCCTTATCATCATAAAGACGCGCCTTTACCATCTCCACATACCAGTCGCAGAATTCATCCCATGCAAAGGCATCAATCTTATCATAAGCAATTCCAAGCTCATACTTTTCAAGATTCTCGGTAACATCTTTAATAAGGGTATTCATCTTGGAAAGGATCCACTTGTCCGCATCCGTAAGATTCTCAGGCGCCGGTGCATTGTGATCTACAACAAGATCCTCATCGTTCATCATAATGAAACGTGCCGAGTTCCAGATCTTATTTGCAAAATTCCTTGATGCCTCAACTCTGGACATAAAGAATCTCATGTCATTTCCGGGCGACGTATTGGAAATCAGAGATGCTCTGAGCGCATCTGCTCCGTACTGCTCAATCACGTCTATGGGATCGATACCGTTGCCCAGGGACTTACTCATCTTTCTACCCTGTTCATCACGAACAAGACCATGGAATAAAACGTCCTTAAACGGCGGCTTGCCCATGTGCTCATATCCTGAAAATATCATTCGGATAACCCAGAAAAATAAAATATCGTATCCCGTAACAAGTACCGACGTCGGATAGAAGAAATCAAGCTCCTTAGTATTTTCCGGCCAGCCAAGCGTCGAAAAAGGCCAAAGTGCTGACGAGAACCATGTATCAAGAGTATCCTCATCCTGTGTAAGCTTTCCGCCGCACTCAGGACAAACGCTTACATCCTCTGCCGATACCGTAATGTGATCGCACGAATCACAATAATAAGCGGGAATCCTGTGTCCCCACCAAAGCTGTCTTGAAATACACCAGTCACGGATATTGTCGGTCCAGTGATAATATGTCTTTTCAATGCTCGAAGGTATAAGACGTATCTCACCGCTCTTTACACCCTCAATTGCAGGCTTAATGAGATCGCCCATCTTAACAAACCACTGTTCCTTAATCATCGGCTCAACAACGGTGGAGCATCTGTCATGAGTTCCGACGTTATGTATATGCTCTTTTATTCCGACAAGAAGGCCTTCATCCTCAAGGTCCTTAACCACTGCCTTTCTTGCCTCATATCTGTCCATCCCCTGATATTTGCCGCCCTTTTCGTTAATCGTGGCGTCGTCGTTAAGAATATTAATCTGGGGAAGTCCGTGTCTCTCACCGACCGCAAAGTCGTTAGGGTCATGCGCGGGAGTAATCTTAACAACACCCGTTCCGAACTCCATATCGACATATTCATCGGCAATAACGGGAATCTCACGTCCAACAAGAGGAAGCGTCACGGTCTTTCCGACAAGATCCTTATAGCGCTCATCTTCGGGATTAACTGCTACCGCCGTATCACCGAGCATTGTCTCGGGTCTTGTTGTGGCAAGCTCCACAAACCTTCCCTCTTCACCGGTAACCGGATACTTAATATGGTAGAACTTACCCTGCTTTTCCTCGTACTCAACCTCGGCATCGGAAATAGAGGTCTTACATACCGGACACCAGTTAATGATACGTGCGCCCTTGTATATAAGTCCTTTTTCATAAAGATTAATAAAAGAAGTCGTAACAGCGTCGGAGAGCCCTTCATCCATTGTGAAGCGCTCTCTTTCCCAATCACATGAGGAACCGATTTTTTTAAGCTGTGACGTAATGGTTCCTCCGTATTCCTCTTTCCATTCCCATGTTCTTTTAAGGAATGCCTCTCTGCCGATATCGTTTTTTTCTATCCCCTCTTCCTTTAAGGCGTTAATAACTTTAACCTCCGTGGAGATACTCGCATGATCCGTACCGGGAATCCAAAGAGCCGCATACCCTTGCATTCTTTTAAATCTTATGAGGATATCCTGCATCGTGTTATCCAATGCATGCCCCATATGCAATTTACCGGTAACATTTGGCGGCGGCATTACAATCGTAAACGGTTTTTTGCTCTCATCTGCCTCCGCATGAAAATATCTGTTATCAAGCCATTTCTTATATAATCGTTCTTCTATGTCAGAAGGGGAATATTTTTTTTCCAAAACTAATACCTCTTGTTAATATTTTTATCCGATGGACAAAAACGAATCCATCTCTTCGCTGATTGTGTCAAAATTACAATCCATGGCTACGGCCATCTCGCCGTATAAAAGCTTTCTTGCCGTTAAAAGCGTTCTGCTGTCAATAGACTTCATCTTACGGAGCTCTTTTGCTCTTTCATTTTTTATGTTGTATAAAAATCTGATCATATGAAGGAGCATTCCCGCATCCTGTGACTTAATAACGTTGTCATACTCCTTTGCGGAAAGATGCTTATTAAGATCCTCGTCGGTTTTACAATGCATCGCCTTGTGGCGAAGCTTATCGCATTGTTGCTTTGAAATTATTCTACGCATAGGCACCTTATTATCCACGGGTGAATAAATAAAGCCTCTGTCATCAAAATACGGTTGCAAAAAATAATAATCACCGCTTACATCCTTAATCGGCGGTGTGTCAATCTTGGAAACCGTACACACACCGATTACTCCGTACATTACCTTGTCGTCAACTTCAAACACTTATATACACTCTCCTTTCTTAAAATTTAAACCATATTTTTGCGTATTTGTGTTAAATTATAGCGTAAGTATGCCAAAAAATCAAAGAAATCCGCCTTACTTCCGATGAGTAAGACGGATTTCAAAAATTTCAAACAATTCAGTATCAGGCTGAAAGGAACTCAGCTATTCCCTCAAGGGCACTTTCACAGTCTTCGCCCTCGGTAGATATATTAACTACCATGCCTTTTTTTAATCCGAAAGCCATAACCCCCATAAGACTTTTTGCATTGATATTCTTCCCATCACATTCAAGATCGATATGTGATGAATATCCGCATGCTGTCTCCACGAGCTCGGCCACAGGATTGTCATATTTTTTGTTGATGTCTGATACTTCAATTGTTTTTTTCATATAATCACACCTCAAAAATTAGTATATTTCTACTTTATATACAGCATGATTTAATGAAAGTCAACTTTTTTTTACCAGAATTTTTTTTGATTTTCTGTCATACACATATACACTGTCTGATAAAATCTCATCTTCCGCCACTCCTTTGGCGTTGATTTCCTGTACTATATCAGCAAGCTCAGTCGGCGAAATCTTCTCATCTTTAGGTACTATTATAAGCTCATGTACCGACGACGGAAGGATATACAGATCTCTCTCAAGCCTGTCGCTGAAATCCTTTATTACACCGTCATACAGTATACAGCCTGCGCCGTTAATATGTGTTGTATTGGTCAAAACGTACATCGCCGGTTCATTATTATCATCATCCCGGTATATTTTTTCTCCGGATAACTCATTTAAGAAATATGTTATTGGAGCAATTCTTGCTTCCAAAAGCTTCGGCGTATTTTTTTGTGCCACGGTAAAAATATCTTTGTCCGATACGTTCCATTTTTTAAGGTACTCGTTCTTTATAATCGTTGTGGCAATATTATCTTCAAAATGTTGCACTATACAGTAATATACGATTGCAAGATCGAGAAATTTTTTATGCGGCACATCCTTTAACATCTCTTTGTTCTTCTCATAATTGACCACTTTGTAAATTATTCGGTTCTTAAGATTCTCATAATCATTAAAAAACTCAGGATCAAAACATACCGAATCCCGGTTTCTGTAGTAAACAGATAAAATATTGTTCATGATATCGTCAAGGTCTTTTCCCGCCTTAAAATCTTCGTAATAGTCGTTTAAATAAATTGCGGGTGCAACGCTATACCCTTCTTCGAGTATCACCAGTCCGTCCAATTGCTTTCCGTTGTTTTTGACGACTTTGTTGATAAAAACTTTTCCCCCTTCCCCGGCTGTGGTAACAGCGCGATTTTTGATGAATTCAATAAAATTATCGTACTCCATCTCTCTGTCCTTCCATAAATTTATATTTTTATAGTTTGGTTTTTGATTTAGGGAAAATGTCAAAAAATTGAAAAAAATTAAAAAGAAAAAAATCAGATTAGAAAAAAATTTAATGAATTTTCGAAAAATAAAAAACCGAACCCAAAGATGAGTTCGGGGGGTATAATATTATACGTATATATTTTTGTCAAGAACGAAAAGTATTAAAATTTCATTAACACTTCTTTTATGATTTCCCAGTACATTTCAGCCGATTTAATATCGATTTTTTCGTTATAGGTATGGATATCATAAATGTCCGGACCAAATGACACACAGTCGAGCCCGGGTATATTCTTTGAAAAAATTCCGCATTCCACACTCGCATGAATCACTTCAATTTGCGCCTTTTTCCCTGACTTTTCCTCGTAAACACGGGTGATCAAATCCCTCAACGAAGACTCCGGTCTGTAAGTCCAAATCTCCGTCTCGGCACCAAAAGAGATTTCTGCTCCCAACCGGTTAACAATATTTCTTACAACCTCTTTAAGAAAATCTCTTTGAGCTTCAACATTGCTTCTTAAACAAATTGTCATTTTGATGTGATTTAAATCGGCTTTTACGATACCAAGATTAAGCGATGTCTCAGTCATCGGTTCTTCCTGTGCAAACATCCTTACAACGCCGTCAGGAACCTCTGTTAAAAGCGCGGTAATCGTATTACTGTCATCCCCCGTGATAACCTGCTCATTTTCTTTAAAGCCTTCATCCACACATTCAATCTTCATATTCGGATCGGAAAGTTTAAATGCGTCGATAATTTTATCCGATTCCTCTTTAAAAATCCGCTCAAACTCCCGGGGTGCCGTTTCGGATGAGATAACAGCCTCACAGCTCTTTGCTATGGCATTATCCTTTCCGCCGCCGTCTATGCTTACAAAGCGCACACCGACGCCTTTCAAATTCATCATAAGCATCAGCCTTCCGAGAAGTCTGTACGCATTTCCCCTGTTTTTTATTATCTCAATACCGGAATGACCTCCCGTAAGATTACTAAACGTTATTTTATAAAAATATCCGTCAGCCGGCTCGCTTTTAATATCTTTTTCTATAACACAAAGCGTAGAACCCGCACATCCGGCAGTAAAGATACCGTCATCCTCAGAATCGATATTAAGCATGTAATTGCTGCGCAAATCGCTCATATCCATGGCGGCCGCGCCAAGCATGCCTATCTCTTCGTCCGTCGTAAATACGCCCTCGATATTCGGATGATCAAAATCATTGTCGTCAAGCACCGCAAGCGTATACGCAACGCCTATTCCGTCATCCGCGCCAAGCGTAGTGCCGTTCGCCCTCAGATATTCACCGTCCAAAACAAGCTCTATACCCTCTTTTAAGAAATCTTTTTTCCCGTCCTTTGATACGGTTACCATATCCAAATGGCTTTGCAGCATCACGGTAATATCACTGTTGCCGTTTTTTGAAGCGTCTTTAAAGACAACAACGTTTCCGCTCTCGTCTTTTCTGTATTTAAGGCCGCGTTCCTTTGCGAAATCAACAATGTACTTACTTGCGGCATCCGTATTTCCGGAACCGTGCGGAATTGCGGAAATTTCTTCGAAAAATTTCCAGAATTTATATTTTTCACTCAATTTTGAAATACTCATAATTTAAACCCCGTTTATTATTTATTTACATACCGATGGTATTTCGGTTGACATTTTCCGACTATATCTATAAAATGGCAAGGTATGTTTAATGCAATGAATTAACAAATATATCAGGAGGAATTACTTTTATGGCAAACATTAAGTCTGCAAAGAAAAGAATCAGAACCAACAATGCCAGAGCTGAGAGAAACAAGGCTCAGAAGAGCGCTGTTAAGACTGACATAAAGAAAGTTGAAGCTGCCATTGCCGCTAATGATAAGGCTGCTGCAAGCGAAGCTTTAACAGCTACCGTAAGTTCTATTCAGAAAGCTGCCAACAACGGCATCTACCACAAGAACACGGCAGCAAGAAAGATTTCAAGACTTACAAAGGCAGTTAATGCTCTTTAATTTTTAACCCGCATGCAGCGGGTTATTTTTTTATGCCATGGCTTTTGAAATGATTATCTCAAGACCGTTTCTGTCCGATATCAATCCTGATTTTATTTTATATTCCATATCCTCAAATAATTTTAACAGATTCTCAAGAGCCTCCTGAGAAAAATTGTCCGCCTGTGCACGGTATTTTTTTACGACAAAAGGCGCAACGCCCTTCATGCCGATTTGTGACGCGTCAATATTAACGGAGCCCTTCACCTGTGCTATTCCCATAAACTGTCTCTCAAGAAGTATAAGAATCTTTATCGGCGGCTCTTTTAAGGCAATCAGGTCGTTGTAAAGCGCAATTGCTTTTTTGTTATCCTTTTTTCCGATTGCCTCAATCATTTCAAATATCTTATTCTCGATTGAAACGGCGCAGACCTTATCCACATCTGCTGCCGTTATTTTTTTCTCATATGCACAATATGCCAAAAGCTTTTGGAGCTCGTTGGATATGTTATTTAAATCCCCGTTGGTGGCATCTATAAGCTTTTCTACGGCAGCCGGCTCTATCGCAAAGCCTTCCTGCTCACATTTGCTCTTAATAAATGTTTTAAGATCCCCCTGCGACTGCTTTTTTAATTCACATACGTATCCGTTTTTTTCAATCTCCTTATAAACTTTTTTTCGTTTATCGGCAGAGCTCTCAACGATTATCATATACAGGTAATCGGGCATGTCTTTTATGATATTGGCGATACCGTCAGACGCCCATGAGAAGAAATCGCACGAATCAAGTACAATGAGTCTCTTTTGAGCAAAAAAAGGCACGGTGAGTGCCAAATCACAGACCTCCTGCTCACTCACCTTATCTTTGAAAACAGCTTTATTCATTTCGTCATCGGCAATAATTGCGTCGGACAGATTATCCTTCATTTGCTTTTTAAGATAATCCTCTTCACCCAGCAGCAAATAGCAATGCTTTAATGTATTGTTGTTAATGTCATTTTGAATATTTTTCATTTTCTTATCCCGCTTTTTATGGGCTATATTATAACATAAATTACATATTTAAAATTTACTCCAAATAACTCTTTACTGAATATCCGGACGGCGAATAATTAATCGTCAAAGCTCCTGATTCCGACGTAACCTTATATGGAATATTTTGACTGTTCAGTCTTTTAACGGTCTCACTCCCCGGATGATTATATCTGTTATTTACACCGCATGAAATCATCGCAAAATCGGGGGATGCCGCCTTTAAGAATTCTTCCGTACTCGAATAATTAGAACCGTGATGAGCAACCTTAAGTATATTTACATGTGACACTTTCCCTTTGGCAAGCATCTCCTCCTCTCCTTCCTTCGTTACGTCTCCGGTAAAGAGCAGTGAAAAATCATTATACTCAAATCTGTACACGGCACTGAGTGAATTAATATCGTCAAATGACGTATCCTTACCCGGATAGAGACATTTAATTTTGTATTTATTTCCGTTTAACGAAAATCCTTCAGATGCGTATGCCGTATTTATCCCCTTTTTCTTTGCTTCTCTTACGGTTTCAACATATGCTTCATTTTTTAAATCATTGTTTATTTCCGGCAATACAATATTTGAAATTTTAATATCCTCTTTTTGTATCATATCAGTCAACGCATTTATATGGTCCGCATCGGAATGACTTATAAATACGGCATCAAGCTTTTTAACGCCTTTTGATTTTAAAAACGGTTCCACTCTTTTTGAATATACGTTGCTTATGTTACTTGAACCCGCATCAAACAAAAAATTCCTCCCGGAATCGGTATGTATAAAGATTGAATCACCCTGCCCCACATCAAGCATTGTGCAGTAAAACCCGTCTTTTTTATGAGTAACCATTATTACATTTACCGCAAACAGTGCCACGCAGGCCATGACCACCGGGCTTATTCCTTTAAAGAATTTCTTTTTATCCGGTCCCGTAATAAGCATGCCTGTTTTAAATGCCCGGTCAAGCTTATCGGCCGCCTTCTTCCTTATCAGATAGTAAATGACAAAAAGAATCAGATAATAAATAATTACTTTTAAGATTGTGGGACTTCCGCTGACAACGCTTCCCGAAAAAACATTTGAAAATTTATCACAAACGACATCATAAAAATCAAAAATCCTCTCATCAATTGCAATAAGAAATCTTCCCGCCCCGGGAGCTATTCCTCCGATAAAGCCCGCAAAAAAAGCCATACCTATAAGAATCCCCGACAGCGGAATGACCAAAAGATTTATAAGCACCGAATAAACAGGTGCTTCATTGTAAAATATCAGGTTAAGCGGCAACAGCCCGGCAAAAACCGAGAAAGACACCAAAAGATCCGAAGAAGCATATTTGACCAGCTTTGATTTTTTATATAAAACCCTGACGGAATTACCCAGATTTCCGAACAGTATGATTGAAAGCACGGACCCGTATGACATCAAAAAAGAGGATCCGAGCAAAGAAAAAGGATTAAGTAAAAGCGTTATCATACATTGCAAAGAAAGCGACGTCACAGGATCATAAGACCTGCCGGGTATGTCCGCAAACACAGAGCATGCAAACATCACGGCCGCTCTTACCGCAGACACCGAACCGCCCGTCATTATTACATAGATCATAATCACAAGCGTCCCGGAGAGCGCACTCGGGGCGAATGCCACCCCTGCCCTTCTCATGAATTTATAAAAAAACATTCCCGTAAGAGATATATGCAGACCGCTTATTGCAAGGAGGTGCCCTATACCGTTCTTTCTGTATTCGTCTTTAATATCCTCTTCCAACAGACTCTGATCTCCAAGCGTAATCGCCGACAATCTTCCCGCATATTCGGGAGAAATCCTCTGATAAGAGTCGCGCAAATAATTCTTTATGAGATTTGCAACACTGACTAAGGGATTTGCGTCATGAGAAATGACTCTGATATCTCCCCCGTTGCATTTGGAAAAAATTCTGATTGATTCGTAATAGCTTTTTTCGTCAAAGCATCCTTCCATACGGCTTTTCTCCAAGGGCTTTACTTTTCCCTGCCCCGTTATGACATCTCCAATCCGGATGTCGCTCGGATTGCAGTAAAGTAAAACACCTTTAAAGTTTTCTTTTTTGCCGTTGCTATAAACATACGTGTCTTTTAGCTGAACGCTCATATAATCTTCCTTTTTGGTAAAACGCGTAACACGTCCCGTAAATTCTGATTCTAAGGCCTCGCCTGAAGTATTCAGCCTTACAACGCCTGTCGGTATGGAAAAGTTATGTAAGATAAAGAAAAATGAAATGATTAAAATACATGAAAAACAATATGCAATTCTTTTGTTTTTTAAAATGAAAAAATATAAAAAAATAGAAATAAGTAAAATTAATAATACAAAAATAAAGCCGGCTCTATAAAGGTTTCCCGCCAGGCACATTGCGATGACGGGAAGAGCCAGCCATAATATGGGTCGTTTCATCTAACTCCTTTCATTGTTCAATTATTTATTCAGAAATATTGGAATTATCGAAATCCAGATTTTGATTAAGATTTAAGTTCTCTCTGTAATATATATCAGAGTTACCGTCTATCATTATACGAACGCTTTTTATTTCATTTAATTCGCAAAGTGAATTAACAACGGCATATACGGGAAGATTCCCCGAAGCATTTACATTACCGTTTGCAAACATGGAATCAAAATTCACATAGCATACGCCTTCACGAACGGATACTCCAAGAAGCTTGGTGTCCTCAGGAATTACGGGGTAAAGCCCCGCCTCAACGGGACCGTCCACAAGCCTGGATACAATCATCTTCTCAATTGATTCGTTATTATTATAAGCAATATTGGTATCGGTCCTTATAAGCTTATCACCGCTTTTATCGGTAAAATAAAGACCGACATTCTTCCACTGGGCATCAAAAAACAAATCATTGGATTCATCTATGTAGTCTTCGCTCTTTAGATTCTCCAGCTTTACACCGGATGCAAGTTTAATGATTCCCTTGGAATCCCGAATATTTAAACCCTCAACGCCCTCTATCTGATAAACGGTCTTTACAAGTGCCGTTCTGTACATGGCCTCAGTCGTTTTATCCATCTCATTGTAATTATCCGAAAAGGTTATGATTACAATGCCTTCCTGCATGCTGACATTTTCCACTTTAACATCGTCAGGTTTAATGGCAACATTTAATTCATTCGATCCCGTCTTATCGGATTCGGCAAGCAGTTCCTTTACAAGCTCTACCGTATCTTTGGTTTGCGTTGAAAATTTACTTACCGTAAGCCTGGTACCGGTAACATCGGTATGATAGATCATATACGTACCGTCGGAGGGACCGCCGCAACCGGCAAGCACGGCGCATGATGCGACTGCTGCAATCATTAAATTCTTAAATGATTTTATCATACGTCCACAACCTCCGTTCTTTGAGAGCTTTTATTCTTAAGCGGAATCTTAACGGTAAATACGGTCATTCCGTCGTCCCCGTTCTCACTCTCGGGCTCACTGTAGAGCTTGATCTGTCCGTCATGCATAAGTACAACACTCTTAACGATGGAAAGACCGAGTCCCGTACCTCCCGTCTCTCTGGATCTTGCTTTATCCACACGGTAAAATCTCTGGAATACATTCTTTTGCTCGTCTTCGGGAATACCGCATCCGTTATCCTCAATCCTCAAATAAAAGAATTCATAATCGGCATTAAGAGACACATGTACAAAGCCGTTTTCTTTGTTATATTTAATGGCATTCTCAATGAGATTCGTTGCAACCTGAGTGATTTTACTCTCATCAATCTCAGCCTCTACCGGTCTGATACTCTCGAAAACAAGCTCTATTTTCTTACGATCGGCAATCGGCGTAAGCTTCTTCATGACCTTTTCAATCAATTCGTTGATGTTTACAAGACTGAGATTCAGATTGGAAACGGAGTTATCCATCCTTACCAATGAGAGAAGATCTTCGATAATGTCATTCTCCCTGTCAATCTCATTAGCGATATCCTGCATGAATTCCCTGTAAAGCTCTACGGGTGCGTCGGGATTTGCAAGAAGTGAATCGGCAAGAAGCTTAATAGAAGTCATCGGTGTCTTCAACTCATGAGATACATTCGATACGAATTCTTCCCTGGACTTATCGAGCTCGCTCGCATTATCCAAAATATCATTAAACTGTATTGAAAAATCCTCGAACTCGGTATAGCCGTCCGCATGAATACGGTTCTCGGTCTTTCCGCCGGCTATATCATCAACCTCGCTTTTTACGTATCTGAACTGGTTACGGAACTTAACGGCAAGGAATCCTGCTATAACCGCAAGCGACAATACGACCGCTACCGTAATAAGAGTTGAATATCCGTGAACATCGGCTATGGATGCATTAATTTTGGACATGTTACGTCCGATAAGTACCGTTCCGATATTCTCCCCGGCATTGTTTTTAATGATTGATGCACTCTCTACTATCGTATTATCACGGACATATGTTGATACACCGGCGCCTGATTCCACGGCTTTTACGGCACTCTCATTAATAAGTGTCTTTCCGGCATCGAATCCGTAAGTATCAAGTACAATATTATAATTATTATCAAGAATCCTGATTCGAAGTTCATTAATGGAAGCAAAATGAGTATAGACATCAAACTGTCCGGAAACCTCCGCGGCTTCCAGCGATGCATAGCTTTTCATCTCATCCGCGATAACGGTAGTCTGCATACGGACACTCTCTGTCTCTGTATCGGAAATAATATTACCGAAGTAATAGTTATCGAGAATATTCATGACCGTAGCCGGAACTATCGCAAAAATCGCAAGATATAAAAAGATTCTGAATGCAAAGCTACGAAAAAAACGCTTCAGAATCGATAAAAATCCTGAAGTCTTTTTTTCTTCATTTGCTTCGTTAACATTAGGCATGGAAATAATATCCTACTCCCCACTTGGTATGAACAAAACGCGGATGAGCGGGATCCTCCTCAATCTTCTCACGCAAACGTCTGATATGTACATCAACGGTTCTTGCATCACCCGGGAATCTGCTTCCCCAGGCTTCCTTCAAAAGGCCTTCTCTGCTGTAGACCTTATTGGGATGCTTAGCCATAAGCTCAAGGAGGTTAAACTCTCTTGCGGTCAGATTAATCTCACGTTCATTTATATAAAGTGTTCTGCTTTCGGTATCAAGAACAAAATCTTTATAACGAAGAACCGTATCGCTGTCTTCGACCTTAACTTCCTTTTTGCTGTTCCTTCGCAAAATGGCCTTGATTCTTGCTTTTACCTCAAGTATGTTGTAAGGCTTTGTGATATAGTCGTCCGCTCCGTATTCAAGACCCATTATCTTATCCATATCCTCACCCTTGGCGGTAAGCATGATAATCGGAACGTCGGAAAATTCTCTGATCTCACGACAAACCTGTAAGCCGTCAATCTTAGGCAGCATCAAATCCAAAAGTATAATATCGTATGAACCGGTCTTTACCTTGTTAAGGGCTTCTTCTCCGTCATAGGCGCCCGTCACTTCCATTCCGTCCTGCTCCAGGCTGAAAGTAAGCCCCTTAACAATAATCTTCTCGTCATCTACAACCAATACTTTTGTGGCCATTCACGGTTCCCCCTGCAGTTTAAATTGTAATTAAGTCCTTAATTTTCTGAAACGAAGCATCCTTTATTCCGGATACCTTTTTTATGTCTTCAATAACTTTAAAGGAACCTTTTTCATCGCGATAGGAGATAATTGCCTCAGCCCTCACCTCACCGATTCCGGGAAGCGTCATAAGAGTGGCTTTATCGGCATAATTAATATTTATCAGTCCGTTTCCGGATACGGCGGGGGTAGCTCCTGCACCCTCCTGCGCATTAGCGGCCTCCTGCGCTTCGCCAACGGATGCAATTGTTATCTGCTCCGCATCGGTTAATTCTTTTGCGAGATTCACGCATTTAAGATCGGCATCCGCGGTTGCGCCTCCTGCCTTACCCAAAAGATCCGACACCCTGGAGCCCGTTTCCATTGTATACACCCCGGGGTTATTAACCTCTCCGCAAATATATACGACAATTTCCCGGGCCGGAGTATCTCCGGTTTCGGACTCTCCTTCGGAGCCTTCAGTCTCGCTTCCTATGACAAAATCGTCAGACTCTTCCGATGATGATGCCTTCGTGAATGCAAAAATACCTGCAATTACAATCAAAGCCGCTATTACTGATAGTTTAATTTGTTTTGTTTTCAATGTGCACTCCTTAAAATCCGCATTTTAAGGTCCCTTCAGTGCTATGTTCTAAATAATACCCTATACAAGGGTAAAAATACAAGAGTTTTTTTGGTAAAAATTGACTTTTATGCGCATAAAAACTATGATAGTATGCTGTAATAAACATTATTGGGAGAAAGCATTCGTGACAAAGGGCAGATTTATAGAAAAATCAAAAAATAATATTCTTTCGGGCAACATTATTTATGTAATTGCGCCTGCAATTCCGCTGGTTATTTTCCTTATACTTTATGCTATCAAGGGAATAGCGCCGTTCGGACATTTTGTATATCTTTCATCGGATATGTATCACCAGTATTGTCCGTTTTTCTCCGAATTATCTAACAAATTTCATAACGGAGGAAGCCTTTTATATTCATGGAATATCGGACTGGGAACCAATTTTACGGCTCTGTATGCGTATTATCTTGCCAGTCCCTTGAATTTCATATTGGCTGCGGTTCCGCACTCTTTAACGGCGCCGTTTATGGATATCCTCATCATCGTTAAGATGATGTTTGCGTCACTCTTTTTTACGATTTACGCATCCAAAAAATTTAAAACCAAAAGTGTAACAATTTGCATTTTCGCCATGTTTTATTGCATGTCCGGCTACATCGCCGCTTTCGCATGGAATATCATGTGGCTTGATTGTGTTGCCGTTTTCCCGCTTGTAATGCTTGGGCTTGAACGTCTTGTATATAAGAAAAAGCCTTTTCTTTTCATTATCTCGCTTGGCCTGAGCGTACTTTTTAACTACTATATCGCAATAATGATTGTAATGTTTTCAATCATCTATTTCATCTGCCTTCTCTTCCTCGTTGACAGAAAGGGTGAGAAGCTTGCAATCATAAAAAGAATTATTCTTTTTGCGATTTCGGGAGCCATTGCCGCGGGGCTTGCAGCCGTACTGCTCTTACCGGAGATTTATGCCTTTCAGCTTTCGGCGTCGTCTTCATCGTCGTTCCCATCGACTCTTACGGCTTACCATTCCTTCCTGCAGGAATTCTCCCGTCACATGACTTATTCTCCGTCGTATACGTGGCTTAAGCATTATCCGAATATTTATTGCGGTGTATTTTGTGTTGCTCTTTTACCGCTTTACTTCCTTTGCACCAAGATTAAGACAAAGGAAAAGATTGTAAAGGGCGTTATTTTGGGTATCTTCCTGTTCTCGTTCATGTTTAACATACCCGAATACATCTGGCACGGATTCCACATACCGAACTGTCTGCCGGCGCGTCAGTCGTTTATTTATATTTTCTTTGTTCTCATTATGGGATTCGAAGCGATTACGCACTTCAAGAATACCAAGCTAAGAGACATAATCATTTCCGCCGAGATATGCGGTGCGTTCATTATATTATGCGCATTTGCTTATCACGGGACCAAGACCGTTGCGGATGAGGATTCATTTTCTTACTCGACAACACTTCTTTTATTAAATGCCGTCTTCCTTGCCGCATATTTTACCCTGTTCATATTGGCAAGAAGGAAAGGTCCGGCTCGTACTGCCGCCTTTATCGGATTTTGTGCGGTTGCCGTTACGGAATGCTCGACTCATATGTTTAACACGGGACTCGGTCTTGTAAACTATAACGAATATACAAAAAACGACGATAATTACGCTCAGATTTTAAAGCATCTCGAGAGCGAAAATGACCCGAATGACTTCTACAGAGTCGATCAGGAGGCTGCAAGAACCGCAAATGACGGATCCTGGTATAACTACAAATCCGTCAATGCATTCTCGTCAACCTCCACTGCCGGCGTATCCAACTTCTACAAATCATTCGGAACGAAAGCCGCCATGAACTCATACCAGAGACTCGGAGCAACCAATCTTTTGGATATGATCGTTTCCACCAGATATACGGTTTCAACCCAGAAGCTCGGCGAAGATGACCCGATAAAGAAGCTTGACTTTGAAGAAAACGGTCTCTACGTTTATAAAAACGAATATACTCTCCCGCTCGGATTCCTTATTCCGACGGAGCTTGCAGAGACGGCACCGGAAAAAGGCTCAGCGGTAGCAATGGCCGCCAAGACTCAAAACGACTTCTTTGAGAAGGCAACCGGTATATCAAAGCTGTTTTCCGATGTTTACAAAATGGACGGGGTAAAGGAATATACATTTAATGCTCCGGCGTCCGGACATTACTACTTCGGCTTTACCGGCACTCTTCCGGAAAAGATTGAAGTCTGCATAAATGAAGGCGAAAAGGTTTCCTTTAAGGACATCAAGAAGCACAACAGATATATAGATATCGGTTACCTGCATGAAGGAGACTCCGTTGTAACCACCTCCGAAGATGATATGAAATGCAACATCTATTGCATGGATACCGAAAAATTAATTAACGGCTATAACATACTTAAGCCTTCAGGCTTTGAATTAACGTCGCTAAAGGATACCGAAGTTAAAGGTCGCTACACTGCCGACAAATCCGGAACATACATGTTCTCCATACCTTACGAAAAGGGCTGGACCGTTTATGTTGACGGAAAACAGGTTGAAACATCTCCTGCCATGGGAGCATTCCTGTCAATAAGTACAGATAAGGGCGAACATGAGGTAGAGATGAAATATATGCCTCAGGGACTTATGCCGGGTGTTGCGATAAGTCTTGTCAGTGTCGGAATATTAACGGCATGGATGATTGTTTATAAGAAAAAACATAAAGGAGATCAATGATATGAAATTATGGGGCGGACGTTTTACGGGCGAGACTAACGAGCTTGTCAATGAATTTAATGCTTCCATTTCTTTTGATAAGAAGCTTTATAAGCATGACATAACCGGAAGCATTGCACATGCGAAAATGCTCGGAAAACAAAATATTATCCCTATGGAAGAATCCGACAAAATCGTCGAAGGCTTAGAGGGTATTTTATCCGACATCGAAAGCGGAAAGCTTGTTATCGACGATACGTATGAGGATATCCATACATTTGTTGAGGCCAATCTTATAGAGCGAATCGGTGATGCCGGAAAAAGACTTCATACGGGAAGAAGCCGAAACGATCAGGTGGCACTTGATACACGTATGTATGTCAGAGAGCAGATTGATGTTTTATCCGATAATATCAGGGATTTCCAGGACATTTTACTTCGCATCATAAAGGAAAATACCGATACATATATGCCGGGATTTACTCATCTTCAGAAGGCTCAGCCGGTAACGGTCGCACACCACTTCGGTGCATATTTTGAAATGCTTATCCGTGACAGAGACCGTCTTGCCGATTGTAAAAAGAGATTAAACTACTGTCCGCTCGGTGCCGGTGCCCTCGCGGGAACCACCTATCCGCTTGACCGTGAGTTTACGGCAAAAGAGCTTAAGTTTACCGGTCCGACACGTAATTCCATGGATTCCGTTTCAGATCGTGATTATCTTATTGAATTCCTTGATGCCGTTGCAATCCTTATGATGCACCTGAGCCGTTTCTCGGAAGAGATCTGCATCTGGAATTCAAATGATTATAATTTCGTTGAGCTTGATGATGCATACAGTACCGGCAGTTCAATCATGCCGCAAAAAAAGAATCCGGATATCGCCGAGCTTGTTCGAGGCAAGACCGGTCGCGTATACGGTGCGCTTATGTCCGTTCTTACTTCAATGAAGGCAATTCCTCTCGCATATAACAAGGATATGCAGGAGGATAAGGAACAGCTCTTTGATGTGGTATATACTGCCAACATGTCAGTCGTTTTATTTGCCGGAATGATTGATACCATGAAGTTTAATAAAGACATAATGGAAAACAGCGCAAAGCTTGGATTTACCAATGCCACCGATGCCGCTGACTATCTTGTTAAAAAAGGAATGCCCTTCAGAGATGCACACGAAGTAATAGGTAAAATCGTTCTCTTTTGCATAGACAACAACAAGTCAATCGATGAATTAAGCATGACCGAGCTTCACGCTTTTTCAGAGGTCTTTGATGAAGACATATATGATGCAATAAGCCTTAAGACATGTGTTGATTCACGTATCACTACAGGTGCTCCCGGTCGGGCAAGCATGAATAAGGCTATTGCCTATTATGAGGATTATCTCAGTTGAAAGCCTGTGTACGATTCCCGGCAGGGGATATGCCATTTAATTTCCGTTTACGATAACTTTTTAAAAGCGGTCCCAACCAAAAATCATTAATGCATTTACTAATCCCCGGGACTCTACTGTCCCGCAAAAAAAGCCATGGTACCTTCACGGTAGCCATGGCTTTTAGTTTTATATTTTATTTTCTGCCTTTTGAATCTCTGTGTCCGACAGTTCCTTTTACTTTGCCTTTAATAACCTCGGCGCTCTTTAAGGTGTCTCCGTCGGAGAGCTTCATTCCCCGCACGCCTACAGCGCCCTTCTTCTTGGAAGGAACCTCTTCCAGCGGGAATTTTAATTTATATCCCTTTTTGGATTCAAGAAAGACCGTACGTGCCTCGCCGTCTCCCACGGTAAGTGACATCTGTCCGGACGCGTCACCACCGTCAAAGAGACTCTTGTGCTCATAGAGGTTAATTACGGTTAAAAGCTTATCGCCCTCGGCAAGCTTGGTTGCCGCAACCGTTCTCTTACTTACGACAAACTCACCGGCGCCCACTCTCTTAATCATTGCATTTTGCGTAATGAAAAGAAGTGAATCCTCCGTCGACATGGCTGCAGCTTCATCAAGATACTTCGCAAGACACATATATACAATATCCTCATCGGAGGACTTGTAATTACTGATGTTATCAACGGGTATACCCTTATCTTTAAGCTTTGTCTGAGGCATGCTCTTTACGCTTACGCGGTGCATGTTACCGGCGCTTGTAAAGATGCATACCGAATCCGAGCTAAGAAGCGGCATTACTACCTTATTCTCAGCCTCTGCCGTATCCTTATTCTTCTCGTAAACGGACTTATCGATTGTCTTGATATAACCGAAACGATCCATAAGCATAACGAGCTCTTGAATCTCTTCCGGCTTTTCAGGAATTACGGCAGCCTCGGCATCCTCTATAACGGTGCGACGTTCCATACCGTATTCTTTTTTAATCGCTTCAAGGTCTTTAATTATAACCTTAAGCATTGTTTTTTTACTCTTTAAGATCTTGGTATATTCTTTGATGGCCTTTAAGCATTTGTCATAGTCAGCCTGAAGCGCTTCAATCTCAAGACCGATCAATTTTGAAAGTCTCATTGCAAGGATTGCATCCGCCTGCTTTTCGGTAAAGCAAAGCTTTGCCGCAGCCTTTTTGGAAGCCGGGCTCTTGAAGTTAATGTCCTTAACCTCTCCGTTTATGAGACACCCCTTTGCCATCGCAAGATTCTTACTGCCGCGAAGAATCTCAATGATAAGATCGATAACGTCAACCGCCGCGATAAGGCCTTCCTTAATCTCACGGTTTTCTTCTTCCTTCTCAAGAAGGTTGGTATATTTTTTGGTATTAAGCTCAATCTGGAAATCACAGAAATGCTTAATGATATCCATCATTCCGAGAGTCTCGGGCTTGCCGTCAACTATGGCAAGCATGTTTACTCCGAATGTATCTTCAAGCTTTGTCTTCTTATAAAGCAGATTCTTAACGTAGTCTACGTCTGCGCCCTTCTTTAATTCAAGAACGATTCTGATACCGTCCTTTGAGGACTCATTTGAAATGTCGGTAATCTCGGTAAGCTGGCGGCTCTCAACGAGAGCATATACGTCCTGCATGAATTTAGCGATATTACCGCCGATCATCGTATACGGAATCTCAGTGATAACGAGTCTGTCCTTGGAGGACTTGGTCTTACCCTGCTCCAGCTCGACCTTTCCTCTAAGCTTAATCTTTCCGATTCCCGAAGCGTAAATGTCATAGAGCTCCGACTTATTGATAACTATTCCGCCCGTCGGAAAATCCGGTCCCGGACAAATCGACATAATCTCGGAAAGCTCCACTGCCTTTTTCTCAATAAGAGCATTTTCCATGTAGTAGATTACCGAATCGACAACCTCGGTCAGATTGTGAGTCGGAATATTCGTAACCATACCTACGGCAATACCGTCAGCACCGTTTACCAGGATATTCGGCACCTTTACCGGAAGCACCTCGGGCTCCGTATCGGAACCGTCGAAGTTCGGTATGAAATCAACGATATTCTTATCAAGGTCGGAAAGGAAAACCTCCTGCGTGAATTTTTTAAGCTTTGCCTCTGTATATCGCATGGCAGCGGCACCGTCTCCTTCGATTGAACCGAAGTTACCGTGACCGTCAACAAGCGCCATGCCCTTCTTAAAGTCCTGGGACATAACAACAAGTGTCTCGTAAATGGAGCTGTCACCGTGCGGGTGATATTTACCCATTGCATCTCCGACGATTCTTGCCGATTTACGGTGCGGTTTATCCGCATTAAGACCCAGCTGGTCCATTGCATAAAGAACTCTTCTCTGAACGGGTTTAAGACCGTCTCTGATGTCCGGAAGGGCTCTCGCGGTGATGACACTCATGGAATAATCTATATATGATTTTTGCATCACCTCTGAGTATTCGGTTTTTATTATCTGTTCAGCCATATTTCACCTTCCCCTTACGCATCAATTACCGCTTCATCGGCATGTTCATAAATGAATTCACGACGTGGAGGCACGTCACTTCCCATAAGCATCTCCGTCACGTGCGACGCAAGTATTGCATCCTCTATCTCGACCTGCTTTAAGATTCTCGTCTCGGGATTAAGCGTCGTCTCCCAAAGCTGTTCGGGATCCATCTCACCGAGACCCTTATATCTTTGAATCTCAAAATTCTCGCCTTCATGCTCTTTTCTGTAAATCTCAAGAGCCCTGTCATCGTAGAGATACTGCCCCTCACCCTTTTTGGGTTTGGCAAGATAAAGAGGCGGCGTCGCTATATATACATGACCGTGCGTTATAAGATCCGGCATGAATCTGTAGAAAAATGTAAGAAGCAACGTATCAATATGCGCTCCGTCCACGTCCGCATCGGTCATTATGACTATCTTGTCATATCTTAATTTACTGATGTCAAAATCATTTCCGTAGCCTTCAAGAAATCCGCATCCGAATGCAAGTATCATAGACTGAATCTCGGCATTCCCAAGCACCTTATCGATTCCTGCTTTCTCTACATTAAGAATCTTTCCTCTGATCGGAAGAATCGCCTGAGTGGATCTGTTCCTTGCCGTCTTGGCAGAACCGCCCGCAGAGTCTCCCTCCACTATAAAGATCTCGCACTCCTCCGGCTTTCTGCTTTCGCAGTTTGCAAGCTTACCGTTACTGTCAAATGAAAACTTCGACTTGGAAAGCATGTTGGTCTTTGCCTTCTCTTCGGCTTTTCTGATCTTTGCCGATTTAACCGCGCAGTCTATCACGGCCTTAAGCTGTTCCGGATTCTTATCAAAGTAATGCGTCACACCCGTACCGGTAATACCCGCAACGATATTTGCGGCATCAGGGTTATCAAGCTTGGTCTTTGTCTGGCCTTCAAATCTCGGGTCGGGATGCTTTATTGCCACTATCGCCGTCATTCCGTTTCGCACGTCGAATCCCGTGAAGTTGGCGTCCTTATCCTTTAACACGCCAAGCTCTCTGGCATATTGATTGATTATGGTCGTAAACTTTGTCTTAAATCCCGTAATATGAGTTCCGCCCTCCTGGGTAAAAATCGTATTACAAAATCCGAGGATATTCTCCTCGAATACATCAACGAACTGAAAAGCTATCTCGACTTCAACATTATCAACAGTATCAGAAAAACGTACGATATCGCATACCGCCTCTTTTCCCTTGTTAAGCTCTCTTACGTAAGCGCTTAACCCGTCCGGCTCGTAATAAACTTCCTTACATTCGCTGCCTTTTCTCTTATCCTCAAAATTAATCTTTAAATTCGGATTAAGATAAGCCGTCTCATGAAGTCTTGACTTAATTGCCTCCGACTTAAATACAATCTTTTCAAATATCTCATCATCCGGCATAAAGGTTACGGTTGTTCCCGTATCCTTCTTTGCACATGTGCCTGTCTCCTTTAAGGAATACAGAGGCTTACCCTGCTTGAATTCCTGTGTGTAGACTTTACCGTCTCTTTTTACGGTAACCTTTAACGTCTTGGAGAGTGCATTAACAACGGCAGATCCGACACCGTGCAGACCTCCCGATATCTTATACGTCTCATCGCCAAACTTTCCTCCGGAGTGAAGTATGGTAAATACGACCTCCACGGCCGACACGCCGGCACCCGGATGAATATTAACCGGGATTCCCCGTCCGTTATCCTCAATGGTTGCGGATCCGTCGGCATTAAGCGTCACGCTTATCTCCTTACAAAAGCCCGCCAAATGCTCATCAACCGAGTTGTCCACTATCTCATATATCAGGTGGTTCAGTCCTCTCGTACCGACACTTCCGATATACATACCGGGTCTTTTTCTTACCGCTTCCAGACCTTCCAGAATCGATATATTTTCAGCACTGTATTTTTTTTCTGCCATTTTTTACCTCAACATCAATCAATATATTGTCTGTAAATATCATCAAATAATACCGAAGTCACGGTAATATTCTCGACATTTATCTTTTCCCACTGGGAATTATTAATTTCAATGTATGTATCATTCTCATACGGTAAAAATACCTCTTCAAATGCTTCGTTTCGTTTCTTTTCAAGAAGATATTCTTTGTTGGCATCCGTCTTGGACTGCTCGTTATCGCTTGAGCACTTGATTATATAAAACTTACCGTCACAAGAAACTACGTCACTTACTTCTCCCGACTTAAGTGCATAAGCTGCATTCTCAAACTCCTCCTGCATATCGCCTCTTCTAAGCTCGGCAGTATAGGCTTCGTCGGAGTTGTAATTTGCCGCAACATCATAAAACGGCTTTCCTTCCTTTAACTCCTTTAACGCCTTATTTATCTCTTCTTCCGAGTCGTTTACGATATAGAGAACGGAAATGACCCTTGCCTCATCCGTACTTACTTCAATCGAATCATCGGACAAAAGGTAGTTTTTCATCTCCTCCGCAATCTTAAACTGAGTAAACATCGTCGTGAGCTTATCCCGTGAAACCTGAAGATTATTCTTTTGTTCATCCGTTAATCCCTGAAGATATATGGAGGCGGCATTATCAACCTCTTCCTTTTGGACGTGTGATAATACGACTCCCTTTTTCTTCGCCATGGAATTAAGTGTGGCGACTCTCGACAAACGGCTCTTAACATTATTCTTTACGAATTCATCTACCGTCTCGCCGTTAACCGTCGAGGGCAAAAGCTTATCATCCGCAACATCCAAAAGCTTTGTCTTCTCATCGGCAATCAAAACCCTTGCGGCCATAACCGACGTCGACTCGCCTCCCGCCTTCAGAGCCGTGGAAGACGACATTCCGAATGTGAAATAAAGTCCTTTCCCGTTAAAAAATATGGTAAACACAACTATACCGGCAATTATGATGCCGGCAATTACAAACCACTTCTTAGCTTTGTTCTTTTTCTTTGTATGCATAATATTCCCCAAAACAGGCTTTTTAAAATATAACTTAAATATTATATAGTTTTCTTATTGTATCTTCAACATTTTCGGTCACATATCTTGTATGCGCTTTAACCTCATCATCGGCATGAGCCATTGAAAAAGCATTATTCGTTTTATCAAGCATTGAAATGTCGTTATAATTATCTCCGAATACAATGCAGTCATCAGGGCCGAGTCCGAAATTATCAAGCACCTTTCCAAGCGCATTTCCTTTGCTTACCGACCGGTCCATAAAATCACAATACACGGCTCCGGACATGGTAACGGAAGCAAACTTCCCCCAGGATTCAGTAAAATACTTAACATTTTTATGAATCCCGTCGTAATTGCACGCCGTCACCTTATATACCTTTTCATTAATGTTAAATAAGTCATCCGTTACCTGCAACCGGTAATTATGCCCCTTTTCCCGTTCACTGACAATTTTTTCCGCATTTTCTTCCAGGTAGACATATTTCCTCGTAGATACAACCGGATTACATCCGGGCGTTTTCCCGATGTCTGCTACTATCTCCCTGACAAGCGATTTGCTCATTGCCGATTCATGCAAAGTCTCACCCTTATATTCGACATATGCCCCGTTCTCGGCAATGAACAAAATCTTATCCTTCACCCTCTCAAAAAGTAAATGGAGGCTCGGCATCTGCCTGCCGCTTGCAGCAACAAAAATAATACCCATACGGTCAAGCTCTTCAATAACCTCAAAGAAGCTTTGACTGATATGGGTATGACCATTTGGTAATAATGTTCCGTCTATGTCACTTGCAACTAACTTCTTCATTAAACAAACAGCCCTTCAAATATCTTAGTGCTCAAGTTGTCTGTTCACAGCAGATTCCAATGCATCAATGGATGCTCTCATGATATCGGGGTCAATACCTGCTCCAAAAGATACATTATCTTTATCATCCGCAACGCCCACGTATGCGATGGCCGATGAGTCGGAGCCGTTCGTTAAGGCATGCTCCTCATAAAGAACCACGTTGCAATTTATTTTAAAGAATGATTCAAGAGCCTTGGCAACCGCATTAAGTCTTCCGTTACCTTTCTTAGAAACTTCAGTTTCCTTTCCTTCATAAACGATATTCACCTTTGCGGTGATTTCGTTGTTTTCTTCCTGTACGAAATGCGCTCCGTTAATCTTAAATACGGGATTATAATTAAGATAACGCTTCTTAAAAATGTCATAAACCTCAGCCGGCGCAAGCTCTTTATGCCCCTCATCAGATACCTCTTTTACGGCATATCCGATATCCTCACGCATAATCTTAGGTATATCAATTCCGTAATTCATCTCAAGAACATATGCAACACCGCCTTTTCCGGACTGTGAATTAATACGTATAACATCCGTATCATACGTCCTTCCTACATCCTCCGGGTTAATCGGCAGATACGGTACCGCCCAGATATCACTTTCTTTCTCGGTCTTATGGCGCATACCCTTCGCAATGGCATCCTGATGCGAACCTGAAAATGCGGCAAATACAAGCTTTCCGCAGTACGGTCTTCTGTCCTCGACTTTAAGCTGAGTACATCTCTCATAAACCCTTACGATTGACTTCATGTCCGAGAAGTCAAGCTCGGGGTCAATGCCCTGTGCGTACATATTCATTGCAAGCGTAATAATATCGGCATTACCGGTTCTCTCACCGTTTCCGAAAAGTGTTCCCTCAATACGGTCTCCTCCCGCAAGGATGGCAAGCTCGGCATCCGCCACGCCCGTTCCTCTGTCATTGTGCGGGTGAATGGAAATGAGTACGCTGTCTCTTCTGTGGAGGAACTTACTCATATATTCCACCTGGGATGCGTATACATGCGGCATCGACATCTCCACCGTAACCGGCAGGTTAATGATGCACTTATTATCGGGAGTAGGCTCCCATACGTCTATTACGGCATTACAAACCTCGAGCGCATATTCGGGTTCCGTTCCCGTAAAACTTTCCGGAGAATATTCAAACATAATATTTCCGGGCTGATCTGCAGCCAGCTCCTTAAGAAGCTTGGCACCCTCGATTGCAATATTTTTAATCTCTTCCTTGCTCTTGCCGAAAACCTGCTCTCTTTGAGCTACGGAAGTGGAATTATATACGTGCACGATTACATTCTTAGCGCCTTTAACTGCTTCGAATGTCTTTTTGATAATGTGCTCTCTTGCCTGTGTCAGCACCTGAATCGTCACATCATCGGGAATCATGTTATTGTCGATGAGCGTTCTTAAAAATTCATACTCGGTATCGGATGCCGCAGGGAATCCGACCTCAATCTGTTTAAAGCCGACCTTTAAAAGAGTCTTGAAAAACTCAAGCTTTTCTTCCAGACCCATCGGCTCGATAAGCGCCTGATTACCATCTCTTAAATCCACTGAACACCAGATCGGTGCTTTGTCTATATATTCTTTTTTTACCCAGTCGTTACATTCAACGGGCGGCATATAATAGCCCCGTTTGTACTGTCTGAAATCAAACATGACTTTTTCCTCCTTATTTTTTTATTCTTCTTCCGATACACTGCCGATATCGTTTACGTCAACGTTAACGTCAATGCCTCTCGTCTGGACGGGCGTAGAGAATACAATCTGCGTACTCGTACGTCCGAACTGCTGAAGCTGACCGATAAATGCGTCAAGCTCCATTGTGCTTGGGAATACTACCTTTAGAAGCATGGAGTAGTTTCCCGTAACGCAATTACATTCAACAACACTGGGGCACCCCTGTATAAAGGGATAAAATTCCGGTTTTCTTGCAGGTGCAACCTCAAGGTTGATAAATGCGGTAATATGATAGCCGATTTTAAGCTGATTAATTTTGGCTTCATATCCCTGTATTATACCCTCTTCCTCCAAACGTTCAATACGTGCGGAAACGGCGGGTGAAGACAGAAATACATGTTCAGCCAATGCCTTTAACGGCATTCTCGCATTCTCCTGCAAAAGTGTAACCAGTTTTTTATCAATTTTATCCATGATATTCCTCCAGATACATTAAAAAACTTTAAATAATTAACTATTATTTATTTTACACTTAATTTTAGAAATTATCAAGACGTTTTTTAATTTCCAACTCTTTAATAAATGACGATTGCATTGCTTTTTTGTTAAGAAATGTTTCATGCCAGCTAAGCGTCAGAAACTTACGCGCTCTGGTCATTGCAACATACATGATTCGGCGCTCTTCTTCCTTTCCGTTCTCGGCAATTGCTCTTGCATACGGAATTACGCCTTCATTTACAAAAGGCACGAAAACCCTGTCAAACTCAAGCCCCTTGGACGAATGAATGGTGGACAGTATCACGGCGTTTTTGACATCTCTTTTTTCTCTGATTACCTCGTAATTTTCCTCAAGCTCAAATACACTCTCAATTGTGCTAAGACCGTGTATGACTCCCCTGAATTCATCAAGTTTTCCTCTGTCGTACTCGGAAAGCCCTCTTTCAACTCCTATCACATTCCTTATGAATTCCAAAGCTGTCTCCGGCGAATATTTTTTAAGTCTGATAATGTGGCGCTCCAGCTGTCTTATGCGTGCATCCGTGCACACTTCTTTAAGCAGACTCCAGCTTAAGTTTCCTGCCGTTGCAATTCCCTCATTTACCTGAATGCCGGCGGATCTTAATATAACCACAAAATCCGAGGCTTCGGCTCTTCCTACTATCGCCTTAAAAAAGGACATAATCATTCGTACCTTCGGATGCTCAAATATATTCGTCAAATTATCCTTTAAACAAAATTTTATGTTTTCCTTTGTAAGCCTTGTCGCAACCTTCTCAAGTATGTTGCAGGTCCTTGCAAGCACCGCCACGGAATCCCCGCTCATCCGGGCTTTTCTTATCTCGGAAACAAGCTGATTCATCTCTTCAATCTCGTTATATGCAGAAATAATTTTCAGTCCGTCACAATCACAGGCCGGTGACATTGAAACCATATTTTTGTTGTAGCGTTTTTTGTTTTTGCTTATAAGATTATTCGCACGCCTGACTATGCTGTTTGTACTCCTGTAATTCTCGGGCAGGCTGTAAATTCTGCAATCGTCAAAATAGTCCTTAAAATTAATCATTATCTCGGGGCATGCACCCCTGAATCCGTAAATCGACTGATCTTCATCTCCCACCGCATAAAAATTATCATTTTTGCATAATTTCTTAAGAAACTTAAATTGATCAACTCCTGTATCCTGAAATTCATCAACCAGAACAAATTCGAATTTACCGGCAATAACTTCACTGCCGCCCGGCTCGGTCAAAAGTCTGTCCGACATTTTTGCCATATCATCAAAATCAAAATATCCGAACTTCTCCTTAAAGCTTTGCAGCGCCGTCTGCGCAAACTTAAAAAACTCCCGGTCACAATACTGCAGCCTGTAATCATCAAAGCTTAAGCCCGACCTCTCAAATGCCGCAGACTCCTTTAAAAATAAATTGATAAGACCGGGTATCCTGACAAATCCCCGATTGCGTTCCTGATATTTAATAATTGTCTTTTTTAGAAAGTCGATTTTTTCTTTTTCGGGTAATAAACGATAATTGGAATTAAGATTTCCTGAATTAAGAATCGAATAACATACTGAATGAATCGTAGAAAAAGTAACAGATGTATTATGCTCTGAAGTCGCTTTCAGATAGCGCTCCTTCATTTCCGCGGCGGCCGCCTTAGCGAAGGTAACGACAAGTATCCTTTCGGGATCAACACTTCTTTTTTCTGTCAGATACTTTATCCTCTCAATGATTACCGTGGTCTTTCCGCTGCCGGGTCCCGCAAGGACAAGCGCCGGTCCCGTGTAATGAGTTACGGCCTCCTGTTGATATTTTGAAAGTAAAATAAAAAATCCCCCCTTAAAATCAATATGGAGGGAATTATACTATCTGTTTCTTAAAAATACAATAAGTATTTTCATTAAATTTTAAATTTATTCACACACGATAACCTCGGCCGTCTCTATAGCCTCATTTATCATGTCCTCGATATTATCCGGAAGCTTCTTCTCATCGCGCTCTATTATATCAAGCTTGGGCTTTGTGACCGGGTGCTTTGCAACAAATATCGTGCAGCAGTCCTCAAACGGCTGAATCGATGTCTCATACGTTCCGATCCTTTGAGCGACGTCTATTATTTCCTGCTTGTCAAATCCGATAAGCGGACGATATACCGGCATCTCACATACGGCATTTGTGCAATAGAGCCCGTGCATCGTCTGACTTGCAACCTGCCCGATGCTCTCGCCCGTCACAAGCCCCATGCAGCCGTTCTTTTTGGCGATGGCTTCAGCGATTCGCATCATTATGCGTCGCATGATAATCGTAAGCTCATCGTGAGGACAGGACTTATAAATCTCAAGCTGGATTGCCGTAAAATCAATCACGTTTAACGATATCGGTCCCGCATACTCCGAAACTGTTTTTGCAAGATCGACAACCTTTTGCTTCGCACGCTCGCTCGTATACGGCGGAGCATGAAAATATGTCGCATGAATTCTTACACCGCGTTTTGAAATCATATATCCGGCAACAGGTGAATCGATTCCGCCCGACAGCAAAAGCATGGCACTTCCCGAAACGCCTGAAGGCATGCCGCCCGGTCCCGGTATCTCCTTTGAATAAATATTAATCTGCTTTCTTATCTCTATTGATATAAGAACATCCGGATTATGAACGTCTACTTTAAGACCCGGAAATGCTTCAAGAAGGACATGTCCCATCTCCCCGTTTATCTCCATTGAATTAAGCGGGAAATTCTTTCTTGCACGTCTGGCATCCACCTTGAACGTAAAATTCTTCTCCTTGTAGGCAGCGTCAATATATTCGACAAGCTTATTTGAAAGGTCCTCTACACCGTTGTCCTCAATCTGTATAACTGGGCATATCCAAACTATCCCGAATACCTTTTGAAGAATCCCGACCACCTCATCATAGTCAAACTCTTCTCTTGCCGTTGCATATATTCGACCGTTTTCTTTTGTCACGACAAAATCACCGTCTGTTTTCTTTAATGCTCTCGCAACACTGCTTACCAAAGCATCCTCGAAAAGATGGCGGTTATTTCCCTTTAAACCTATTTCTCCGTATTTTATTAAAAAAGCTTTGTACATTTTTTACTCCGAAAATCATTTTCTGACAAATTGTCTCAAGACGGGTATCAGCTCCTTCATGGCATCCACGCAGGCGTCAACCTCTGCAATTTCAGACTCATACGAAAAGCTGAATCTCACCGTTGAATCCGCCGCGTCTTTTGATACACCCATCGCGGTGAGGGCGAAGCTGAGTCCCGGTTTATTTGAAGAACATGCGGAGCCGGAAGATATGTAAATCCCCTTTTCTTCAAGCGCATGCAAAAGCACCTCACTCTTTACGCCGTTTACCGTTATGCTTACGACATGCGGTGCCTGGAACTCTCCGTCTGCTTCGTTGATAACAATATCATCAATCTCCGACACTCTTGATATGAAGTGACCTCTTAACTCGTTTAATTTGGCGATCCTTTCTTCAAAGTCACCGTCATAAACCATATCAGCCGCAACTCCAAGCCCGGCAATGCCCGGAACATTTTCGGTTCCCGATCTCAATTTATTTTGCTGACCGCCGCCTTCAAGTAAAGGAATAATCCTCACGCCTTCTTTTATGTATAAGAATCCGACACCTTTAGGTCCGTGAAACTTATGCGCGCTTGCGGAGAGCAAATCGGCTTTAAACCTCTTTGGCACAACCTCCATCTTTCCGAAGGCCTGAACACCGTCCACGTGATACAAAATATCTTCGTTATACCCTTTTACAATCTCACCGATTTCTTCAACCGGTTCAATCGCACCGGTCTCATTATTAACATACATGACAGAAACCAAAATCGTATCATCGCGCAAAGAACTTTTAAGGCTTTCCACATCCACCCGTCCCGATGCATCCACGGGAAGGAATGTCACCTCAAAGCCTTCCTCCTGCAGCTTTAAAAAAGGCTCTCTTACGGAAGCATGCTCGACGGATGAAGTAATTATATGCTTACCTCTTCGCTGCTTTGCTTTAACGGCTCCGTAAATTGCCATGTTATTGGATTCCGTGGCCCCTGAAGTAAAAAAGATTTCTTTATCCTTACACTTTAATATGCCGGATAAAATCTCACGTGTTTTTTTAATATGATTTTCAGCCTCAACACCCTTAATATGCTTCGAAGACGGATTCCCGTAATCATTTAAAGCAACCTCTGTCATCTTTTCCATGACTTCGGGAAAAGGTCTTGTCGTTGCGGCATTATCAAAATATATATCCATAATTATTCCTCAAACAGATAATTCATAACAGACATAAGCATCAGTGCGGCAGTCTCGGTTCTTAATATCCTTTTGCCAAGCGTAATCGAAACTGCTCCGGCTTCTGTTGCCATATTTGCTTCTTCATGCGATATACCGCCTTCCGGTCCTATAAGAACCGCTACGGTATCTCCCGGTTTAATGCCCGATAAAATCTTTTTCGTGTAACTAAAATCCTCGGCGCACTCAAATGGCATCAGAAACACATCGGCATCTTTCGCCTTGTCAATCGCCTCTTTAAAATTACATACGGGCGAAATCTCAGGGATCATGCTTCTTTTGCTTTGCTTTGCGGCCGCCTCGGAAATTAATCTCCAGCGCTTCCGTCTGCTCTCGGCTTTTTTTGCATCAAGCCTGGTCACGCTTCGCTCCATGGCAACCGGCACAATGCCTGCCGCACCCAACTCAACTGCCTTTTGAATAACGGTCTCCATTTTATCTGCCTTCGGCAATCCCTGATAGATAAAAACCTTTACCGGCAGCTCCGTGTTTTGCTGATATTCATTTTTAACATCACAAATCACCCTGTCGTCTTCAAACGTCCTGACACTGCACTCAAACACCCGGCTGTCTCCGGATTTTACCTGTATCACATCACCGGGCTTTAGCCTTAATACGTTTTTTATATGATTGTAATCCGTTCCCTCAAGGATTATCTCATCTTCCGAAATATTGTGATGTTCGGCAAAAAACAAATGCATATTAACTCCTGTTATTTTTTGCGTGCCGTAACCGATGACCATTCACCGTCGCTTATTACATCAATCACTTCAAGTGCGCCGTTACCTTCGATGGCACCGGTTACTTCTTCAACCTTTTCATTTAAAATCCCCGAATATATAAGACGGGCTCCCGGCTTCATGTGTCTGTCGACCGTTGCGGTAAGCGGCACAAGCACATCGGGAAGGATGTTGGCACATACAAGATCGTATTTAATAAGTCCGCATCTTTCCTTAAACTCATCATCCGAAATGATATCGCCCATAAGAAAATCCACTTTACTCTCATCGATTCCGTTTTCTTTTATATTCTCATATGAAGCCGTTATCGCCATCTTATCGAGATCCACACCAAGCACTTCAGACGCCCCGTACACCATCGCCACGATGGACAGAATCCCGCTCCCGCAACCGATATCAAGCACCTTATCTCCCGGCTTTATAATCTCCTGCATGCGTCCGATCACAAGACGTGTGGTCTCGTGACTTCCCGTCCCGAATGCCCTGCCGGGATCCAGGCTTATTACTTTGGCATTTTGCATCTCGGGGGTTACTTCTTCCCACGTCGGCTTGATAAAGAGATCATTTATGCGAAATGTGTGCCAATATTTTTTCCAGTTGTTGGCCCAGTCGGCATCATCTGTCACCGATTCCTTAATGTCGCATGAACCGGCATTAAAAGTCTCTTTTAATTCCGCAAGCTTTAATTTTAATTCGCTTAGTTTTAAAGAATTTTCTTCCGGTTCATCGGCGCTCAGATAAAAAGAAACAATCGCGCTTCCGTCATCCTCCGGGGCATCCGGAATAATATCGACGAACATCCCGTCCGCTTCTTCCTTTGTGATTCCCTTTTTGTCCTGTATCTCCACACCGTCTATTCCAAGCTCGGAAATAATCGCGCAAATCAAATCCGTCGCATCGGCCGTTGTTTCGATATCATATCTGTTCCATTTCATAAAAAGTTTCCTTTTCAGGCATTAACAAGAAAGGCTTTGTAGCAATTAAGTGCCTCATAAAGATCGACTTTACTTATCACTTCCATCGGAGCATGCATGTTAAGAACGGCAACTCCGCTGTCGATAACATTCATCCCGTATGTTGCAAGAATGTAAGCAATGGTTCCGCCGCCTCCGATATCAACCTTGCCAAGCTCAGCCGTCTGATATGAGACCTTATTTTTATCCATGATGCTTCTAAGCTCTCCGATGTACTCGGCTGACGCATCGTTGGAACCGCTCTTTCCGCGTACACCCGTGAACTTGTTAAATACAACACCATGTCCAAGATATGCCGTATTCTTAAGCTCAAAAAATCCCGGATAGTTTGGATCGTATGCACTTGATACGTCTGAAGAGAGCATCTTGGAGGAAGCAAGCGCCCTGCGAAGCTTAAGCTCCGAATACTGACCGGTTCTTTCCATAACCTCGGCAACCGTATTCTCGAAGAATCTGGATGTCATACCCGTCGCTCCGACACTTCCTATCTCTTCTTTATCAACGAGAATGCATACGCCGGTTTTTTTCAGTCTTCCCGACTCGGTAAGCGCAATAAGTGAAGGATAAGAGCAAACCCTGTCGTCATGTCCGTATCCCATAATCATGCTCTCGTCAAAACCGCAATCTCTCGCCTCTCCCGCGGGAACCATCTCAAGCTCGGCCGATACGAAGTCTTCTTCTTCAAAGCCGTACTTTTTCTTAAGGATGGAGAGAACATTTTTCTTTACAAGCTCTTTTTCTTTTGCGGTTGTTGCGGCAGGCATGCTTCCCGCAAGCATATCAAGGTCCTCGCCCTCAACCACATGCTCACCGTTTTTCTTAAGCTGCTTTTCAGCAAGGTGTACGAGAATGTCCGTTATGCAAAAAACGGGATCTCCGGGATTGTCGCCTATGTTAATGTTAAGCACCTTGCCGTTCTTTAAAACAACCACACCGCGAAGCGCCATCTGTCTTGCAACCCACTGGTATTTTTTGATTCCGCCGTAATAATGAGTATCAAAAAGTACAAGATCCTTATCTTCATAGACGGGATTTTGCTTAATATCAATTCGCGGAGAATCAACATGCGCGCCCAGTATGTTAAGCCCCTCTTCAATCGGCTGCGTACCGATGTTAAAAAGCAGGATAGACTTTTTCATGTTAACGGCATATACCTTATCACCGGGTTTAAGCTTCTTATTCTCACTTTTAATCTTCTCAAGATTAACGTAACCCTTTTTTTCGGCAATCTTAACGGATTCCTCTATACACTCTCTTTCAGTCTTACAGTCGGAAATAAATTTTCTGTATTTTTCGGCAAACTGAAATATCTTCTTTTTATCGGTTGCAGAATATTTGGTCCATGCATTTTTAGTTTCCATCTTCCGTCACTCCTTTACTTTCTGTAGATTCGTTATTTTCGTTATCTTCGTTTTCACTTGCTTCGTTATCTTCGTTTTCGTCGTTTTCACTTACTTCGTTATCGTCGTCTTCGCCGTCAGCTGTGGCCGGTTTGTCATTTTCTTCAATCTCTTCAACTTCTTCAACGTATTTTTCGAACTCATCTGACACGTCAGCATCGTTTTCAACTTCATCTTCACTCACTTCGGCGTCATCACCGGATTCGGGTGAAATATTTCCCTCTAAGGCATCAGGTGATTCGTTCTCAACCTCATCTCCACTCACTTCGTCATCATCTCCGGATTCGGACGAAGTATTTTCCTTTAAGGCATCAGGTGATTCATTCTCAACCTCAAGCTTCATCTGCCCGATCAAATCTTCCGAAATCTCCGGAAGCTCGTCCGGACTGCTTATGTTGAATCTCCTTAGGAACTCATCCGTCGTTGAGAAAAGAAACGGTCTTCCGGGAGCATCAAGCCTTCCCGACTCATATATGAGACCGAACTCAACCAGTCTGCTTATCTGATTGGAACAACCCACTCCTCTGATGTTTTCAACCTGCGTCCTTGTGACGGGCTGCCTGTAGGCAATTATGGAGAGCGTCTCAAGCATTGCTTCGGTAAATTTATAACTGTTATCACGGCTCACCAATGAAGCGAGGACCGTATAAAATTCCTTTTTGGTAGCGAGCTCATATCGCCCGTTGATGTTTACGATATGAATACCTCTGTCAGAATTAAGATAATCGTCAGTTAATTCCGTAATATATTTAATTGTTTCGTCTCTGCTAAGTTCCAGAGCGGCAGCCATCTCGTCAGCACCAATCGGCTCTCCCTTCGCAAAAAGCATGGCTTCAATGGCAGCTTTAATGTTAACGGTTTCCATGATAACCTCCGTAAATAATTATTGAAAGAATTCCCCTGATTCTCCGAACATTTCCACGTCCTTTTCTACCGTAATCGTGATCTCGTCCTTCGGCGTCTCCTGGACAACCGTTACGAATCCGGACCTCATCATCTCAAGCAGTACAAGAAATGTAACTATCTCTGTCAGTACACCGCTTCCGCTTGGAAGAAGTGAGTTAAATCCCATCTTCTTACCTCGCTTCATGGCAGTTTTCATACCGGTAATTGTCGCGGGTATATCAACCTGCTCGGCTTCTATTACTCCGAAACCGCTTCTTACCGGATCTATCCTGTCGGCCGCACGGCGCAGGGCATCAATATAGGCTCTGTTAAGCACTTCGGTATCGATGCCGTAAAGCAGCTTGTCGAGATCGGGCTTCGGCCTGAATTTCAGTATATTCGACGGTATGGACTCATAACCGAAATACCTCTTCTGACCTTCCTCGGAATAATCACGAAGCTCCGTGGCAATGAATTTAAACATCTTCAGTTCAAGGAGCCTTGCGGTAAGTTCTTCCTTCATCTCCTCAGCGTCAGGACCTTCCTCCACGGGCTTAGGAAGCAGCATTTTGGACTTAATCATAAGAAGCCTTGCCGCCATGACCAGGAATTCGCTTGCAAGATCCAAGTCTTCCTCAGCCATCTGCCTTACGCATTCCAGATACTGGTCCGTAATCTCAACAATCGGAATGTCATATATATCAAGTTTGTTTTTTTCTATCAAATGGAGCAACAGGTCCAAAGGACCCTCAAAAGCCTCCAATTTTACGTTTAAACTCATTTATTTCCCTCAAAAACCTTTGAAAATTAATTGTTTTTGCACATTTTACGATGTATAATATAAGCAAATCTGGAATGTACGTCAGTTTACTTATTTTGATCCGACATTTTTGATACGGGATTTTAATATCGGACTTTTCAAAGTCGGGCCGTCTTCGAACGGATGGCTGCGATAAGTTCTGCAAGAACCCACCTGGCGGTGTGCCGGGAGTCATACAAGTAAACAACGGCATTCCGGGTCTTTTTTTTATGTCTTCCCGCCGACTTTTGCTTCTTCCTTTTCGAATTCCTTTTCTTTCCGATTTTCCCTTTTTTGTTCTATCTCGGATTTTTCATTTTCCTTTTTTTGCTCTTTTTCAGCCTGCTTTTCTTTTTTTGCTTCTTCTTTTTGCTTATTTTTCTCTTCTTTTTCTTCTGCTTTTTTCTTTTCTTCCAGCTCTTTATTGGTTTCTTTTTCACGCTTAAGCTTAATATGATGCTCTCTTAAATGACGTATTCCCGGATATTCGGAAACCTTCATCCATTTTGAAAGAACCACCCAACCGTTCTCGATATAGGTATTAAACTCGGCACCGAAGTACAAAATCATAAACATGGCAAATATCCAGAAGAAAAGAAACAACAGATTCGCCATACTTCCGTACACGTCATTAAACGTCGGTGAGTTTGAAATAATCAGCGAGAATATCCACGAGAAAAACATTCCGCCCATCGCCGCAATAAATGCACCCGGAAGCTCCTTCCAGAATCCGCTTTTCCTGTCCGGAACATACACATAAATCAATGTAAACATAATTGTCAGCACTATAGGCAGTATTATGTACCTTCTAAACACAATACTCTGCAAAATGGCAGCCAACACGGGCGAAGAATACTGCAATCCTTCAACAAACGAGGATCCGTATACATAAATCAACAAAAAAAAGATAATAACAAACATAAAAATAAAGGTGAATGCCGTGGATTTTAAACGTTTGGCTCCCCACTTTTTATTTGATTTTATGTTATATATTCTTTCAAAGGCCTTCATCATGCCCATGAATCCCTGTCCGGCGGCATATATCGCAAATATATACGCAAGTACCGTTATTACGTTATACCTGCTGTTATAAATCTCCGTAAGCACTTCTTCGGCAAGAGCGGTTATCTGCGGAGGCGCCACATCCGATATCGCCTTCATAATGTTATCAAGCTGAACCGGGAAAAATGTCAATATTTTAAAAAGAACCATAAGAAAAGGCAAAATACAGACAATAAGAAAAAAACTTGAAGCAGCCGCGTAATATACGCAGTTGTCAGCAAAGTATTTTTTAACGCTTTTTTTAAATCTATCACCGTATTTTGACATGATTCTTCACTTTTCCGATATTTGTTTACAAGATGATATATTCTATCATATAAGCACGGTTTTATCAAAAAAACGCCATATTTACCCGTCTTTTTTATCCGGTGCGGGCGCGTCAAAATCAATCTCCGTTATCTCGTATCCGGACATCTGAATCGTATCAAGAATATACTCTTCGGTTACCCCAAGGTAACTTGCAAGCTCGGCAGGTGTTGGCTTTACGAAAAAGTCCTCATTATACTTTATTGCCGCATCATTTACTTTGTTTACGCGCTTCAAAATCTTATTTGCAAGGTCTTCCTGCGCTTTGTCTTCATCCATAAGCGCTGCTATCCTATCGTTAAATGACGCCTTAATTTCTTCCAATATCACGACTTCTTCTTTTCCTGCGTGACTGTTATCGTTTATGTATTCCGCAATCACGAGTGCTCTTTCCTGATGGAGATCCTCATCGGGAATACCTTTATCCTGAAAAACAATGATGAAATCCTCGGTTCCTTCAAATAATTTTGCAAATAACTCTTCCTGTTCTTTATTCATCTGCTCACCTGTCCTTATCGATATGCATGATAAAACCGTTTCCGAATTGTTCGTTCGGTCTTTTTATGAATCCGCATTTCTCATAAAAATCCTCGGATCCCTTTTTGCTCATAAGACCAAGCATCATCTTCGTCCCCGGCAAAGTAATCTCTTTTGTATACTCTACAAGACGGTCCATTATATATCTTCCGATTCCGAGCCCCTGATACTCATCCCTGATCATTATGTCCTGGATATAGCATATTACGGCTCCGTCTCCGACGAGACGCCCCATGCCGACAACTCTGTCGTCATCACAGGCCGCTACAATCTTTAATGCGTTTTTAAGCGCAAGCTCGCCCTGCTTCCTTGAAAGCTCGTGAAATCCCACGTCCTTTCGAAGTTCAAAATAATCGTCAATATTTAACTCATCTTCAACATATCTAATCATTAATACCTTTAAATCTCCTTGTCACAATCCAGATCAAACCAAAAATCCACTCCGTCTTCGGTATTTTTTACCCCGCAACCGGTTCCGTGCATGTCCAGGATGGACTTTACAATCGAAAGACCGACGCCGTTTCCGCCGTACTCTCTGGTACGGGCTTTATCTACTTTAAAGAATTTGTCCCATATATTGCCAATCTGAGACTCAGGGATATTCTCACCGCTGTTCCATACGTGAACTCTGACGGTTTTATCCATTTTATCAATATCTATCCTGATGACATTTTGGCCGGAACAATGATTAATCGCATTGGTTATATAGTTGGTAATAACCTGCTCAATGCTCATCTTGTCAGCCCATACTTCTATTTTTTCATTTTGCTTTTCAAATTCGACTTTTATGCCTTTCTTTTCGAAATAAATGATATTGGCATTAAGTATGGCGGATAAAAGCTCAACAATATCAAATCTTTCAATAATCAACTCCAAATGCCCGCTTTCAAATTCACTCATTGCAAGCATTTGCTTTATAAATTTGTCCATCTTGTCGGACTCATCAATTATTATCTCGCAATATTCATTGATGCTTTCAGGATCCTTGGCAATACCTTCCTTTAAAGCTTCCGCATAGCCTGATATAAGCGCAATCGGCGTCTTTAATTCATGTGACAGATCGGATATAAATTCTTTTTGGCGTTGCTGATAATCTTCTTTTAATTTTATATCGTTCTCAAGTGCGATATTCGCATTTTTAAACTTGGCAAGACTTTTCTCCAGCTCGCCTGAAAGCTCATTCATGGTCTCACCGAGAAGTCCTATCTCACTTCTGTCCTTGCCTTCATACTTCACATCAAAATCAAGCTCTGACATCCTTCGCGAGAGTATTGTCAGATCTTTAATGGGCTTGGTAATAAACCTTGCCATAATAACCGATGCAATCAAAGCGCCGCCAAGCGCAATAAGAGCCGCAATCTGAATAATGTAGTTCATAACATGAATACTGTTTTCAATGCTTGCGGCCGTAAAACGACAAAGAATAATATATTCGGAATCGGACACACCCCACAGCTCATAGGAATCCTCGGAATTAGAGGCTCCTTCAAGCTTTTGGAATACATAATCTCTTCCTTCTTCCAAAATCTCAACAGGTTCAACCGGTCCGTCAGTGGCATTGTTGCCAAGCACGCTCGCAATCAGCCTTCCTTTAAGATAACGTTCGCCACGGGTATTCACATATATAACATTCCACTCATTATCGACAACTATGGCGCTGACATCATATTTTCCGGTTATTTTCTCCAAAGCACTGTCAATTTCCTCAGATGTTCTGCTTTGGTAAGAATCCTTTTCAAGGTCGCTTTCTATTTCATAATATGCGTTTTTCAGATTGTCTTTACGGCTGTTTAAATAAATCCGGGGGCCGACGGCATTGTTAAAAATCCACAAAAAAATAAGCATCCCCGCTATAATTATCGCGTAACTGATAAAAAGCCTTAACGCAATAGGAATTTTTACACGAAATTTTTCAGCAGACATACTCCAACACCTTATTTATTGTTCAGAAGAATCAAATTTATATCCCATTCCCCAAATGGTTTTAATATATGTTCCCTTATCGAGAAGCTTTTGTCTTAACTTCTTAACATGCGTATCAATCGTTCGTGCGTCACCGTAATAATCATAATTCCAAACGGTATCAAGAATCTTTTCACGAGACAAAGCAACTCCCTCATTCTCCATAAAGAAACAAAGGAGTTCGAATTCCTTATAGCTTAATTCCACAAGCTTACCGTCCACGGTAACGGTATGAGCATCTATATCAACCGTTATACCGCCCGCGTTTATCTTTCCGCTCTCTTCAGATTCCCCGTACGCTCTGCGCATAATCGCGGCGACTCTTGCCATAAGAACCTTAGGACTTACCGGCTTGGAAATAAACTCATCGGCACCGCTGTCAAAGCTCTCCAACTCATCAGCTTCCCCCACTTTTGCGGTAAGCATGATAATCGGAACATTGGAAGACTCTCTTATATGCTTGCAGGCTTCCCAGCCGTCCATAACGGGCATCATGACATCAAGAATAATAAGTGCAATGTCTCCGTTGCTCTGAAATGCTTCGACAGCCTCTTTTCCGTTGGCAACCTCTAATACTTCATATCCTTCATTTTCCAGAAAACCCCTTAAAAGCTTTCTCATCCTGGACTCATCGTCCGCTATCAAAATAGTATTATCCGACATTGTATACCTCATCTACAAATGCATATCATTCTTAGCTTCATTATGTACAAGACTGAATCCCAAAATATACATGGCCGTAACAAATGCAAAATAAAGAATGGTCGATTCAAGAGAATGCAACATAGCCGCCATATCATAAAATCCGTGCAGAAGCATCGGAACAAACCATGCGGCAAACGCATTAAACCCGTAATTTACTCTTCGTCCGCGGTTGCGATACATCTTGGATCTGCTGTAGAAAATACCCATAAATATAGCAAATCCCACATGTGCAGGCACGGCAAGAACGGCCCTCTGTCCTGCCACTACAAGTCCGTATCTGATAATGTATCCGATATTTTCAAACCCTGCAAACCCCAGTGAAACCGCAACGGCATAAACGATACCGTCAAACTTATAGTCAAAATTCGGATTGCTCCATGTCCCGATTTTTAAGAAAATATATTTCACTCCCTCTTCCACAAATCCCACAACAAAGAAAGTGAAGAAGAATACATATCCGACCGTGTTCTCCGGATAAAATTTCTTTAATACGGTATCACCTATCTGTTCCAATATCAACGCGATAACAGCAGAAACAACACCTGCTATCAGAAGCTTGATTATAAGTGAAGCAGGTTCCGGATTCACATGGTCCTGACTGTACACATAAATCAAAAGAATAATCGCAGGCAAAGTCGCGGCAATAATATATACTAAAGATGTCAGTGTAAATGTCGCTAACATAAGTTATCATTCCCTTAATCGCAGTTTCTTGTGTTAAATTTTATACAAAATAACGTCAAAAATCAATCCATACGCAAAAAATACACACAATTCTACGGCGTTCACCGGGATTTTCGCATACAAAAAGACCACACCCCTAAATTCAAGGTGTGGTCTTAATACGCTAAATGGCGCGAATTTAGCATTACTTAAGGAACTTACCCGTTAATTGGTTTCATTCCATACCGCGTAAAGCTTCATTTCCGTATATCCGTAATCCGGACTTGTCGTGTCGGGGTCTGCGGTAAGCAATACCCTCTGACCCGGCGAATATGTCGCTGTTTCAGCATTCGGATCTGTCGCCCAGCCTCGGAATGTATATCCCTCGCGCTTCGGTGTACTGGTGCTGAGCATGAATTCATATCTGTTGTCTGACGTGTACGCATGTGCGAGCGGCGGAGCGTTGGAGCCGTTGTTCGCATCGTACTCCAGATAGAAC
>CAJOLA010000004.1 GCA_905235275.1 uncultured Lachnospiraceae bacterium
CCTTTCAGTATCGGCATTAAATTTGGTTTTTAAGTGATTATACAAATCAAGCCTCTGACTTATCCTTGAAAATTCCTCCTCGGAATAATCATCGCCATCCGCATAATCGCTTAATGCTCTCACGGAGTCACTTATTATCCCCTCAGCATCGCCAAGCATTTCGTTTAAATTCATAATTTCCCCGTCATAATCGGAAATCTGACTTAACGCTTTCCTTGCGGCGCCTATCATGTCAACCACGTTCTCATTCCCGTATGAGAGCTTACCGAGCGCATCGCTTAACCCCTCATTTATCTTTTGATGGTTTTGAAGCTTTACGAAGTCTCCTTCGAGTTCAGTGTCTTCACCGACCTTCAGTGCTGCGCTTTCAAGCTCATTCACCTCGAAGCGCAAAAGGTCGGCTTCTCTGAGTCTTACCTCTTCATCTTCTCCGAGTCCCTGCAGCTTAGCTTTTAATTCCTGATATTCACCATACTTATCACGTAAGTCTTTTTTATCGGCCGCAAATTTCTCTCCGCAGAAATAATCCACCATTTCCAGCTGATTTTCTTCTTTTAAGAGTCTGAGATTATCTCTTTGGGCATGCAAATCAAGCAGGACGGGTGCAATCTCCTTTACCTGCGCCGAATTTACGTTTATTGAATTAATTTTAAACTGTGAACGTCCGGAAAGAATCTTCCGTTGAATAATAAGCTCCCCGTCAGGGATATCGGTATCGAGCATCTCACTTAACATCTCCAATACCTTTTTGTCCGAAAAATAAAAGCCTGCCTGTGCAATCGCAGGTTCGTCCGTCTCCCGAAGCATCTCTCCGGGATTCTTCATGGCTAACGCTATGGCAAGCGAATCAAGAATAATTGACTTACCCGCGCCCGTCTCACCGGTAATCACGGTGAGTCCGCTTTCAAAATCAATATCAGCCTCATCTATCAAAGCCATGTTTTTGACATACAGATTTGTTAGCATTTTTCCCCCGTTATTTTTTTATTACTTTATTAATCTTCTCCATAAGAGTCTCTGCCGCCTCGTCATCCTTTGTCGCAAGCATAATGGTATCGTCTCCCGCTATGGATCCGATCTCCTCATCAAAAGAAAGGGCGTCCACCGCGGCACATACCGCCATGGCCATTCCCGACACGGTCTTTATGACAAGAAGATTCTTTGCCGTATCCATGGATATGAATCCTTCTTTTAACACGTTTACGTATTTATCACCCATGCTGAATTCGGAAGGATTAAGCACCACATACTTCTGATGCTTTCCGTCCGTGGATGTCTTGGTAAGCTTAAGCTCTCTTATATCTCTTGAGACAGTTGCCTGCGTCACGTTATAACCGGCTCTCTGAAGAGCTTCCGCAAGCTCGTCCTGTGTCTCAATATCATTATTCTCAATAAGTTCCAATATTTTTTTATGTCGCTGTGTTTTCATGTGCCCCCTTATACAAAGCATTGCCTTACGCGCTGCAAAAAGCTGATCTTATTCGTTCTGATAAACAGTGCCTCTTCGGGAAATCTTCTGATAAGAATCTTATCTCCCGTTTCAAGCTTAAAGCTCGTCTCTCCGTCAAATGTTATCTCTTTGCCTTCGCCCACCATCTTTTTATCGGTTATCTCGATCTTAATCTCATCATCCGGATCAAGAATAATACTTCTTGAGTTCAGAGTGTGCGGGCAAATCGGAGTTATCATTATCATCTTGGCATTCGGCTTGATAATCGGTCCTCCCGCAGAAAGTGAATAAGCGGTCGATCCCGTGGCAGTCGTTATTATCACACCGTCGGCAAAGTATGTATTAAGAAATTCATTATTTACGGATATATCAAAGTCGATAACCTTAAGACCGCCGCTTCTGTTAATTACGGCTTCGTTAAGAGCAAAATTATCGTAGACGGTCTCTTTGTTCCTGATAACCTCACCCCATATCATCATACGCTTGGCTGTCTCATATTCTCCCGCAAGATATCTGTCGAGCGACTCGGTTGCCGTCTCCATATCCGTATCCGTAAGGAATCCCACAGTACCGATGTTAATTCCAAGAATCGGTATCTTAAGATAATGCAGGTCTCTTGAAGCCTGAAGTATCGTTCCGTCTCCTCCGAGAGCGATGATGCAGTCAACATCATCAGGCACCTGATTCGCATCCGTATAAAGATACTTTTTATTCTTAATGTTGGGATTCGGCTTCCAGACCGTACACTCCATACCTTTTGACTCAAGATATTTTCTTATATTTCCCGAAATCTGCCCGTCAGGGTCTTTATGTTGGTTGGATACTATAAAAAAACGTTTCGTTTCCATATGATATATACCCTTTATTTATATTTATAAGCTTTTATGCGCTGCCTCTACTATACCACTAATTAAAGCCTCCGAATCAAAAATATCCGATTCCGGCTTTTCTCTCATCAGAAAGACAAGGTACTCGATATTACCCTCGGGCCCTTTAATAGGCGAAAAATCAAGGCTTACGGGATACAGTCCCAGGCTTTTTGCATATTCGCAAACCTTCCAAATCACTTCCTCGTGAACCTTGGAGTCTCTGACCACACCTTTTTTTCCAACCTGCTGCCTTCCGGCCTCAAACTGCGGCTTTATCAGACACACCATCCGGGCGTCGTCACTTAGCAATTCCTTCACGGGCTCAAGTATCTTGGTAAGTGAAATAAATGAAACATCGGCACTCGCAAATTCTATCCTGTCGGAAATATCCTCCGGCGTCACATACCTGATGTTTGTTCTCTCCATGCAGACAACGCGTTCGTCATTTCTTAAACCCCAGTCAAACTGACCGTGTCCCACGTCAACCGCATATACCTTTGCCGCGTCATTTTGCAGCATGCAGTCTGTAAAGCCGCCTGTCGATGCGCCTATGTCCATGCACACCTTCCCGGCAAGGTCTATCCCGAAGCTCTTTATTGCTTTATCAAGCTTCAGGCCGCCCCTGCTTACAAAGGGAGGCTTTTCACCGCGCACTTCTATATCGGAATCCGTCGAAAATGTAGCGCCGGCCTTATCTTCCTTTTGTCCGTTCACGTATACGTTTCCGGACATGATAAATGCCTTTGCCTTCTCTCTTGAAGAGGCAAGACCTTTTGAAACCAGCAGCACGTCCAAACGCTCTTTTTCCATAGCTCTCCTATCTGTCGGAAACGTTATTATATTCGGAAATTATACGTTTTTTAACCGTTTCCGGATCTATTCCCGATTCCTCGAAAAGTATCTTTACGCTTCCATGCTCGACATAATCATCGGGCAATGCTATCGGAAGCACCTTCATGTCAGTCTCCGATTCCGTTACATATCTGCAGACATGCTCTCCCAGTCCGCCCGTCAGGACATTCTCCTCTAAGGTGACAAGGAGCTTATGATTTTCCGCCAGACTCTTAATCAGCTTCTTATCAATGGGCTTTGCAAATCTTGCATTAATAAGAGTTACGTTAAAGCCCTCGTCCTTTAATCTCTCTCTTGTATTAGCGGCAACGTCAACCATTCTTCCGAGCGCAAAAAGAGCAATATCCTTCTCTTTATAAATGACCTCGGCTTCTCCCTTTTCTATCGGAGAATTAAATTCCTCAAGCTTTACGGAGGCAGGTCCGCTCGGATATCTGAGCGCTATCGGACCCGTTGCTTTATTTACCGCATAATCAATCGCTTCCGTCAGTTCTTTTCCGTTCTTTGGCGCAAGCACTGTCATCCCCGGTATAGATGTAAGGAAGGATATATCAAAAATACCCTGATGCGTCTCGCCGTCACTTCCCACAAGCCCGGCATGATCGATTGCAAAAATCACCTTCAGATTCTGAAGGCACACGTCATGAACAATCTGATCGTAGGCTCTCTGTAAAAACGAAGAATATACTCCGAATATCGGAATCGCACCGCCCGCGGCAAGACCGGCAGCAAATGTTACGGCGTGCTGCTCGGCAATACCGACGTCATAATATCTGTTCGGATATTCCTTTGAAAATCTCTTTAAGCCTACTCCGTCAGGCATGGCTGCCGTAATGCCGACTATCCTGTTATTACTCTTTGCCATCTCGCATATCTTATCCGAGAAAACGGAAGCATAAGACGGACCGGCAGTTTTTAATTTTTCTCCGGTCTGTATGTCGAACGGTGCCACGCCGTGGAATGATGACGGTGATTTCTCGGCAGGAGTATATCCCTTTCCCTTCTTGGTAAGGACGTGAACCATTACCGGTCCGCTTATCTTGGACGCATAATTAAAAGCTCTTACCAGCTTGTTAACGTCATGACCGTCAACGGGACCCACATATGTAACTCCGAAGGTTTCCATTATCTGTCCCGGAAGAAGTCTCTTCCTGAGACTGTCCTTGGTTCTTTTTAATCTTTTTGTGATCTCACGACCGTGCGGTATGTTCTTTAAATCCTTAATAACACGCTCTTTTAAGTCATAATATCTGTCAGAGGTTCTAAGGTCCGTTAAAACATCCGACACACCGCCGACATTCTGTGAAATGGACATATTGTTATCGTTAAGAACGATAATGAAATTCCCTTTAATATTAGGAGCGTTATTAATGGCTTCATATGCCATGCCTCCCGTAAGGGCGCCGTCTCCTATAACCGATACGACCTTGTATGTCTTTCCTTCCATGTCTCTTGCGGCCGCATATCCGAGTCCCGCAGAAATTGAGGTCGAGCTGTGTCCCGTATCGAATGCGTCAAATTCGCTCTCTTCTCTCTTAGGAAAACCGCTCATACCGCCGAATTTGCGCAGTCTGTTGAATCCGCCCTTTCTGCCGGAAAGCAGCTTATGCGTATATGACTGATGTCCGACATCCCAGATAATCTTATCCTCGGGAAGATTAAATGCAAGATGGAGCGCCATTGTAAGCTCAACAACGCCCAAATTGGACGCAAGATGACCGCCCGTCTTACTTACGCTCTCAATCAGGAACTTTCTGATCTCGCCTGCAAGCGTTGCATATTCAGACGGTGGTATTTTTTTTATGTCGTTTGGATTGTTAATCTTTTCAAGTATCATGGCGTCTCCTAAGAAGAGATCAGCTTTTCCTGTTAATAAGGCTTCTTATGAGCATAATCAAAAATTCATTGTCACCTGCATTTTTAATTATGTCTTCTGCTTTAATCGAAAAATCGCTGACGTCCTTCTCTGCTTTTTCAAGTCCGTAAAGTGTCACATATGTCGTCTTATTATTATCGGCGTCACTGTGAACGGGCTTGCCTATTTCTTCCTGGTTTCCTGTTTCATCAAGTATATCATCTCTTATCTGAAAAGCCATACCCGTAAATAAACCGGCTTCTCCGAGAGCCTTAATCTTCTCATTATCAGCCCCTGCAAGAATTGCTCCCGCCATAAATGCCGCCTCAATTAAAGCTCCCGTCTTTAATCTAAATATAAAATCAAGTTCTTCTTCGCTTAGCTTCTCACCGGTGAGATCCACGTCCAGACACTGTCCTCCCACCATCCCGAATATTCCGGCTTTCTTTGATATAACGCTCATTGCACGCGCAGCATCTGCGGACCCGGTATTTACCGTCGCATCCGACATAACCTCATATGCAAGATTAAGAAGCGCATCTCCCGCAAGAATTCCGAAATCTTCTCCGTACTTCGCATGCGTCGTCGGCAGTCCCCGTCTTAACATGTCATTATCCATAGCCGGCAGATCGTCGTGTACGAGTGAGTATGTATGGATAAATTCCATACCTGCCATAAAAGGCGCAACTAACGACTCTTCCTTTGACTTATCTCCACCGCAAAGTCTGTAGCTCTCCAGGATAAGCATCGGGCGAAGTCTTTTACCGCCTGCTTTCACGCTGTAATTTACCGCTTCGGATATCTTTTTATACTTATCTTTTTCTTCGGGAAGAAAATTATAAATAAGAGAATTAATATAATCAACTTCTTTTTTTAATATTCCCTTAAATTCCTCTTCGGTCATATTCAACCTTCCTCTTCGGTCTCTGATTCCTCAGATATTATCTGCATTTCCTTTTCGACTTTATTAATGCTGTCATTACAGTTTTGAACAAGCTTAATTCCCTTTTTGTATAATTCAAACGACTCATCAAGAGATAACTCTCCCGACTCCATCTGTTCAATTATCTTATCAAGCTCTTCAAAATTACTTTCCAAAACATCCTTCTTTTCCATCGGTCTTCTCCTTAATGGCTGCTTTCGCATTTCCGTCCGTAAAATATATCTTTACCGTATCGTCGATATTAATATCATTAATGCTGTTTACACGCTTCCCCTTTTCATCCTCGACATATCCGTATCCCCTCGATAATGAATTAAGAGGAGAAAGCGCTTCGAGCTTACCTGCATAGCCTGATATCTGCTGCTTCCCCATGGCAAGCGTCCGGCTCATAAGCATTTGTATCTTGTCCGCATTACCCGACACCATCGCGGAATATCTCATAAGAACATTTTTTAAAATACGATCCAAAAGTTCTTTTTTGTTTTGTGCCAGCTTCTTTTGGGAATCAAGCTTTGCCTTCGGGCTTTGAGCCTGCAGCTTTAACCGGTAATTCTCAAGCCTAATTTTTAGATCATCTATCTTATCCGCCAAAATACCCGTCACCGTATCACGGTATCCGAATATCCGCTCCTTAATATAACTCCATTCGCACACCGCGCGCCTTGCCGCATCGGAAGGCGTCGCCGCCCTTACGTCGGCAACAAAATCGGTGATTGCAACGTCCGTCTCATGTCCCACGGCAGACACTATGGGAGTTTTTGCCATGAATACGGCCTCAGCCGTCTCCCTCTCGTTAAATGCCCAGAGGTCTTCAATGGAGCCTCCGCCGCGACCGATAATAATCACATCAAGCCCCAGCTTATCAAGGGTTTTAATACCTTTTACGATACTTGCCGTTGCACCTTCACCCTGAACAAGTGCCGGATACAAAAAAAGTTCGACGTACGGATTCCTGTCATAACTGATGTGCATTATATCCTGAATGGCCGCTCCGGTCCTTGCCGTAACTATACCGATACGTCTTGCAAATTCCGGAATCGGTTTCTTATATTGCGCGGAAAAGTATCCTATCTCCTCGAATTCTTTTTTTAACTGTTCAAACTTAAGATGGAGATCGCCCAGCCCTTCAGGCCTTATCTCCAATACGTTTATCTGATAATAACCGCCAACCTCATATACCGAAATGCTTCCGGTAACTATAACCTTCTGTCCGTCCTCAAGGTTAAATGCCGGTCTCGGTCTCGTTTTCCATAAAACGGCTTTAATGTTGGACTTTTCATCCTTTAAAGTAAAATAAATGTGTCCGTTATCATGATGCTTACAATTGGATATCTCACCCTTCACACAGATATTGCTTAACGCAAAATCCTGGGAAATAAGAGTCTTTATCCTCGCATTCACTTCAGATACTGAATATTCTTTCAATCTTTTGCTCCCGAATCCTTCGGCTTTACAGCCGCCAAAATCCCGTTAATAAAGGCAGGCGCATCAGCCTCGCCATAACTTTTGGCAAGCTCAACCGCCTCGTTAATTGCCACATTATCGGGAATATTCTCATCAAAAAGAATCTCGTAAACAGCCACTCTGAGTATGGCAAGCTCTGCTTTTCCGATCCTTGAAGTGGACCACCCCTTGGAGTTCTTATTGATAACCTCGTCAATCTCACCGACGGACTCCAAAATCTTTGCGGACTTATCCGCGATATAGTCTCTGTCTTCGTCGTTTAGAATGATTGCATTTCCGTCATCATCCGTCAAATTATCAAGGTACAAGGAAATCTGTTCAGGGGCCCGTTCTTCTTCGATAAAATCCTTAGTAAATATAATCTTAAAAATATGTTCTCTAATCTGTGATCTTGTAACTGAATCCTTACCCTTACTCATTATCTACTGATACTCCGGCAATTTTTACGTTTACGCTTTTTACTTTAAGACCCGTCATGGTCTCAATGGCTGACTTAACCTTTTCCTGTACCTGCTCACAAACCTCGGGTATCTCATATCCGTCGGCAATGTTAATGGAAACGTCCACATCAATGGTCTTCTCGCCTACGCGAAGCTTAACTCCTTTTGAGAGCTTCCCTGCTCCAAGGTGGCTTACAAGCTCATTAGTCACGTTACCGGCCATTGACTCGACACCTTTTACCTCTGTTGCCGCAAGTGCTGCAATAACCACAACAACCTCATCCGAGATACGCACTTCACCTATATTAATGTTCTCCCTTATTGGATAATTGATACGCTTTGCCTCACTCATCACAAACCTCCTGATTCTAGGGCTTATTACCGTAAATTACTTACCCCCGATTATATCACATTTTGAATTTACAAAACAAAAACTTTACAGTAAAATGCAATCATCTATTTGCACGATTAAGCGCGGGGAGGCATTTCCATGACATTTTCACTTAAATTCTCACAAATACGCGATTTACTAAAGAGACATTCTCTCTTAAAAGAGACAAATATCACGCAGGACGGAGAAGTTGACTTCGTAACGTACGACTCCAGACAATCAAAAGACGGCGCCCTTTTTGTATGCAAGGGCGTTCATTTTAAGGAAGAATATTTCGAAAGCGCCAAAAACGCCGGCTTTGCCTGCTATATGTCCGAAACCGTCTATGATGACAGCCTTCCTTTCTTTTTGGTAAATGACATAAGAAAAGCCCTTTCCGTTGTCTCCATTGAATATTACCGCCGTCCGTCGGATTCCTTTAAGCTTGTGGGAATCACGGGTACGGCCGGTAAAACTACGACCGCATATATGATTCACTCAATCATGAACGCCGAATCGGGAAAGGAAACGGGGCTTATCTCGACAAATGAAACATACTGCGGAGGGGAGCATCTTGAAGCGGAAAATACAACACCCGAATCACTTAAGCTTCAGGCTCTTTTTGCGGAAGCACGAAAAAATGAACTCCCCTTTGTTACCATGGAGGTATCATCTCAGGCCTACAGTGTGTTTAGGGTGTATGATCAGACATTTGACGTCGGGATATTTATGAATATCGACAAGGATCATATCGGGGGACCGGAGCATCCGTCTTATGAGCATTACCGCGACTGCAAGCTCGAGTTTATAAAAAACAGCCGTATCGTACCCGTTTATGCGCGAACAAAAGAGATGGACAGGATTATCGAGACCGCACGCGCGGCTGACTGTAAGCTGATTTTATTTGATGTATTTAACGATAATATCACTCTTTCCGCAGACAGCGAGATTAATGCGACGGAAACTCCCGATATTAAGGCTCTTGAAGAAAAACTGGGACGTGCCATTGACTTTTGTTATATCGACAGCGTTAAGCCGCTTGACGACGGCGGGTATTCATTTGTATACCACGGAAATGACGGGGAATCGCTCACTCTTTCATGCGATATGACCGGATATTTTAATATAATAAATGCATGTGCCGCAGTTGTCGCAGCCAAATACCTGGGCGTTAAGAATGAATCTATTGTAAAGGGACTCTCTCACGTATATGTGCCCGGCCGCATGAATGTCTACAAAAAAGACAATTGCACCATCATCGTTGATTATGCCCATAACCGCCTTACTCTTCTTGAATTCCTTAAAGCATGCAGGAGGGATTATGAAGGTCACAGACTCAGTGTCGTAATCGGTGCGGCCGGCAAAAACCATCTGCGCCGTGATGATATCGCAGGACTTTGCGGAAAGTATGCTGACTTTTTATATCTTACGGATGAGGATCCCGATTTCGAGGACCCGCAGGAGATATGTGAAGACATCGCATCACGCATTCCCGAAGGCAGCGCGCCTTACGAGATAATAGTCGGACGTCCCGATGCAATAAAAAAAGCACTCGCCGACTGCCTTGCCCGTGATGATAAGAATATCATCGCGATTCTTGGCAAAGGCTCGGAGCGCTTTATTAAACTTCATGGAAAGCATGTCCCCTGTGAATCGGATTCTGAAGTTGTTGAGAATCTGATTAAATAAAATTTATAATAATTCTTTCAGAAGCTTGTTTACAAGTCCCGGATTCGCCTTACCGCCCATGGCCTTCATGGTCTGCCCCACGAGGAATCCGAGGGCTTTTTCTTTTCCGCCTCGGTAATCCTCCACTGACTGCGGATTCTCATCTATCACCTTCTGCACGGTATCTCTTAATGCGCTTTCGTCATTTACCTGCGCAAGACCTTTTTCCTTAACATAGCTTTCGGGATCGATATTATCCGCAAATACTTTTTCAAAAACTTCAGTCGCTACGGATGAATTAATCGTACCCTCTTCGGTGAGTTTGACAAGCTTCGCGAGATTCTCCGGCGAAAACTTAATGTCGTCGGGGTCCATGTCATGCTCCTTTAAGAGACGAATGGTGTCCCCTATAAGCCAATTGGCGATCTTCTTTGGACTGTTGCAAAGAGCGCTCGCCTCTTCAAAGATGTCTGCCATCTTCTTGGAGTCCGTGATGATATCAGCGTCACCTTTAGGAATCCCGTACTCACTGATATATCTTTCCTGTCTTGCCGCCTTAAACTCAGGCTCCCTTTGCTTAATCTCATCAATCCATTCCCGGCTTATGAATATTCCCGGCAAATCAGGATCCGGAAAATAACGATAGTCCTGTGCATCTTCCTTGGAGCGCATGGAATATGATTCTTCTTTGTTATCATCCCAGCGTCTTGTCTCCTGGATTACCTGCCCGCCGTCTTCGATTATGACAATCTGCCTGTTCCTTTCATTTTCTATGGCACGGGCAATTGCCTTGAATGAATTCAAATTTTTCATCTCGGTCCTTGTTCCAAGCTTATCGGAGCCTGCTTCCCTTACCGACAGATTCACATCGGCACGCATGGAGCCTTCCTGCAGCTTGCAGTCGGATGCACCAAGATACTGAATGGTCGTGCGCAGTGTCTCAAGGTATGCAATCACCTCATCTGCCGAGCTCATGTCAGGCTCTGAAACTATCTCGATAAGAGGAACTCCCGACCTGTTAAAGTCTATGAGAGAGCCGTCCTTTAACTCATCATGAATAAGCTTTCCGGCATCCTCCTCCATGTGAATCTCATGGATTCGCACCTTTTTCTCATAACCGTCAACATTAATATTCACATGACCGTTTAAACAAATCGGCTCGTAGAGCTGTGATATCTGATAATCCTGAGGATTGTCCGGATAAAAATAATTCTTGCGATCGAATCGGCAGTTTCGGTTAATCTCACAATTAGTCGCAAGGCCGACAGCCATGGCATATTCGACAACCTTCTTATTCAGAACGGGAAGCGATCCCGGCATCCCTGTGCAGACGGGACATGTATGAGTATTGGGCTTACCTCCGAACTGAGTCGGACATCCGCAAAATATCTTTGTCTTTGTGGCAAGTTCAACGTGAACCTCAAGACCTATGACCGTTTCATACTTCTTCATATTCACGCCTCCTCTCCGCCCGGCTTAATACTTTCGCCGTATTTTCTCTCAAATGCAAAAGCTGCTTTTATTATCGTCTTCTCATTAAAGCAGTTACCGGTAAGCTGCAAGCCTATCGGCAGCCCCCGGGAATTTACACCGCACGGAAGCGATATGGCGGGAAGCCCCGCAAGGTTTGCGGAAACCGTATATATATCTCCCAGATACATCTTTATCGGGTCGATAAGCGACTCCCCGAGCCTTGGCGCAACGGTCGGTGCCACGGGTCCCAGTATAACGTCATATTCTTCAAATGCTTTATCAAACGCCTGCTTTATGAGAGCCTTTGTCTTTAAGGCTTTCATGTAGTAGGCATCATAATATCCTGAGCTGAGCGCAAATGTTCCAAGCATGATTCGACGTTTAACCTCTTCCCCGAAGCCTTCGGAGCGGCTGCGTTTATACATCTGATGCAGGCCCTCGTAATCCTTGGCCCTGTATCCGTACTTAACGCCGTCAAATCTTGAAAGATTGGAGCTTGCCTCTGCCGATGCGATTATGTAGTAAGCCGGAACCGCGTAGTGAACAAGACCCAGATCAAACCTTTCAACCTCTGCCCCCATCTCTTTTAAGGTATCTGCAGCCGCTAAAACCGCAGTACCCACTTCCTCATCAAGGCCTTCACCGAAATAATCATTCGGAATTCCTATCTTTAATCCCTTTACGTCACCGCCAAGTGCCGACGTAAAATCAGTATCATCTCTTTTAACGGATGTTGAATCCTTAGTATCGTAGGATGCTATAGCCTCAAGTATTGCAGCGCAGTCCGTCACATCCTTTGCAATCGGACCTATCTGGTCAAGAGAGGACGCATATGCAATAAGCCCGTTTCTGCTTACCGTGCCATATGTCGGTTTAATGCCCGTCACACCGCAGTATGCACTCGGCTGTCTGATGGATCCTCCCGTATCGGTACCGAGAGCATATGCTACCTCGCCTGCAGCCACAGCAGCCGCCGAACCGCCTGAAGAACCTCCCGTCACCCTTTCGGCATCATGCGGATTTTTAACCGCACCGAAAAAGGAAGTCTCGGATGTACTTCCCATTGCGAATTCGTCCATATTGGTCTTGCCGATAATTACCGCTCCGGCTTTCTCAAGATTCTCGACTGCCGTCGCACTGTAAGGCGGAACAAAGTTCGAAAGAATCTTTGATGCACATGTGGTGCGAAGACCCTTCGTGCACAGATTATCCTTAAGAGCCACGGGCACACCCGCAAGAGGACCGGTAAGACTCCCATCCTCAATCTGCCTTTGCACTTCCTCTGCTCTTTTTATGACGCCGGCCTCATCTGCCAATGTCACAAATGCATTTAAGCCCTTGTCTTTTTCTTTTATATTCTCAAGAGACTCTTTTGCGGCATCAACCGCAGTGACTTTTCCTTCTTTTATCCTTTTGCCAAGCTCCGTGGCCGTAAGATCAGTTAAACTCAAAAATAATCCCTGCTTTCTTATCAATCAGTCAAATGTATGCGGTACGACATATTGTCCGTCTTTTTTCTCGGGTGCGTTTGCAAGCATGGCTTCCCTGTCATCCGGGTTTGTAATCTCATCCTCACGGAAAACATTGCCTGTATCTATCACCTGAACGAGCGGCTCGACATCCGCGGTATCAAGTTCATTTAACATATCCACGTAATCAAGCATCTTCTCCATGTCTAAGCGAATCTTTTCTTTTTCGGCATCCCCGAATTCAAGCTTTGCCAGGATACCCACATACTCAATCATCCCGTTATCTATCTTATCTGACATGATTTATCACCTTCCGTTCTTACTTAAAAAAAGTCGATTGCCTCCCGGATATCGGCAACTCCCGTCACCTTTATATCGTCTCTTTTCCCGATTCTGTCTAAACATACCTTCGGAACGATGCATTCACTAAATGAAAGCTTGGCTGCTTCATTTACACGCTCCTTAACGCCCGTTACGGCTCTTACTTCTCCCGAAAGCCCTACTTCACCGAAGCATACGACGTCGGGCGGCAGCTCCTTATTCTTAAAGCTTCCCGCAATCGCCATAACTATCGCAAGGTCAAGCGCAGGCTCTGTCGCCTTCATTCCGCCGGCCACATTCACGTAAGCGTCATGCCCGGAAAGCCTTAAGCCGGATCTTTTCTCCATAACGGCCATAAGCAGATTCACGCGGTTATAGTCCGTTCCCGAAGCGGTTCGTCTCGGTATCCCGAAATCAGACGACGTTACAAGCGCCTGAATCTCCATCATTATCGGTCTCGTGCCTTCCATGAGACATGTGATGACTGACCCCGATGCGTTAATCGCTCTTCCGCTCAACATATATGCTGAAGGATTTTGCACTTCCTGCATACCGCTTGCGCACATTTCAAAAACACCTATCTCATTGGTTGCTCCGAACCTGTTTTTTACGCCGCGAAGTATCCTGTAGGCCGCATTCCTCTCGCCTTCCAGATAGATAACGGTATCTACCATATGCTCAAGCATTCTCGGTCCCGCAACGACACCTTCCTTGGTAACATGCCCGATAATAAATACGGAAATTGAGCTTTCTTTTGAAAGCCGAAGAAGCCTCATCGTGCTCTCACGCACCTGACCGGGACTTCCCGGCGCCGAATCGGACTCATTCGAATAAACGGTCTGAATGGAATCGATGACCATAAGGTCCGGCTTAATGTCTTCTGCCGCAGCCGTAATATCATCTATGTCCGTAGCACAAAGAATCTTTAAGCCCTCGGGTAACTCACCCAGTCTGTCGGCACGAAGCTTAATCTGCCTGAGTGATTCCTCTCCCGATATGTAGAGCACGTTCTTCCCGGTCTTTGCCGCATTAATGCAAACCTGCAAAATAAGAGTCGACTTCCCGATTCCGGGGTCGCCTCCCACAAGCGTGAGGCTTCCCGTAACGATTCCGCCACCAAGCACCCTGTCAAATTCTTCAAATCCGGTCGATATACGTCCGGCATCCTCCGTCTGTATGTCGCGCACGGATACGGGAGTCGGTCTGTCCGTCACAGACTTTTTCCCGGCCTTGAATTTGTCATTTTTGGCAGGGGCAGGCGCCTCGGTAAATGTATTCCATTGCTTGCAGGCAGGGCACTGACCGAGCCACTTTGATGACTCGTATCCGCACTCTCCGCAAAAATATAATTTAGTATTTTTTGCCATATTTTTAGTTTAATTTCTTGATCTCAATATTTGTAAGCTCATCTTCCACGCTTGCGAAGTTAAGAGAAAGCTTTCCGCCAATGCCTGTGGTAATGGACTCTGCGTATTCTCCGTCAATGATTACCGCATATCTTGCGTCTTCCTCAAGACCGATTGTAATCTGTGCATCCTCCAGAGCATCAACGTCAAAGATAACGCCCTCTTCCGTCTCCTTGAAGTTAAAGACCGCGGTTCCCGGAACCGACTCATATACAAACGCTTCATTCTTCTCAAGCTTAGTAATGTCTTTAAACGTCTTGACCTTGTAGATATCGCCGAGATGCTCAAAATCGGAAACCTTACTCTTCTCATTAAGCTTAAAATTACCAAAGCTTAAAGTACCGTCTTCTTCACCGCGAATAATTTCTTCTACTACTGCCATTTTATTTCCTTCCTTTCTTCTTAACCGTGAATTCCAACTCTTTATCTTTTACGGAAATACCGATATTATCATTTTCTTTTATTTTGCCGCTGAGTATCATATCGACCAGACGATCCTCAATTTCACGCTGAATCGCGCGCCTTAACGGTCTTGCACCGTACTTGGGGTCGTATCCTTTTTCGGTAATGAATTTTTTGGCTGCGGCATTCAATGTTACGGAAATACCTGAAATCTCTTTTGTTCTCTTATTCAGGTCTGCAATCATTATATCAACAATCTTTCCGATTTCATCCTTGGAAAGCTGTCTGAACACAATTATTTCATCGATTCTGTTGATGAACTCCGGCTTGAATTCCCTGTTCACATCATTCATTACTTCCGACTTCATCTTCTGATAGAGGTCTTCGTCAGTCTTTCCGACCTCAAAGCCCAGTGACTTCGGCTCGACGATGCTTCTTGCACCTATATTGGACGTCATGATAATGATACAGTTTTTAAAATCTACCACGCGTCCTTCCGAGTCGGTAATACGTCCGTCATCCAACACCTGCAATAATACGTTGAAAATGTCCGGATGCGCTTTTTCTATCTCATCAAAGAGAACAACCGAATACGGCTTTCTTCTTACCTGTTCACTAAGCTGTCCGCCTTCCTCGTATCCTACGTATCCCGGCGGTGAACCGATCATCTTGGAAACGGTATGCTTCTCCATGTACTCTGACATGTCCACTCTTATGAGAGCATCCTCCGAACCGAATACCGCAGATGCAAGTGCTTTTGAAAGCTCCGTCTTTCCGACTCCGGTAGGTCCGAGGAACATAAACGATCCGATAGGTCTGTTCGGACTTCCTATGCCGACACGACCGCGTCTTATGGCCTTTGATACGGCTTTTACGCCTTCATCCTGACCGATTACACGCTTGTGAAGCTCTTTTTCAAGATTAAGGAGTCTGTCTGATTCCTTTTCGGTAATGCGGTTAAGCGGAATGCCCGTCCACATGGATACAACGTCTGCTATCTCCTCTTCACCGATCTTAATCCTGTTTGCCTTTTTGCTTCCGGTAAGCTTATCAATAAGAGCTTTAAGCTTCTTTTTTGCCTCTTCCTGCTTCTTTCTTATCTCGCCGGCCTTGTCGAACTTGGACGCCTTAAGCGCCTTTTCTTTTTCTTCCTCGAGTTCTTTAAGAGTCGCCTTTAACTCATCGACTTTTTTATTCTTACCGCCCGCGTTAAGCTTTGACTTGGATGCCGCCTCATCAATAAGGTCGATTGCCTTATCGGGAAGAAATCTCTCGGAGATATATCTTCTTGAGAGCTTAACGGCTGCATCAAGTGCCTCATCGGTAATTTCCACTCCGTGGTGCTCTTCATATAAAGGTCTTAATCCTTTTAAAATCTCTTTTGTTTCTTCCTCCGTCGGTTCATTCACCTTGACGGGCTGGAATCTTCTCTCAAATGCGGCATCCTTTTCGATGTGCTTACGATACTCATCCGTCGTGGTCGCACCGATTATCTGAAGCTCGCCTCTTGCAAGATACGGCTTTAAGATATTGGATGCATCGATTGCGCCTTCCGCATTACCGGCACCTATGATGGTATGAATCTCATCAAGGAAAAGAATGACATTACCGTCATCGATAACCTCACGTATTACATTCTTAATTCGTTCTTCAAATTCTCCGCGGTACTTCGATCCCGCAACCATGCCGGACATATCAAGAGTTACCACGCGCTTGTTAAGAAGTGTATCCGGCACGTCACCGTCAACGATTCTTTGCGCGATGCCCTCAACTATCGCCGTCTTACCAACTCCCGGATCTCCCGTAAGACACGGATTATTTTTTGTTCGTCTGTTGAGTATCTGAATTACTCTTTCGATTTCTTTTTCTCTGCCGATAACGGGATCGAGCGCATGCAAAGCGGCAAGGTCCGTTAAATCTCTTCCGTGCTTATCAAGAGTCGGCGTATCGGTTACAAAATTATCTCCCCTCTGTCCGAACTCTTCTCTTGCGGGACTGGACATATCTTCTCCCATTGCCGTAAGCGTGTCGTTATATATCTTAGCCGCATCGGCACCGAGAGTTGAAAGGATTCTTACGGCAACACTGTCGAACTCCCTTAAAAGCGCAAGAAGTATATGCTCGGTTCCTGCAAGCTTGGAGCCGAATCTCCTCGCCTGCTTTCCGGCATTCTGAAGAACCTTGGTTGCTCTCGGGGTCCAGCCTGACGGATCCATAATGAGAACATCCTCCTCCCCCATCATCTGCTCCGTAAGAGCCATAAGGGAATCTTCTTTTATGCCTGCCTCTGCGAGAATCTTTCCGGCAAGAGAGTCCTGCACATGCACAAGACCTATAAGCAAATGCTCAGAGCCTGCGGTCTTTCTGTTAAGGGCCTTGGCAGCCTCCTTTGCGCTTTTAATTGCCTGCTCGGCTTTTTTTGTAAATTTATCTTCCATCGTGAGATCACCTCCTTAATACCATCCGATCTTCTTGGAGACGGTAAGAATTCCAAAGTATATCAAAATACCGATGATTGCACTTATTATAAGCGGTATAAGTACCATTCCCATAACTGCATTCAATCCGGTATATATGAGTAAAGCTGCTATTCCCATAATTGATGCACTGTAAAGGGGCACCAAAAATGTTTTTACGATTTCCTGTCTGTAGCCGGTAAGCTTCCAAAGACTGTACAGATTAAGCGAAAATACAATTGCCGAAAATACCATGACGCCGATAACAAGCGAATATATACCGAGGTTTGTGAATTTAAGAAGAATCACAACCAATGGTATATGAAAGGCGAGCGCTATCGCCGAATGTCTTACCGGAAGACGCATTTTGTCGATACCCTGAAGCGCCGCACCCGTAATTGTCGATAATGTATAAAATACGATGGCTGAAGCACCGATCTTTAACATTATTGAACCTTCAACGCTGTCATAGGATCTGAAAAGAACCTGTATAACCGGTTGGCCGAGAACCGTAAGAGCTATAACAAACGGAACCGCAACCATCATGGTTACCCTTACGGTATGGGCAAGCTTCTTTCTTACTTCTTTTATATTGCCTATAGTATATGAATTAACTATCGACGGAAGAAGCGACGCCGACATGGCAGACGCTATTCCCATCGGAATACTTGTAAGTGTTGAAAAGCTCTGTCCGTAGTTACCTATGGCAATGGTTGCCTGCGTATCATCAAGTGTCGTCAAAACACTGAAAAGCGAGTCATCGACAACCGCACTTACGTTGTAAAATGTCTGTCCGATTATTATCGGAACGATAGTTGCAAAAATCAGCTTGTATGTATATCCGGCGCCTATGTCAACACTTTCCGTATCTGAAGCAATCCTTGATTTATACAATGAAAGATTCTTCATGAAAATAAAAAATACGACTCCGAGCGCCGCCAAAGCACCCATACACGTTCCAAGCGTTCCTCCCGCAGCCCCGTAAGCATATACGTTAACCGACTGAATAAACGTACGAATGAACAGGTAACTGGCCACGATACTTACAACGGCATTTATAATCTGCTCAATAAGCTGTGAAATCGCGGTAGGAACCATGTTCCCCTGCCCCTGGAAGAATCCTCGAAACACTCCGAGTATCGAAAATATAAATACCGTCGGTGCCAGGACTCTTAAAGGTATCGCCATGCCTACATATCTTGCATAAAAAGTATGCTCAATAAAATCGGCTCCGAAAAATAACAGAATTGCGGCAGCACCGCCCATAATTACCGAGATGGTCAAAGCTCTTGCAAGAATAAGCTTGGTATTGCGATATTCTGACTTAACGAGTCTTGCCGATACGAGCTTGGATACGGCCATCGGCATACCGTATGACGAAAGGATAAGAACTATGTTATAGACGTTAAATGCAACACTGTAGAGTCCCGCACCTTCACTTCCAATAATATTCACCATGGGGATACGGTAAAACATACCGATTATTCTTACGATAATTCCGCTTATCGCAAGGATTCCACCCTGGAAAATAAAGCTTTTTTTAAGAGAACCAAATCTGTCCTTCAACTTCCCAACCTCTGCATCAACCTACTATATTCACCAATTTACCGGGTACATAAATCTCTTTTTTAATGTTTTCCGGCAGTTTATCGGCAATAATGTCTTTTGCCGCATTTATCACGGTTTCTTTGTCGGCTTGTGCGTCCACTTCGATTCGTCCGCGAACCTTGCCGTTAACCTGTACCACGATTTCAATGCTTGATTCCTTCATTGCTTCCTTATCTGATTCGGGCCACCTTTGAGCAAATACACTGTCGGTATGACCCAACATCTCCCACAGCTCTTCAGCCATGTGCGGAGCAAAAGGCGCAAGCAATACGGCCATTGCTTCCAGGGTACCTTTATCGGTACCTTTTTGCTTATTGTTTAAATCGCTGATTTTATTGAAATATTCCATAAAACCGCTGACAACCGTATTAAGCGAAAAACTCTCAAGTCTTTCGGTAATGTCAAATATCATCTTATTGCGAAGACGAAGCATGTCAGGCGTCTCAGCGCAATCGGACTCTACATTCTCGCTTACCAGCCTGTAAAGTCTGTTAAGGAATCTGAATACGCCGTCGATACCGCTGTCATCCCACTCCGCATCCATATCGGGCGGACCCACAAAAAGCTCGTACATGCGAAGGGAATCGCATCCGTAATTTTTTACGAGGTCGTCCGGTGAAACCACGTTTCCTTTGGACTTACTCATCTTGGCGCCGTCCTTTACAATCATTCCCTGATTGAAAAGCTTGGTAAAGGGCTCTTCGAATCCGACAACACCGATATCCTTAAGGAACTTCGTATAGAATCTCGCATACAGAAGGTGAAGAACGGCATGCTCGACACCTCCGACGTACATATCCACCGGAAGATACTTATCTGCTTTTTCGCGACTCACGGGTTCTTTTTCGTTATGAACATCAACATATCTTAAGAAATACCATGAAGATCCTGCCCACTGCGGCATGGTATTAGTCTCTCTTCTTGCGGGCTTGCCGCATTTCGGACATGTGGTATTTACCCACTCTTCTATGGCTGCAAGAGGTGACTCTCCCGTACCTGTCGGCTCATACTTTTCGACATCCGGCAAGGTGAGAGGAAGTTCATTTTCAGGCACTGCCACTGCTCCGCAATCGTGACAATGCACAATCGGTATGGGCTCACCCCAATATCTCTGACGTGAAAATACCCAGTCACGAAGCTTGTAATTCTTGCGCTTATGTCCGATTCCCATCTTCTCGATGATGTCGGGTGCTTCTGCCTTTAACTCACCTGACTCTCTGCCGTTCCAGTCACCGGAATTAATAAGTATTCCTTCAGCCTGCGTATATGCTTCGGTAAGAGGCTCAATCGGCTCGCCGTCTTTTGCGATAACCTGAATAATCGGAATATCAAACTTGGTTGCGAATTCAAAGTCTCTCGTATCATGAGCGGGAACGCACATGATTGCACCCGTTCCGTAATCCGCAAGAACATAATCGGAAATCCAAATCGGTATTTTTTTGCCGTTAATCGGATTAACCGCATATGAACCGGTAAAGACTCCGGTCTTTTCTTTATCCTGCATACGGTCCACGTTGGACTTTGTTGATGCTTTGTAAATGTAATCTTCCACTGCCTGCGCATTCTCCTGCGTGGCAAGCTCCTTTGCCATGGCATACTCAGGTGCGATTACAAGGAATGTTGCACCGTGCAGCGTATCCGGTCTTGTGGTATATACGGTAATATCCTTATCCGTTCCGTCCACCTTAAACAAAACCTCGGCACCGTAGCTTCTTCCGATCCATTCGGACTGCATCTTCTTAACCTTTTCCGGCCACTCAAGGCTCTCAAGGTCATCAAGAAGTCTGTCGGCATATGCCGTAATCTTAAGCATCCACTGTCTTAAATTTTTCTTTGTGACTTCGGCACCGCATCTTTCGCACTTGCCGTCAACAACCTCTTCATTGGAAAGTCCGGTCTTACATGAAGGACACCAGTTTATCGGCATCTCCTTCTCGTAGGCAAGACCGTTCTCAAACATCTTCGTAAAAATCCACTGCGTCCATTTGTAATAATCGGGATCCGTGGTATTAATCTCCATATCCCAATCATAAACGGCAGCGATTTCTTTTATCTGTCTGCGGATATTGTCGATGTTACTCTCAGTTGAAACACTCGGATGCTGTCCCGTCTTGATGGCATAGTTTTCAGCCGGAAGTCCGAAGGCATCCCATCCCATAGGATGAATGACGAAATTGCCTTTCAGAATCTGGTATCTGCTCCATACGTCACTGATTACATAACCTCTCCAATGGCCCACATGAAGACCCGAACCTGAAGGATACGGGAACATATCCAGACAGTAATACTTAGGCTTCTTACCGTCATTTACGTTAATTGGCGCCACATCCCATTTTGCACGCCATTTTTTCTCGATTGCACTGTAGTTATAAGTTGACATTTTTTGGTTACTCCTCCAGGTATTTTTTAAGGGAATCTATGGCAGCTTGGGTATCCCTAAGCCCCAAATAGTAAAGAGCCGCAAGCTCTTCCAAATCATTACAGAAAAGTGTCAGTTCAAGCTCCTCGGAAGGCGCTATAACATATATCCTGCCTTCCTTTTCAAGCTCTGCCACATGATCTATCTCTTTGTTGTAAATAAATGAATTAAATCTTAATTTATCCACCATTTTCGGAAAACGTCGTCCGTAAAGAAGTTTTACCATGTTATCCGAAAATTCTTTTTTGGCCTTGTAATTTTTATCGCGGGTTTTAACCACAACTATCTTCTCATAGCCTTCCTTAACGGCCCAGTCCACCGGGATATGCACGGCTATTCCTCCGTCCAGATACGGAACACCCTTTAACTTAACCGGCACCGCACCGAAAGGAATGCTTGCTCCCGCCTGCATGGCATAAAGAAAGTCATCGCCCTTGCACTTGTTCTTTTCGAAATATTCCGCTTTGCCGGTATTAAGGTTGGTTGCCACGCATACGAATCTTCTGTCGGGATTATCATACTTTTCCCTGTTAAGAGGTATGTCCTTTTGTACCTCCGTCCACATATACTTAAAGCCGGTAATTCCTTTATTCTCAAGTATGGCCCGGGCTCCTATGAACCTGCTGTCAGGCCTGTATTTCAGGGTGAGATACGGTCCTCTTCCGATCTGACCAGACAGGTAATTCACCCCGTTCATGGCTCCCGATGAAACACCTATATAACAGTCGAAGTTAATGTCGTTCATCATAAGGGCATCAAGCACACCCTGGCAGTACATTCCGCGGAGAGCGCCCCCTTCAACAACAAGGCAGCCATGTGTCAATTTGTCCGAAGCTTCGCCTCTTGGAAGCTCATCTAACTTATCGTAGGCTTTCATATTCCCTCCTATGTATATATTTAACCTATTATACTGATTGCGGCTTATCTTTACAAGTGGATTAAAGGGACAAAAAGCACGCATCGCGCAACTTCACAATTCAAAATCTTAAGCGTATAATAGAGCGCAACAATTTATTTTAAGAGGTTTATTTATGCATAATTTCGGTTTTATAGGACTGGGACTTATCGGCGGTTCCATTGCGAAGGGACTGCGTCGCGCTTATCCGGACTGTGTCATCACGGCCTACAGCAGAACGCCCGACAACATGCTCCCCGCTCTTGACGACGGAACGATAGATTACATAGCCGATGAAATAGACGGACGTTTCAGAGACTGCGACGTCTGCTTTTGCTGTGCACCCGTCCTGAATCTCCCGGAAGCCTTCGAAGCTCTAAAAGATACGGTTTCCGAAAAATGCATAATAACCGACGTAGGCAGCGTAAAATCCTTCGTTCAAAAGAAAGCAGGTGAAGCCGGGATTTCCCGGATGTTTATCGGCGGACACCCAATGGCCGGCTCCGAGAAATCAGGATATGCGAACTCTTCGCGCTCTCTTCTTAAAAACCGCGCATACGTTCTTACGCCTTCCGATGACACCCCAAAGGAGCGGCTTGAATTTCTGGAGGAAATCATCGACAGTCTCGGTTGCAAGGTCATTATCACCAATCCTAACGACCATGACCGTGCGGTGGCAGGCATCAGCCATATGCCCCATCTTGCCTCCGCGGCGTTATCGGACTGCATAAGAAAAAAGGATGCGTCAGGTCTTATGAAGCAGCTCGCGGGTCCGGGATTTTTGGATACGACCAGGATATCCGCTTCATCCCCGGAGATCTGGATGCAGATTTGCGCATCGAACAAAGATAATATCCTTGAATCACTTGATGCATATATAACCGAATTGGAAAATGTACGAAAATCACTTGCAGATGATGATATTGAAAAGATAGGCCGACTCTTTAAAGATGCGGGCGGTTACCGCAATTCAATCGAATAACAGGCTATATGAAAGACCGGGGATTCCCGGTTTTTTTGATAAAAAGAAAAAGCCTTACGACCCGCGCAGGACAAGCCGTAAGACCTTTAGTACACCATCAGGGGTTCGAACCCTGGACACCCTGATTAAGAGTCAGGTGCTCTGCCAGCTGAGCTAATGGTGCTTAATTTCACAACTTTGGATATTATAAACAAATGCAATTATTTTTGCAAGTACTTTTTTTAAATTTTTTACAGACAAAAACCTTCGGCTAAAAACGGCATTGTACGCACGTTTACACCGAAGGTTTTCTCTTAACTAAAGCTCTTAAAAATGATACAATGCTCACACGGAGGAAAATATGACTGACGAATCTACACGCTTATACAAATTAATGATAATGTACATGTTGAACAGGGTGGACTTCCCGCTGTCCAACAGCCAGATATCAGACTTTATGCTTGAAAAGCAGTATACGGGATACTTTACCCTTCAGGAGATTATTCATTCTCTTGAGGAGGATGATTTTATACGCTCCATCGAATACCACAACATAACGCAATACAGATTAACCGATACGGGGCAGGAAACCATCAATATATTTTCGGGCAAGGTACCCACTTCCATAAGAGAGGATATCGATCAATATCTTACCGATAACAAATACGAATTAAGATGTGAAGCCGATACCGTTTCCGAATATTATAAAACAGACAGCGGAGACTATACCGCGAGACTTCGTGTTATTGAAGGTTCACGAACTCTCATAGACCTCTCACTGTCTGTTCCGTCGGAAGATGAAGCGGGAGCCATATGCTCCAACTGGAAGAAAAATAATCAGGATATTTATGAATTTATCATGAAAAATCTCATGTAAGTATGGCATCCCATACTTCTTCAATGCCTTCCTTTTTGGCTGAAGAAACTAAAATCAGCACATCATCTTTTTGCATATTAAGCGCATCGCGAATGATGCGCTTATTTTTTTCTTTTTCGCTCTTTTTTAATTTGTCTGACTTCGTTGCGATTATCACGGGGCGAAAACCGTTACTTACAATCCAGTCATACATTATCTTATCATTTGACGAAGGCTCATGCCTGCTGTCTATGAGAAGAAATACCTTTGTAAGCTTTTCGGATCTCTTCAGGTATCTCTCGACCATCCTGCCCCACTGCTCCTTGGCTTTTACGCTTGCTTTCGTATAGCCGTATCCGGGAAGATCCACCAGATAAATCTCATCATTAACATTGTAATAATTAATCGTCTGGGTTTTCCCCGGCTGAGCCGACGTTCTCGCATATGCCTTTCTGTTCATAAGAGCATTGATAAGCGAAGATTTTCCGACGTTGGACTTACCGGCAAATGCAACCTCGGGCATATCCGTCTCCGGTACTTTGCTTGTCACGCCAATGACTATATCAAGATTTACTTTTTTAATTATCATTTCTTCACTATCACTTCTTCCAGAACTTCATCCATTTTTTTGACGTAAATCAATTTCATTTTCCCGATTATCTCTTTATCAAGAGCTTCTATGTCGGAGCGGTTGGCTTCCGGTACCAAAACCCTCTTCATACCCGCTTTGTTGGCAGCAAGAAGCTTCTCCTTTAAACCGCCGACGGGAAGAACCATTCCTCTTAAGGTTATCTCACCTGTCATCGCCACATCACCGTAAACCTTCCTGCCAGTTACAGCCGAAAATATTGCGGTCGCCATGGTGATTCCTGCAGACGGTCCGTCCTTTGGCACCGCCCCTTCAGGTATGTGGAGGTGGATGGAGGCGGTTTCAAAATAGTCATTCGGTAAATCCGTGATCACCGATCTTACGTAAGAAAGGGCTATACGGGCGGACTCCTTCATGATGTCACCCATCTGACCGGTAAGAATAAGATCTCCTCTGCCGGGCATCGTATTAACCTCTATCTCAAGAACCGTTCCGCCTACGGATGTCCAGGCGAGGCCGTGAACCACGCCAAGTGCCGGTTTATGCACATATACGGGCACGGGCACCTTTTCCGTTCCCAGGAATTCTTCCAGGTTATCCTTCGTAACGGTAATCTTTTTATCACTGATTGCACCCTTTTTGTAGAGCTTTCGCACCGCCTTACGGCAAATCTGAGCAATCTTTCTCTCAAGAGTTCTGACCCCCGCCTCAGCGGTATACTCGTCGATAATGAGGCTTAGTGCCTTATCGGTAATGGCAAGGTTTTTCTTCTTCAGGCCGTTTTTCTTCAGCTGTTTCGGGATAAGATGCTCTTTTGCGATATGCATCTTTTCATTCTCCGTATAGCTGTTAAGCTCTATTATCTCCATCCTGTCAAGGAGCGGACGGCTTATCTGCGAAACGTCATTGGCCGTCGATATAAATAACACCTCCGACAAATCAACGGGAAGTTCGACATAGTGATCGACAAATCTTGAGTTTTGCTCACCGTCAAGAACCTCAAGCAGTGCAGCCTGAGTATCTCCCCTGCTATAATCGGCACTCGCCTTATCAATCTCATCAAGCAAAATAAGCGGGTTCTTAACCTTGGCATCTATCAGGCCGTTAATAATGCGCCCGGGTATCGCACCGACATATGTACGTCTGTGACCGCGTATCTCGGCTTCATCACGAACGCCTCCAAGTGCGATGCGGATATATTTCTTGTTCATGGCACGGGCCACCGACTGGGCAATCGATGTCTTTCCCGTTCCGGGAGGCCCGACAAGGCAAAGTATCGGTGCATCGCCCGCGTTTGTAATGTTACGGACAGCCAGGGCTTCAACCACTCTCTCCTTTACCTTTGTAAGACCGTAGTGGTCCTCATCGAGAGCCTTCTTTACCGCTTCGATGTCGCCCGACTCTTCAGACATGTCTTCCCACGGAATATCAAGAAGCGTTGTTATGTATCCTCTGGACACATTGGCTTCCGGAGAATTCGGTGAGAGCTTCTTAAATCTTTTAATTTCTTTTTCAATCTTTTCTTTTACTTCTTCCGGCGCGTTCAGACTTTTAAGTCTGTTATTTAATTCGTCAACCTCGCTCTCCACGGTCTCACCGTCAAGCTCTTCGTTTATAACCTTTATTTGCTCGCGAAGAACGTAGTCTCTGTGACTTTTGTCCATGTTCTGTCTGACGCGGCTGTCGATATTCGACTTGATTTTATTGACCTGAGTCTCATCGTTTATCGTTGCAATAAGTATTTCAAATCTGTGACTGATATTGGCAAGATCAAGAAACGTCTGCTTCACCTTATAATCAAAAGGCAGATCACCCATCACGGCTTCCATGTATTCGGGGATATTATCAATCTCACGCCATTTAAGAATAAGATTTCTTTTATGCTGCGGTGAAGAATTAAGCGACTTAAAATAATCGGCAAGAAGCTCTTCAATCTCAAGCCTCATGGCTCTCGCAAGATTAGGGTCGTTTTGCGCTTCCTTTTGCATAACCGCCCTGTTCTCCATAATTACATCCGCATAGGCTATATTTCCGTCTTTATTAATATCTTCGATTCTTGCCTTGATAACGCCCTTAAATGTCACGTTATATATACCCTGAACCTCTTCCGTGCTTGTAATCTCCGAAATGGTTCCTGCAGGATACGGCTCTCCCGTCTTAGCATCACGCTCCGTTACCAGAAAAAGACGCTTATCGGCGTCCATAACTTTGTTAATGGTCTCAATAGCGTCTTTTTCATTGGTATTTAAACGGATAATTGCGCCCGGTATCATTGTCATCTGCTTCACCACCATCATCGGCAGTGTCACATTTCTGTTATTTGAACTTTCCGGCATGCATCTATCCCCCTTTAATTATTGTGCCTTCTTTTTACTGTTGTATTCTATGAGAGGCAGGCTCACACCTTCAACCGCTTCTTTCGTTATGACGCATTTTTCAATGGTCTCATCGGAAGGTATGTTAAACATCACATCGGTCATAATCGACTCAAGAATGGCGCGAAGTCCTCTTGCTCCGGTATTACGCTCGAAGCTCTTCTTGGCAACGGCTCTGACTGCGTCATCCGTAAATTCAAGCTCGACATTGTCCATCTTAAAGAGTGATTTATACTGCTTAAGAATTGCATTCTTTGGCTCAGTGAGAATCTTTACGAGTGCTTCCTCATCAAGACTGTCAAGCGCCACAACCACGGGGATACGACCGATAAATTCGGGAATCATTCCAAACTTAACAAGGTCCTGTGGAAGTACCTTGTGGAAAAGCTCTCCTATATCGGAATCCTTTTTGGACTTAACGTCTGACTCGAATCCGATGGCGTTCGTCCCCATTCTGTTCTCGATAACTTTTTCCAAACCGTCAAATGCACCGCCGCAAATGAAGAGAATGTTGGTTGTATCAATCGGAAGCAGCTCCTGCTGCGGATGCTTTCTTCCGCCCTGTGGAGGCACATTGGCAACCGTACCCTCAAGAATCTTAAGCAACGCCTGCTGAACGCCCTCACCCGATACGTCTCTCGTAATGGATACGTTCTCTGACTTCTTACTGATCTTATCGACCTCATCGATATAGATAATTCCCCTCTGGGCCTTCTCTATGTCATTATCAGCCGCCTGGATAAGCTTAAGAAGGATATTCTCAACATCCTCGCCGACATATCCGGCTTCGGTAAGCGTTGTGGCATCAGCGATGGCAAAAGGAACATTAAGAAGCTTTGCGAGATTCTGCGCGAGGAATGTCTTACCGGAACCCGTGGGACCGATAAGAAGGATGTTACTCTTTTGAATCTCGACATCATCTTCCTGCTCGAACAAAACTCTCTTATAGTGGTTATATACCGCTACGGATAAAGCTTTTTTGGCTTCATCCTGACCGATAACATACTCGTCAAGATAATCCTTTATCTCTTTTGGCTTTAAGAGATTAATCTCTTCCTGTTCCTGATTTTTTTCATCGCTGAATATACCGAGCTCTTCTTCAAGAATCTCTCCGCATATATCCACACACTCATCACAGATAAATACACCGTTCGGTCCCTGGATAAGCTTTTTTACCTGGCTTTGTTTTTTGTTGCAAAATGAACAGCGAAGCTCTTCGTCATTTTTCTTTCCTGCCATATTTCTCCTTTTTTCGCATAAAGCGTATCAGTCAAAACAAGGGACCGTGTATTCACAGCCCCTTTTTATAACGTGCAGTTTATTACTTTTCCCTGCTTTCAACAACTTTATCAATAAGTCCGTACTCGAGAGCTTCCTGAGCCGACATGTAATTGTCACGCTCTGTATCTCTCTCGATGTCTTCGTATGACTTACCGGTATTATCCGCCAATATCTGATTAAGCTTCTTTCTTGTCTTTAAGATATTCTCGGCAGCAATACGAATCTCTGTTTCCTGACCCCTTGCTCCACCGGAAGGCTGGTGAATCATTATTTCCGAATTGGGAAGGGCAAGTCTTTTTCCTTTGGTACCGCCTGCCAGAAGGAAAGCTCCCATGCTGGCCGCCATACCTATACAAATCGTGGAAACGTCACATTTAATATACTTCATTGTGTCATATATGGCAAATCCCGCGGATACGGAACCTCCGGGGCTGTTGATATATAAATTAATATCCTTGCCCGGGTCCTCTGACTCAAGGAATAAAAGCTGTGCAACAACGAGACTTGCAGTCACATCATTAACTTCTTCTCCGAGAAAAATAATTCTGTCCTTTAAAAGCCTGGAGTATATATCATAAGATCTTTCCCCTCTGCTTGTCTGTTCAACGACATAAGGTACTAATGACATTCTCTTCACCCCCGTATATCAAAAATTACTCAGATGACTTAGCCGTGGTCTTCTTTGCGGTTGTTTTTTTAGCCGTAGTTTTCTTGGCTGTAGTCTTCTTAGCTGTTGTAGTCTTCTTAGCAGCCGTTGTCTTCTTAGCTGTTGTTGTCTTTTTAGCAGCTGTTGTCTTCTTTGCTGCCGTAGTCTTCTTAGCTGCAGTAGTCTTCTTGGCCGGCTTCTTCTCCTCGCCGTCTTTTTCGTCGGAATCCTTAGCTGTCGCGCTCTTGGAAGCAGATTCCTTTTTCTTCTCTGTCTCGATGGCTTCTTTTACGATAAGCTCGATGGCCTTACGTATGGAAACATCATTTCTGATATCCTCTTTGCCTTCGTCGCCCACTGCCACTTCAAAGTCTTCAAGGTCTAACTGATAGCTCTCAGCCGCCTTTTTCATCTCTTCAATAAACTCTTCGTCTGAAACTTTAATGCCCTCTGCTTTAGCGATGGCTTCAAGGATAAGTCTCTGCTGAATTCTCTTGGTAGCCTCAGGCTTAAGATCTTCGATGAACTTCTCCGGAGTAATTCCCATGTACTGAAGATACTGCTCAAAGCTCATTCCCTGCTGCTGAATGTTTCTCTGAACGTCTCCCGCCATACGGTTAGCCTGTGTCTCAATCATAGGCACCGGAATATCAATCTCGGTATCACCGATGATTACTTCAAGAATCTCTCTTTCTTTTGTATTCTTGGCCTGTGTTTCCTTATTCTTCTTAAGGTCATTTTTGATTGACTCTTTATATTCGGCAAGATTATCAAATCCGTTATCAACGGCGAAATCATCGTCTAACTCAGGAAGACGTCTCTCTTTAATCTCTTTTAATGTTACGTGGAATACGGCATCCTTACCCTTAAGAGCATCTGCGTGATACTCCTCAGGGAACTTAACCTTAACATCCTTTTCTTCGCCAACCTTCATACCGACTACCTGATCTTCAAAGTTGTCGATAAATGTATGAGAACCGAGTGTTAAAGGATAATCTTTTCCGGTTCCGCCTTCGAAAGGAACTCCGTCGATTGTTCCTTCAAAATCAATGGTTGTAACATCCTTATCCTGAGCAGGTCTGTCAGTAACCTCAACAATTCTTGCGTTTGTATTGCGGACCTTTTCAATCTCTTCGTCCACTTCCTTGTCGGTTACTTCAGTGTCATATTTGGATATCTCAACGCCCTTGTATTTGCCAAGCTTAACTTCAGGCTTAACTGCAACCTCTGCGGTAAATACAAGAGGGTTCTCCTCATCCATCTTTACAACCTTAAGTGTCGGCTTTGATACGATATCAAGATCGCTCTCTGCTACAGCCTTCTCATAAAGCTCCGGAACAATCTCGTCCACTGCATCATTGTGGAAGAAGTTCTTACCGTACATCTTCTCAATGATCTGACGAGGTGCCTTACCCTTTCTGAATCCGGGAATGCTTAATCTTCCCTTATTCTTCTCGTATGCTCTTGCAACGCCCTTCTCGAACTCCTCTGCGGTAGCTTCGATGATAAGGCGATACATATTCTTTTCACCCATTTGTTCGACTTTTACTTCCATTGTAGCGAACGTCCTCCTTGAATTTTAAGTGTATCAAACGTATAAAGTTAACGTATTTGTGTATTGTATCATAACTGTCAGATTTCCACAAATAAAAAAGGGAAATTATGATTTTGCGTATTCTTTGTAAATATTTATGTGATCTTCGCACATCTGACGGCTGTTGGGCGCAAAAAGAGTCACAAGAATATACTTATGTCCGTCTTTTTCGGCCTCGGTCACCATGCATACCTTGGCTTCCCCGGTATATCCGGTCTTTCCGGCAGTAATCTTGAATCCGCCCATATCCACTCCTTCCATATATGCGAAGGTATGGCTCCACATCTCAAGCCCTTCGGGATGCTGCTCGGTATTCCCGGTCTTATGATAAGCGGTTCCAAGCACCTCACGCCCCGTCTTATTATCAAGGGCGTATCCGAAGATAATGGCTATATCAAGCGCCGTCGAATAATTATTCTTATTATGCAGACCGCTGCTTTCCCTGAATCTCGAATCGAAAAGCCCCATCTTGGCAGCCTCAAGATTCATAAGCACGGAGAAGTTTTCTTTATTCCCGCCGACCACCTTCTCGATGCCGACTGCCCCGTCAGCGCCCGAAGGCAGTATCAGACCGTAAAGCAATTCTTTAAACGGTACCTTCTCTCCCGCCGCAAAGCCCGCAAGAGATGCCTCCCTTGCATAAAGCTCCGATAACTCCCCGTCGCTTAGCTGTCCCTGAATGTCGGTTTTTTCGACGAAATCAAGAGCCGTTATAAGCGTAAGCACCTTGGTAAGCGATGCGGGATATACCCTTCTTAGCGCACCCTTGCCGGCAAGAACCGTGTTCGTCTCCTCATCAAGAAGCACGGCGTATTCGGACGAAATATTTTCAAGCTTTCTGTATTTATCGGACATTACGGGAAGACTGCGGAAATTCAAAACGGTAGATTCTTTGTTTACCACGGTAATCTCTTTTTCATCCGCATGTGCGTTTGGTATCAGGTTCAGAAAAAGAACCGATATGCCCGAAATAATAAGAGCCTTTTTTAAGGCTTTAAGTTTATTTGCGTTCATAAATCATCACTTATCTATATACTGTATGTCTACTCCAAGCTTTTCCGCTTCTTCTTCACCGATAAGAACGCCTGTAAGAGCAAGTCCGAGATCAATTGCGGTTCCCATTCCTCTTGCGGTAAATATATTGCCGTCAACCACCACTCTTGCGGGAGCTTTTAAAACCTTTGCTCCCGTAAGAGCCTTTTCAAATCCCGGGAAGCATGTGGCGTTTTTGCCCTTGAGCAGGCCCCAATGTCCGAGCACACTTGGTGCCGCACATATTGCCGCAATCACTTTGCCCGCATCATTATGCTCCAAAACGACCTCTTTTAAATCCTTCATCTCTTCAAAATCAAGAGATCCCGGACCGCCCGGAAGAAATACGGCGTCAGCCTCTTCGGATGCCTTGTCAAAAAGTCTGTCGGCTTTAACGATAATATCCTGGGCACTCTTTACGTTTAAATCACCCGTTACGGATACCGTATCTACCTCCACTCCCGCTCTTCTTAAGATGTCAACAACGGCAAGCGCTTCCACCGTCTCAAACCCTTCAGTCAGGTAAGCATTTACTTTCATCTTCAATACTCCTTTCGATATAAGATGACTTTATTGCCTTTTATTATACAGTCAGTTGCTAAAAAAATAAAATTAAATATAATTATCATTAACTATAAACGGAGTATATGACATGGATAAAAAAGTATTAGTGGCAATGAGCGGCGGAGTGGATTCAAGCGTTACCGCCCTTCTTATAAAACAGGCGGGATATGAATGCATGGGTGCAACCATGAATCTGTTCCAAAATGAAGATATCGGAATCTCCCTTGAAAAGACCTGCTGCTCTGCGGCAGACATTAAGGATGCCGAGAGCGTCTGCGAAAGGATAGGCATCGATTTCAGAGTCTTTAATCTTCAGGAAAAATTCAAAGAAAACGTAATCGACAGATTTATAAGCGCCTATGAAAACGGTGCAACCCCGAACCCCTGCATCGACTGCAACAGATATTTAAAATTCGGGCGGTTATTCGAGAGGGCGCAGTCCCTCGGATTTGACTGCGTTGCCACCGGTCATTATGCACGCATCGAATTCAACGACGAAACCGGCAGATGGAATCTTAAAAAATCCAAGGATTTACGAAAGGACCAGACATACGTCCTATATTCCATGACTCAGGATATGCTCAGTCGCACCGTTCTTCCGCTCGGCTCTCTTACAAAAGATGAGGTAAGGGAAATCGCTGCCAAAAACGGATTTACGAATGCAAAAAAAGCCGAAAGCCAGGATATCTGCTTTGTAAAAGGGCAAAGCTACGCGGATTTTATAGAATTTTATACCGGAAAGCATTATCCGCCCGGCGACTTCATCGACACCGCGGGGAATGTCCTCGGCAGGCACAACGGTCTCATCCGCTACACCATCGGTCAGAGAAAGGGGCTTGGCATCTCTTTCGGTGAACCGATGTATGTATATGACAAGGACCCCGTAACCAATACCGTTACTCTTGCAAGAGATGACGAGCTCTTTTCAAAAGAGCTTGATGCAACCGACATTAATCTCATAAGCGTTGATGAGATAAAAGACGGTATGCGTGTAAATGCGCGTTCAAGATACAATCAAAAAGAGCAGCCTGCGATTGTTACGCAAACTGCTCCGGATTCTTTTCATGTGATATTCGACGAACCCCAACGCGCCTTTGCCGGGGGGCAGGCCGTCGTGCTTTATGACAAAGATACGGTGGTCGGCGGCGGAACAATCATTTAACCCTCCGTATCATTTACCACAAGCATATCTCCCGTTTTAATAACGATATCCCCGCTCGGGATTATAACCTCTTCACCTCTCCGAACCATGATGATCAGTCCCTGATCTTCTCTCGGTATCTCGGAGAGTTTTTTATTTTCATAATCATCGCCTGCTTTTACGATGATTTCGGAAAGCTCTATTCCGTCGACATTACCCGGCGTCGCTGCGCTAAGAATTATCTTATCTCCGGATTTAATGACAGTCGTGCCGCTTGGCGCGATTCGCTCGGCGCCTCTCATTAAAAGCACGACTATGGTCTCGGGCGGAAGCACTATGTCTTTAAGGCTTTTTCCCTCCCATACGTGTCCCTCAGGGATCTCGAACTGTATGAACTGCACCGGCATCTCTTCGGAGTAGTCCGTAAACGTCTTCATGACATTTTCATCTTCGTCTATCATTCCCAGCTTGTCTGCCACCATCGGCAAAAGCGTACCCTGCAGCGATATCGAAACAAGCACTATAAAGAATGCTATATAGAAAATGTTATTTTGCGTCGTCGCCCCAAGAAGCACAGATATCGCAAAAACTATCGATGACGCTCCCCTAAGTCCCGACCATGACACGAGAAGTATCTGTCTTACTTTTGCCTTGAACGGCGCAAGAAGCGCAAATGCCGTTGCGGGACGCGCTATAAATGTCATAAAGAGCGCGATTATTATTCCCGGAACGAATACTGTCGGAAACATCGATGGCTCCGACAATAATCCGAGAAGGAAAAATACAAGCATCTGTGCCGCTGCCGTGAATCCGTCAAAAAAGTGTACTATCTCGGACTTGTCATGAATTCTCGTATTCCCAAGCACCATACCTACTATGTAGGTACTTAAGTACCCGTTACCGCCGACAGCCGAAGGTATCGCGTATGCCGCAACGGCTATACCCGCGATTGCAATCATGTTGAAGCCGTCCCCCAGACTCCTTGCTTTTTTAAGGACCATTCGCGAAACAATGGCAATACCGAATCCTATCGCAAGACCGTATACTATCTGGGCAAATACCATGTAAAAAATCTCACCGCCGCTGATTCCGCCCTGATATACGGCAAGAAAGATTGCCGTCATCATATACGCAACAGGGTCGTTACTTCCGCTCTCAAGCTCGAGTATGGATGCGGTATTATATTTCAGGTTAAGATTCCTTGAACGAAGCATCGAAAACACGGATGCTGCATCGGTTGAACTGATAACGGATCCGGTAAGGAAGCTTTCAATCCATGAAAACTGCAAAACGAAGTGCACGAATACGGCAACTATGCATGCCGTCATAAGCACACCCACCGTGGACATAAGTATTGACTGCTTCGCCACTTTCTTAGCCTGCTTCCAGTTCGTACCGAAACCGCCGTAGAACATAATAAAAATAAGAGCCACGGTACATATCTGTTCCGCAAGCCTGTAGTTACTGAAGCCGATTTTAAAAGGTCCACCCACACCGAAAAGCATTCCGAGACCTATAAAAGCAAGAAGCGTGGGGATACCCAATTTATTGGTGACTCTGTTCATGAATACACATGCAAAAATCACCACCGAAATTATAATCAGATAAAACGCCATGACAGCCCCTTTATTCAATCGTAATTTTTTATATATGATAACATGTTTCTTGATTATGCGCCTTAAATAACGTAAAATATACGAAATTTTATTATTATACGGAGTTTTTAATATGAGCAATTCATCAGGGAAAAAATCAAACAGCTTTAGAATAATTGCAATTATACTTCTGATAATCGGAGGGTCTTTTTTTGCATTTATGCTGGTTATCAGACTTAACCCGTCATTATACAGAAAAATGTTTTTACATGCTTCATCAAGCACCCCCGCGGACTTAGATCCGTCTCCCGCTTCCACTCAGCCGATTATATCCACTGAAGGCGGAAACGACGATTACAGAAGCTTTATGCTTGATGTTACTGCCGCAGTCATTTCCGAAAGCGGATCCGATCTTAACACATCCGTAATTAATCCGGAAAAATACGGTATTAATTCTTCCAAGGTGACGGAATATTTTATAATGAACGATTCCGAAAAAGAAAAGCTGTGGAACGATTACAGACAAAAGCTTGAGGGATTTGATTATAATTCTCTTTCTTCAAGCCAGCAGCGCTCCTATGACTCCATTAAATTCTATCTGGACAACAAAAAATCCATGGAACCGTACGGTCTGTTTTCTTCTGACGTTGTCGGAGATATTTCAGGCCCTTATGCCGTAACAACCGTGTTTACCGAATATCCGATTAATTCCGAAGTTGACGCGGCCGAATACGTATCCCTCCTTAGGAATATGGATTCATATTTTAAGAAAATCGAAGATGCCGAGAAAAAGCGTTCCGAAGCCGGCTTTTTCATGCCTGATAATCAGGCAGATAAGTCAATCGATCAACTCTCCAAGATCCGTGAAAATATCGCAGCGGGTTCTTTTAAAGACTCATTTTTGGAGAGATTAAACAAAACAGATCTTAACGGCGCCGTAAAGGATGAATACATAAAAGAACATGACAAGGCAATAAACGAAGTAATTCTTCCGGGATATGACAGCCTCATAAAAACGCTCGAATCTCTTAAGGGCACATCCAAATATTCCGGCGGGCTCTGCAATTATCCGAACGGAAAGGAATATTTTGCTTCTCTTATCGAAACATATGTGGGAGCCGGAAAGGAAAGTCCGGATGCATATTTTAATCTTATAGATTCTTATCTGGAATCCTTCTACAAAAAGACCGATGAACTCACGGCCCAAGACCGTAATCTTACAAGACAGATTGACGGATTCTCCCTGGAAAAAGGCACAACGGAAGAGCTCGTAAACGATCTTAAAGAAAAATACAAAAACGACTTTACCGAAATTGCCGATTTCCCATATGACATAACACCCGTTGAGGAGAATCTTTCAGAGGACACGAGAGAAGCCTTCTACTCCTCTCCCGCTCTTGACGCAGGCTTTGGCGGAACATTATACATAAATGAAAAAAAGGCAGCCGAGGATGATAATTACTATGAAACGGTTGCGCATGAATCCTTCCCGGGACACATGTATCAGACCATGTATATGGCCAATCAGGTAAACAGCGGAAAAGAAGATGTCGTCCGCTACTTCCTGACTCCCAAGGGTTATATCGAAGGATGGGGAATATACTCAGGATTTTACGCATTTGATTATACCGACGATTACTCCCGTAATCTTGCGGATCTCGTAAAGGCTTTCGAAGAAGGATATATTTGCCTTCTCGGTCGTGCCGACTTCATGGTCAACTACTACGGCATGCCGTTTAATGAAGTCAATAATTTCTTTGCCGGATACGGATATGCGACAGAGTCCGTTCAGGAGGTTTATGATTTTGTAGTTGAATCTCCGGGCGAATATGCCATGTATTGCCTCGGATTCCTCGAAGTAAAAGAAATGCAAAGAAAAGCCATTGACCTGAAAGGCGAATCATATACCGATAAGTCATTCAATGACTTCATGATTCGAACAGGACCAATGGCCTTCTCGGATATAGAAAAACGTATCTATACAATTGAATAATTATTTATTGTTTTTAAGGTCTGAAACCGACTTTACGCAAACGGCGGTATGGCCGTTTGGAAGAATCAGTATGTCGCCTCTCTGTAATTTATTCGGGGAGGCGATATATTCTTTTGACGTATATAATGTAAACTTGCCGGTAGCCATAAGCTTATCCTTCATAATGTACGTATAGAGACTGTTGTTATTGACTCTTACATCACTCGTTTTTAATCCGGCATACAAAAGAGCCACGGAAACAAGTGCACTGCAATCCGTCTCAACATCCTTTGTAACCTTACCCGGATCCCAGCCTACCTTGGCAGCCTCCATATACAGGGTATTCCTCTGGCTCATGTCGTAGCCGATATGCTCGTTATATGCCGCTCTTGTCATTGCCACGGCAAGCCTCTCCTGCATATTCTTATCCTTCGGTCTTAAGACATATTGCCATGGTCTGTTATACCAGGTTCTGAAATATGCTTCGGACTTTGTCTGATCGCCCGCTTTACCGTACATGAATTCCTCACGCTCATCCTTGGCGGCATGAGCAAGGATACATGTTCCCTGAACGGGACCGTCGGTTGCACCGTTTTTAATGTTGTACCAGGTTCCCTGCTGATTAACCTGAGATACACCGTTAAATGCCGTCAGCACCTCGCCCTTCTGCAAGAAGTACCATTTATCATTACATTTGTACCAATTATTTACGGATGTATTGCGTTTCAATACTCCGCTTATGCCTTTTATCTGAGCTTCATTATATAATTTATTGTCTATGATATTGTTTCCGGTAGCCATCCATCCCTTATTATCAAAATAATGATCTCCGTTACCGTCTTTGTACCATTTGCTTATCTGAAGCCAACCGTTTACGGCAAAATAAGACCAATGATCCTTGGTTTCACCGTCAGCCTTTGTGAAATGCTTCCATTCGGTCTGAAGCCAGCCGTTCTTTCCGAAATATGAGTAATGATCCGTGGACTCACCGTCAGCCTTCGTGAAATGTTTCCAGCCCGTCTGAAGCCATCCGTCATATCCGAAATATGAATAATGTTCTTTACTGCTTCCGTCGGGATTATTCTTCGTACCCATTTTCTGCCATCCGGTACGAAGCCATCCGTCAGCTCCGAAGTATGAATAATGCTCTTCTTTTTCTCCTTCGGCTTCTCCCATCTTATGCCATCCCGTATAAAGACGGCCTTTATCATCAAAGTATGAAAAATGAGCGACTGATTCACCATCCGCCTTGGTAAAAGCCTTCCAGCCCTTAACAAGCTCTCCGTCTTTTACAAAATGATAATAACCGTTGGACTTAACCCATTTATTGCCGGTTGTGGGAACGCTGACATTCTTATTTTCAATCTTTATCTTTTTGGTCTTTGCTTTCTTTTCCGTCGTCGCCGACGTATTCGAAGCGGTCCCGGTTGTCTTTTCGGCTGTTTCGGCATAGACGATATTTGCAAAAGGCACGTTAATGCTTGATACGGCTCCGGCAAACATGGCTGTTGCAATTACCCCTAAGCCTAAAATCTTTCCTTTCTTCATGTACGAAAACCTCCTTATATGTTAAACGTCGCCGTTATTGTACCACTTGCTTTTCTTTAAAATATGACGACTTTATGATTTTTTTTTCACAAGCTTACTCTCTACTATATAAAAAAATTTAAAATCGTGCAACAAAAAAACGTTTCGCGCAGTAAAAACCGCACAAAACGTTTTAAATATTCCATATCCGGAAATTATTACATCATTCCCATTCCGCCGCCTGCAGGCATTGGTGGCTCCGGCTCAGGTATGATACCTACTGCCGCTTCTGTTGTAAGAAGTGTTGATGCAACGCTTGTCGCATTCTGAAGAGCACTTCTTGTAACCTTTGCAGGATCAAGGATTCCTGCGGTAACCATATCCACATACTGGTCATTTAATGCGTCGTAGCCCATGCCCTTCTTTGAGTTCTTAACCTCATTTACGATAACCGATCCTTCAAGACCGGCATTTACGGCAATCTGAGTAAGCGGTGCCTCGAGAGCCTTAAGCACGATAAGCGCTCCCGTCTTCTCGTCTCCGTCAAGAGCTGCCGCAAGCTTTTCAACTTCCTTGGATGCGTGAATATATGCGCTTCCGCCTCCGGCAATGATTCCTTCTTCTACCGCAGCCTTTGTTGCAGCCAAAGCATCCTCCATACGAAGCTTGCTTTCCTTCATCTCGGTTTCTGTGGCAGCACCTACGCGGATAACCGCAACACCGCCTGCAAGCTTTGCAAGACGCTCCTGGAGCTTTTCTCTGTCAAAGTCGGATGTAGTCTCTTCAATCTGCATCTTAATCTGATCGACTCTGTTCTTAAGGTCGCTCTTTCTGCCCTCGCCGTCAACGATTATGGTGTTTTCCTTCTGAACCTTAACGGACTTAGCTTTTCCAAGCATATCCATTGTCGTATCTTTAAGCTCAAGACCAAGGTCTGAAGATACAACCTGTGCTCCCGTAAGGATTGCGATATCCTGAAGCATCTCTTTTCTTCTGTCGCCGTATCCCGGAGCCTTAACGCCTACTACGTTGAATGTTCCGCGAAGCTTGTTAACGATAAGAGTTGTAAGAGCCTCTCCTTCGATATCCTCAGCTATGATAAGAAGCTGTGAGCCTGCCTGTACGATCTGCTCAAGGATTGGAAGAATATCCTGAATATTGGAAATCTTCTTATCTGTGATAAGGATGTACGGATTTTCAAGGTTTGCTTCCATCTTGTCCATATCCGTAGACATGTATGCTGATACGTAACCTCTGTCAAACTGCATACCTTCAACAAGATCAAGCTCAGTCTTCATCGTCTTGGACTCTTCAATGGTGATAACGCCGTCATTTGTAACCTTTTCCATTGCATCGGCAACCATTGCTCCAACTTCCTCGTCAGCCGCTGAAATGGCAGCAACCTTGCTGATCTGATCCTTACCCTTTACCTTCTGGCTCATCTTAAGGATGGCTTCAACCGCACATTCGGATGCCTTCTTCATTCCCTTTCTTAAGATGATAGGGTTAGCGCCTGCAGCGATATTTTTCATACCTTCACGAACCATTGCCTGAGCAAGAACGGTAGCTGTAGTTGTACCGTCACCGGCAACATCATTAGTCTTTGTTGCTACCTCTCTTACGAGCTGCGCGCCCATATTTTCAAATTTATCTTCAAGTTCAATCTCTTTTGCGATGGAAACACCATCGTTTGTAATAAGCGGAGCACCATAGCTCTTATCAAGAACCACGTTTCTTCCCTTAGGTCCGAGTGTAACACGAACCGCATCCGCAAGCTTGTTTACTCCGATTTCAAGAGACTTGCGGGCATCTAAACCGTATTTTAATTCCTTTGCCATTTATATAACCTCCCTAATAACAATATTATTTAATAACAGCAAGAATGTCTGACTGGCTTACAATAATAAAATCATCGCCGTCAAGCTCCACGTCAGTACCTGCATATTTGGAATAAATTACCTTATCCCCTTTTTTAACCTGCATCTTAACTTCATTGCCGTCAACCGTGCCACCGGGTCCTACCGCAATAACTTCACCCTGTGAAGGCTTATCCTTTGCCTCTCCGGGAAGTACAATACCGGACTTGGTAGTTTCCTCTTCTTTTATGGCTTTTAAGACAACTTTGTCTCCAAGTGGTGCTAATGTCATAATATTTCCTCCATTTCTTTTTGTTAGCACTCTTTTTTTATGAGTGCTAATGTTATTCATTAAGTTATCATCATTACATTTAAATGTCAACCGTTATTTTTATTATTTCCATTTTCTCTTGCGTATGCAAAAAGATATTGCTGGGCATAGCCGCCGTACTCTCCGAACTTCTCCTTTGCAAGCTCACTTAAAACCGGCATGCTTTGTTTTTCAGAGTCAAAATAGAGCTCTTCCATTATGCGCTTCATCCATACATCTATAGGAAAAGCCTCCCTTTTACCGAGACCGAAAAGCATGATACAGTTTGCAACCTTGGGACCTATCCCCTTTACCGTGCAAAGAAGCTCGCTGCATTTGGAAATGTCCGATTCTCTTAAGAGCTTTTCAAAGCCGGGTGTGCTTTTTTGCTTATTTATGGCATCACACAGATACCCTGCCCGAAATCCGGTCTTTAAATCCTTAAAATCATCCTCACAGGCGCTGCAAAACTCATCCGGAGTCGGAAATGCATACATCGTATCCGTAAGCATTCTGCCCCACTTTCGGGATATGGCAGCCACAATTCCCTTTATTCGCGGAATACGGTTATTCTGAGAAATGATAAATGACATCATCGTCTCGAAGAATTCCTGATTAAGAATCCTGATACCGCGGTTTTGCTTAATGATGTCTTTTAGCTCCGGGCTTCTTTTTGCTATATATCTTTTTATCTTCCCGTAATCTCTGTCCAGGTCAAAATAGTTTTTCCAGATATCATTAAAGTCCTTCTTGGAGGTATCAAAGAAAATGAATTTATCATTTTCCTGTGCTATATGAAGATATTTGCCGTAAGCGCTTATCTCATATTCGGAATATTTATCATCCGGATCCTCATCCAATCGGACAAAATGAAAGCACTGACCACATTCCATGGTCTGTGCCAGATTAAAGTCGGAAACATCCGAGAGTATAAGATTTTTTCCCTTTTTTTCAATTACCATAATCAGTAAGATATAACCTCATGTCCGTCTTCGGTAACAAGTACCTGTACCTCCCACTGAGCGGACGGTTTTCTGTCTTTTGTATAGACTGTCCAGTTATCATTCGAATCGGTAACAACCGCATGCGTTCCCATATTAATCATGGGCTCAATCGTAAACATCAGCCCCGGAACCATAAGCATACCGGTACCCTTTCGGATGACATAGCTTACGAAAGGATCCTCATGAAACTCAAGTCCCACACCGTGCCCGCCGATGGAGCGCACGACCTGATAGCCGTTTGCCGCCGTGGGGTTGACCGAAACGGTCAGCGTGGGCTTGGCGACGCTTTGGAATCCGGCCGGGACTGTGCCGAAATCGAAGAAGCCGC
>CAJOLA010000005.1 GCA_905235275.1 uncultured Lachnospiraceae bacterium
CGCAAACGCAAGCGTGCTCGGACCCTTAAGCAGGAAGAATTTTTCTCAGACAGTACGCGTCCTAAGTTCGCATAACGATTCGGTCGGTCTTAATTCTTTGACCACGTTTTCTAATGTTCATCAAAGCAAAATCGACATACAATTTCCGCAAACGCAAGCGCGCTCGGACCCTTAAGCAGGAAGAATTTTTCTCAGACAGTACGCGTTCTAAGTTCGCATAACGATTCGGTCGGTCTTAATTCTTTGACCACGTTTCCTAATGTTCATCAAAGTAAAATCGACATACAATTTCCGCAAACGTAAGCGCGCTCGAGCCCTTAAGCAGTAAGAATTTTTCGAGTTTGCGCGTCCTAAGTTTGCATAACGATTCGGTCGGCTTTAATTCTTTGGACAGTATCTTCTAATGTCCGGGACACAAATCACGGATGCCGTTATTCAATAGATTGAGATTGAACACACGGCGCAGGCTGAAAACCGTCCCCGATAAAACCTATTGTATATACATACTTGCAGTGCTAAAATAAAACGAAACAAGTTTGATATGACAATAAAAATAAATCAAGGAGTAAATAGGCCATGAAGTCTGTGATAAATAAAGCAGTAACGGCAGCATCTGTTATAGCTGTCGGGGCTTCAATATTTGGTTCCGTGCTGACTTACGGTGCGGATGCCGATAAGATAATTTATATTAACGGCGTTAACGGAAGTGATGACAATGACGGAAGTTCGCCCGAAGAAGCCGTAAGTACGTTTGGGAAGGTGAAAGAGCTTGCGACAGACCCTTCAGTAAAAGAAATACATGTAACGGGGGAGATAACGGTTGATTCCGAAGATATTTGGGATATGTCCGATGCCGACAAAAAACCGTTTGTCAGAGAATCCGGTTATACGGGTAATTTCGTCGTTGTTAAGGAAGGGGCGACTCTCGACTTAGGCAATATTACTTTTGACGGTAAGAGTGTCGGTAATTCCTCATCCGTTATAAAAGTGGAAAAAGGCGCTACTCTTAATTTTAACGATGGCGCGCTTATCATGAACAATATCAACCGGGATACCGGTAATAAATATACTTCCATCGGTGGAGCCGTGTATGTTGAAGGCGGAACAATGAATATGACCGGCGGTGTTATCAAAGACTGTTACAGTGTGATGGGTGGCGGTGTAGGTGTTATTCACGCAGGTACATTTAATATGTCGGGCGGTACTATTACAGGAAACGTTGCAGGTCAGGATAATGACCATGATGCAGGTGGCGGTGGAGTGTTCCTCGGTACGTCATCATCCATGAATATGTCCGGCGGTGTTATAAGCAATAATAAGTCCGGATATATAGGCGGCGGTATTTCCATGGGAATTATCGGGAATTCTCTTGTGGTTAGTAATCCGTCTTTAGGATACGGTGACCTGATGCGATTTACCATGACCGGTGGAACAATTATCGGGAATGAATCGTATAATACCGGTGGCGGATTATATGTACAGTGTAATAGTGTGGCTGATATTTTTGGTGGTAATTTTTATGATAATTCCACTTTAGGAATTGGAAGTTTTAATGAATTTGGAGGCGGTGCGATATATGTCAACGGATCATACGATGGTGATTACGGAGACGGAAACAGGATGGTTATTTTGCCGGCAGGTGTATTAAATACAAACTTTGTAAATATATCTGAAAATAAAGCATTTATTGCAGGCGGAGGTATTGCCGGTTGCAGGACTTCAGAGATTTCGTTGGACGTTGAGAACGGAAGCGTAATATTCGGAAATAAAGCAAACATTTCAGGACCGGATATTTTTGTTTCTTCAACGCTGGTATCGTCCACTGTTTCCAACGCAACATCTCATTACGTTAATGTGTCGGAATGCATGTTGAGTGGCGCGCCTTATTTGTGGAAGAATAATAAGAATCTAAATGTAAGTATAGATAAATTAAAAAACGTGGGTAGCCTTGAATTACATAATGACTATACCAAAGATGATGAGGCGATTATAGAGTCATTGGCGATGGCAAAAGTTAACATAGTCGGTAATTCATCGGGGACCCGCGGTGGCGGTATCGGAACCAATGGTGTTGTCAGGATAGGAACAGTACCGACTGAAACGGTAGATATACATGCAAAAAAGGTATGGGATGATGAGGAGAGTGACGTCGGAGACAGACCGCCTGTTGTAAAGCTGTGGTTGGTAAGAGACGGTGAAAGAATCGTGTCTCAGAACGTTGAAAAAAATAAAGGCTGGATTCCTGTAACATTTAAAGACCAGCCTATATATGATTGGTTAACCGGCAAAAAGTATGAGTACAGTATCGAAGAAGATTTGACATGGTTTGGCTTTACAAGCCTACCGGTCACAGGAAGAAACGTATTTGAAAAATATGATCCGCAGGTGAGCGAAGATCCGGATGTTGAAAACGGATTTATAGTTACGAATCCGATTAAGCGCGACATAGAGATTTCAAAGACGGTGGTAAATGAAGTTAATCCGGATGATGATAAAAAATTCGAATTTACGATTGAGATAAAAGATCCGGAAGGTAATCCGTATGAGGACATGGTCTTCATAGTTTCTCCGGACAGCAGTAGGACGGAAGTGACTCTTACTGACGGTAAATACGTATTCGAACTTGGAAACGGCGAGAAGCTCGCAATTAAAGGATTAAAGACGGGCTCCACATATACCGTTACGGAGACCGAAGATAAAAATTATAAAACGACGGCAAACGAAGAAGCCGGCACTCAGTATTCGGGAACAATCGAGAGACTGTGTAATGCAGAAGTAAAATACGAGAATACATACACGGAAGAAGAAACAACAACGACTACTGAAGAAGAGACAACAGAAGAAGAAACTACGGAAGAAGAAACTACAACAACAGAGGAAGAGACAACTTCCGAAGAAGAGACTACGACAACTGAGGAAGAGACAACTTCCGAAGAAGAGACTACGACAACTGAGGAAGAGACAACTTCCATAGAAGAGACTACGACAACTGAGGAAGAAACAACTTCCGAAGAAGAGACCACGACAACCGAAGAAGAAACTACGACAACCGAGGAAGAGACAACTTCCGAAGAAGAAACTACAACAACAGAGGAAGAGACAACTTCCGAAGAAGAAACAACAACAACCGAGGAAGAGACAACTTCCGAAGAAGAGACCACGACAACAGAGGAAGAGACAACTTCCGAAGAAGAAACAACAACAACCGAAGAAGAGACAACAACTGAAACAATACCGGAAGAAACAGCGACTGTAGAACCAACAGAGACTGAGACGGCGACCGAAACCGAAGCAATTAAGGAAACGGCAGAGGAATTGGAAACAACAACGGATGCCGGAAGTATTATTGAAGAGTCGGAAGAGATAAAAGACGGTGAGCCTGAAGAAGATACGGAGTCTTCTGAAGTTGCAACGGCGAGCGAATCCGAGTCAAGCGAGTCTTCATCATCCGAAACGGTGATACTTGAGGGCGGCCGGAAGCCTTCAGGAGGCGTAAATACGGGAGACGGTAACAATATGGCCGTTCTTGTTACAATTGCATGTGCGTCAGCTGCCGGTCTTGCGGCTACGGTTGCAATAGCCGGTAAAAAGAAAAAAGATAACGAATAAATAAAAAACAATAATTATTTAATCGGACAGGGATAAAAATCTCTGTCCGATTTGATTTTAAAGGGTTAATTTAATATACTGTATGGATAATAATTGAAAGGAGTTACATTAATGACTGAGGGTTTTGACATACCTATTCTTCTCGGGATACAGGAGAATTTAAGAAGTGATCCCCTGTCGGCTTTTTTTGAAGGAGTTTCCTTTTTCGGAGAAAAAGGCTGGTTTTGGATTGTGATCATTATCTTTATGTTCGTATTCAAAAAGACAAGGGGATTAAGTATCGTAGCTGCTGTTTCAGTAGCCGCAACGTCAATTATCGGTGTGATAATGAAAAACAGCGTACAAAGGATAAGACCGTCATTTTACACGGATGCCATTACTGTTGTGGGGATGCGTTCTGACAGCTTTTCATTTCCGTCGGGACATACGCTTATGTCGTTTGCGTGCGCATTTATTTTCCTGAGGTATGATAAGAGAATCGGGATACCTGCCGTGATATTCGCATCCCTTATCGGATTCTCACGAATCTATCTTGGAGAGCATTATCCGTCGGATGTTATTGTGGGAGTACTTCTTGCTCTTGCGGTAAGTTCAATAGTATGGGTTATCTTTGAAGCTATAGCTAAGAAGTCTTCACGGACTGAAGAAGTAAATGCGGTGTATTGATTTTTAGGTGGAGGATTTTTGAATGGTAAAGGATGCAAAAATTTGGATTGCAAACGATGAAAACGGTGAGAACATTTTCATGCTTCCCAAAATGTCCAATCGTCACGGACTTGTGGCGGGGGCTACGGGAACGGGAAAAACCGTTACGTTAAAGGTAATGGCGGAAGCCTTTTCGGACATGGGGGTTCCGGTCTTTATGGCTGACGTCAAAGGTGATGTTGCAGGCTTGGCGGCTCCCGGTGATGACTCTGAAAGCATGCAGAAAAGAATCCAAAAATTCGGACTTGCGGAGGCCGGATTTTCCTACAGAGGCTACCCCGTAACCATCTGGGACATTTTCGGAAAAACGGGCATACCGCTTAGGACAACCGTTTCGGAGATGGGACCGATGCTTTTATCCAGAGTTCTTAATCTGAATGATTTGCAGACCGATATCATGAATGTCGTATTTAAGATAGCAGATGACAATAATCTTTTGCTGGTTGACACAAAAGACTTAAAGTCGCTTCTTAACTATGTGGGTGAGCACTCATCGGAGCTTGCCGCCGAATACGGCAAAATCCAGACATCTTCCATAGGTGCCATGACGAGAGCAATCGTTGCGCTTGAGATGGAAGGAGCAGAGACATTCTTCGGCGAGCCCGCACTAAACGTTTCGGACTGGCTGACACCTACGGTTGACGGAAAGGGTATGATTCATATCCTTGACAGCTCAAGCCTTATCAATAACGGAAGACTTTATGCAACATTTCTTTTGTGGCTGATATCCGAGCTTTTTGAAAATCTTCCGGAAGTCGGAGATTTGGACAAGCCTAAGCTCGTATTCTTTTTTGACGAGGCACATCTGTTGTTTGATGATGCGCCAAAGGTCCTTCTTGATAAGATAGAACAGGTTGTAAAGCTTGTAAGATCGAAGGGCGTCGGAATATATTTCTGTACTCAGAATCCAAAGGATATTCCGGACGGTGTTCTTGCCCAGTTGAATAATAAAGTCCAGCACGGTTTAAGAGCTTATACACCTTCAGAGCAAAAGGCGGTTAAGGCTGCAGCCGAATCCTTCAGGGTAAATCCTGAGTTTGATACATATGAAGCGATTTTGGCACTCGGTACGGGAGAAGCCGTTGTATCATTTCTTGGTGAGGATGGTGTCCCGGGAATTGCGCAAAAAGCCTATATTCTGCCGCCTCAGAGCCGCATGAGTACAATAAACGAAACTGAAAAAACGGCATGCGTATCGGGAAGTCCTTACTATTCAAAGTATTTCCAGGGCCATGATCCGGATTCGGCATATGAATTCCTTATGAGAATGGGGATGCAGCAGGAAGTGCAGGCCGTACAGGAGGCACTTCCCGAACCCACGCTTCCGGGCCGGGATATGACTCAGGCACAACAGGCAGCGCAGACACCGGTACCGCAGGATGTGCCCGCACAGGAGCCGCAGCTTTCCAAAGAGGAGCTTAAAGAGCTTCAAAGAAAAGAAAAAGAGAAGAAAAAGGCAATGAACTCATTCGGTAACACCGTTTCAGGAACCATAGGACGTGAGCTCGGCAAGCAGGCCGGCAAGACGATGGGCAGCTTCGGTAAAACATTCGGAGGAAACGTTGGAGCCAGCATAGGAAGAGGGCTTTTCAGTACTTTATTCAAGAAATAAGTTTGAGTCTCTTCTATATATATAGACAATGTTTTGTTAAGACCGGTTTTTCGTGTAACGAATCACCGGTTTTTTTAATGATTTTACATTAAATCAGTTTATAAAAAGTTTATATTTAGGGGTAAAAAACGCCTCAAATGAATGATAGTTCATGCAAATTAAAAACATAAAGTTTTTTGGAAAATGGCATGAATAATCAGAAGGAAAAAGGGCCTTGTGAATTGATTTTTTTAAGCGAAAAAATGGGAAAAAAATAACAAAATAAAAACCCCCCAAAGGGGATGGAAAACCGCGTAAAATCTGACTTTTTTGCGTTGACATTGAAGGGCTGAAGTGCTATATTTCTACGTGGAGCTAATAGGAGTATGCATAAGCATATTTCAGAAACTTTTAACACCAGAAAAGGAGGAGAAGAGATGCGTTTAAATGACAAGGACACAGAGAAACTTATAGTTTACACAGCAGCTCTCGTAGCACAGGAAAGAAGAGAACGTGGTGTAAAGCTTAACCACCCAGAGTCAGTTGCATTAATCACAAAGGCTATTCTTGAGTATGCACGTGATGGTAAGACCGTTGCTGAAATCATGGAGCTTGGTACAAAAGTACTTGCTAAGGATGAGGTAATGGACGGCGTTGCTGACATGATCGAAGTAGTACAGGTTGAGTGCACATTCCCGGATGGAACAAAGCTTGTATCAGTTCATAACCCTGTTCAGTAATCAAAAAACTATTAAAAGGAGGTTGCGTTAATGAAAATCGGTGAATCAATTATTCAGGACAGAGAGCTCACTTTGAACGAAGGTAGAGCTACAGTAACTGTAAAAGTAACTAATGAGGGAGACCGTCCTATCCAGGTTGGTTCTCATTGTCACTTCTTTGAAGTAAACAAGAGACTCTCATTCGACAGAGAAGCTGCTTTCGGATATCACCTTGATATTCCTTCAGGAAACGGTGTTCGTTTTGAGCCGGGTGAGTCTAAAGATGTTCAGCTTGTAGAGTTCGGCGGAACAAAGAGAGTATTCGGTCTTAATGACCTTACATGCGGAATCGCTTCTGAAGCTAACAAAGCTGCAGCAGTAGCTAGAGCTAAAGAAAAGGGATTCATTAAATAATTTATTTTAAATTATTATAACCTTTTAGAAACGTAGTTAATTTGATTATGAAAATAATTAAGAGGAGGATGTTATGAGCTTTAAAATTTCAGGAGCAAAATATGCAGCAATGTTTGGTCCTACAACAGGCGACAAAGTTCGTCTTGGCGATACAAGCCTTATTATCGAAGTAGAGAAGGACCTTACAGTATATGGTGATGAGGCTAAGTTCGGTGGTGGTAAAACACTTCGTGACGGTATGGGACAGTCAGTTACAACAACAAGTGCTGACGGAGACCTTGACCTCGTAATCACAAACTGCCTTATCCTTGATTACACAGGAATCTACAAGGCAGATATCGGTATCAAGAACGGATACATCGCAGGTATCGGTAAATCAGGTAACCCGGGAACAATGGAAGGTGTAACACCTGGCATGACAGTTGGTGCATCTACAGAGGCTCTCGCTGGTGAAGGACTTATCGTTACAGCCGGTGGTATTGATACACATATTCACTGGATTTGCCCACAGCAGATCGAGACAGCTCTTTATTCTGGTATAACAACAATGATCGGTGGTGGTACAGGTCCTGTAGACGGAACTAACGCTACAACATGTACACCTGGACCATGGAACGTAGAGATGCTTATTAAGTCAACAGAGTACTATCCAATGAACGTTGGTATGCTCGGAAAAGGTAACTGCTCAGCTGAGGAGCCACTTGCAGAGCAGATCAGAGCAGGTGCTATGGGACTTAAGCTTCACGAGGACTGGGGTACAACTCCTGCAGCTATTGATCACTGCTTAGGAATAGCTGATCAGTATGACGTTCAGGTTTGTATCCATACAGATACACTTAACGAGTGCGGATGCGTAGAGGATTCTATCAATGCTTTCGCAGGACGTACAATCCATACATTCCACTCTGAGGGTGCCGGCGGTGGACATGCACCTGACCTTATGGAAGTTGCATCTGTACAGAACGTACTTCCATCATCAACAAACCCAACAATGCCTTTCACAGTGAATACTCTTGACGAGCACCTTGACATGCTTTGCGTATGCCACCACCTCGACAAGAAGATCCCTGAGGATCTTGCATTCGCTGAGTCAAGAATTCGTCCTGAGACAATCGGTGCAGAGGACGTTCTTCATGATATCGGTGCATTCTCAATGATGTCATCTGACTCACAGGCTATGGGTCGTCCATCAGAGGTTATTACAAGAACATGGCAGTGCGCTTCTAAGATGAAGGATCAGACTGGTGCTCTTGCAGAAGACAAAGGCAACGACAACGATAACTTCAGAGCTAAGAGATATGTAGCTAAGTATACTATCAACCCGGCTATCACATTCGGTATTGATAAGTTCTGCGGATCTCTTGAAGTTGGTAAATTCGCTGATATCGTACTTTGGAATCCTGCATTCTTCGGTGCTAAACCTGACATCATCATCAAGGGTGGTCTTGTAATCGCTTCTAAGATGGGTGAGGCTAACGCTTCTATTCCTACTTGCGAGCCTATTCTTTACAAGAAGATGTTCGGTGCAGACGGAGTTGCTGTAACTGACACTTGTGTAACATTCATTTCTAAGGCTGCTGAAGCTGAGAACATCGGCGAGAAGTATGGCATGCAGAGAACTCTTATCCCTGTAACAGGATGCCGTACAATCGGTAAGTCTGACATGAAGTTCAACGATGCTACACCTCAGATCATCGTTGATCCTGAGACATATGAAGTTACTGTAGATGGTAAGAAAGCATTCTCTGAGCCAGCTCAGTCACTTCCACTTACTCAGATCTACAACTTATTCTAATTATTACATTAGGATATAGAACGCGGAATATATTTTGAATTAAAAAACGTTTGTCAAAATGCTCATCTTTTTGGTGGTATTTGTCATTTTGACAAATTAGAATTGGAAAGATGAGTATAGTTTATGATATGTGAAAAAATACTTGGCAAAGTTCAGGATGATGAATTTGCAGGTAAAAAGATAGACTACGTTGATTTTCAATGGGATGAAGCGTTCAAGAAACTTCACAGAAAAGTAAGCCGCGGTGGTGTTGATGTCGGCATTAATATGGATGACACTATACTTACGCGCGGCTTGAATCAAGACGATGTATTAGCGGCGAATGGCGACACGGTCATCGCCGTTAATATTGAGGAGTGTGAAGCTATTGAGGTTTCTGTTGACAACGATGACATAGGCGTTATTGCCAAAGTATGTTATGAGATTGGAAACAGACATGCGTCTTTGTTCCGGGGAGAGGACGGTAATACATTCCTGACGCCTTTCACCGGGCCAATGTTGACCATGATAGAAAAAATCCCGGGCCTTACGGCTCGGGTAGTGGAAGTAAAATTCGACTTTGACAGTAGAATTTCTTCTTCCGTTAATTCCCATACGCACTAGGAGGTTTTATGGATATAAATTCCCAATTCCTGCTGTTGCAAATTAATGATGCGTTATTTCCGATTGGCGGATACTCACATTCTTATGGATTAGAAACATATATCCAAAAGGGTATTGTTCATGATTCTGAGAGCGCGGCGGAATTTATACAAAAAAAACTAAAGTATAATTTATTATATAATGAATTAGCTTTCGTAAGGTTTGCGTGGGATTATGCTGGTAAGGGTGACCTTACCAAACTTCAGGAATTAGATGAAATTGCAGAAGCGGGAAAGACGCCAAGAGAGATTCGGGAGGCCAGCCAAAAGCTGGGCTCCCGCTTTGTAAAAACGGTCGAAAATATGGAACCGCCGTTTTTAAAGCCGGTGTTCGAAGAGTATGCGGATATGAGACGCGGACAGTATACCCATCATGCGGTAGCTTATGGTGTATTATGTTCTGCAGCTGATATTCCTTTAAGAGACGCACTCGAGTGTTTCCTGTATTCCAATACATCTAACCTTGTTGTTACCAGCGTTAAAACAATTCCACTTAGTCAGACGGAAGGTCAGCAGATTCTCATAGGTCTCTATGACACGTTTGATGAAATTATTTCAAAGGCATTGGAGATTGAATTTGATGAGATAGGTTTGGCTTCGCCGGGCTTTGACCTCAGATGCATGCAGCACGAGGTTCTTTATTCAAGACTTTATATGTCCTGATTATTACTATTAAGAGAGGTATATCTACATGGCATGTGTAAAAATCGGAGTTGCCGGTCCTGTTGGATGCGGTAAGACCGCTTTAATTGAAGTTTTAACCAGAAAAATGGCTTCTGATTACAGCATCGGTGTCATTACAAATGATATCTATACAAAAGAGGATGCTCAGTTTTTGGCTAAAAACTCGGTTATAACACCGGACAGAATTACCGGTGTAGAGACAGGAGGTTGCCCACATACAGCTATTCGTGAGGATGCTTCCATGAATCTTGAGGCAGTTGACTACCTCAAGGAGAAGTTCCCTGATATGGAGATATTATTCATCGAGAGTGGTGGAGATAACTTATCAGCTACATTCAGCCCTGAGCTTGTTGATGCAACAATCTTTGTTATCGACGTGGCAGAGGGTGATAAGATTCCAAGAAAGGGCGGTCCGGGAATTACCAAGTCTGATCTGCTTGTTATTAACAAGATAGACCTTGCACCATATGTAGGGGCAGACCTTAAGGTAATGGAAAGAGATTCCAAGAGAATGCGTGGAGACAAGCCGTTTATATTTACTAACGTCAGAAGTGATGAAGGCGTTGAGGAAGTTATGAACTGGATCAAGCGCAGTGTTTTATTAGAGGATATTAAATAAAGTGAGCTCACCTAATAAATTCGGAAAATTATCAGAACTCAGAGTTGCGACAGAGCTTCGTGACGGCAAAACCATAATGGCCGAAAGGTTCTTCACACCACCTTTTAAGATTATGCTTCCACTCTACGAGAATAAGTTCGAGGGACAGGAAGTTATGCAGATGTTACAGCTTATGGCGTCACCCGGTATTATGGACGGTGATACCCAGAGCTTTTCTTTCGACATAAGAGAAGGCTCTGTTACAGAGTATTGTACACAGGCATACGAAAAAGTTCATAAGATGAACGGCGGTGTCGGAACCAGAAAAGTGAAGATTAACGTAGAAAAGAACAGTTTCTTTTATTTTCACCCAAAACCAATCATTCCTTTCAAGGATTCTGCAGTTCAGAATGACACTGAGATTACCTTAGAGGATGATACAGCAAAGCTTATTTACGAAGAGATTTTGTGTTGCGGACGTGTCGCCTTTGGAGAATCCTTCGATTACAGATTTTTCAATAACAGCGTTATTGTAAAAAAAGCCGGTAAGCTTATTTACAGGGATAACGTACAGTTCAGACCTGATGAATTCGATATGACCGGAGATGGTATGTACGAAGGATATACTCATCTTGCTAATCAGATTTATTTCAATATTGAGAGATCTGATGAGTGGATGGCAGCTGTCCTTAAAATGATTGATGCTGAGCCTGAGATGGAAGGCGGAGTTACCCGTCTCGGTACAGGTGATGTGGCTGTCAGATTTTTTGGTAAGAGCGGTGATCCTATGGAGAAGATGCTTACAAAGATTGAAACCTTACAGGATGAGTTTTAAAGGCTACAATTGAATATTTTAGAACGTGATTTACGTTTTGTGTTATGTCTCATGTGGCTATTTTCCACATGAGTTTTTTATTAACGCAGAACTTTTTTTTTGCTTTTTTATATGCTATTATTACTGGGATAATATTTTTTTATAAGTTCGGAGGAACCTATGAGTGAAGATGAGTTCGACGAGGAACTGACCAAAAATTTAAGCAAAGACATTAAAGAGAATTTTAAGGATGATGTAACGGAGAATTTTCCGGACGATGTTCCTGAACAGTCGAAGTCTCAAAAGAGCGGTTTCAAAAAAATATTTGAAAACGACGATGAGAACTACGATCTTATTACCGATATTTCAGATGATGATTATGAACCCAAGAGAGGCGGTTCGTTCGGTAAATTAAAGCTGTTTATTACAATAGCGGCCAGTGCGGCTATAGCTATTATTGTTATTGTGCTTATTTTTACCACCTCCACTTATAAATCGATATACGATCAGGGTGTGGCAGCATTCGAGAGTGAAAAATATGACAAAGCCCTTGAGCTTTTTCAGAAAGCGCAGCAAAGGGAAGAGGGCGCGAATAATGCCGAGATTTCAAAGTATATCGCTGATTGCTATATTAATCTTGGCAGGCAGGATGAGGCTATGGAGACCTACAATACCATTTTGGCTGCCGATCCCAATAACGCAAGTGCCGTTTACGGTCTTTGCGAGATATACAAAAGCAAAAAAGACGCGGAATCCATTAATAAACTTCTCGAAAAGTATGAAGGCACCGGTGTGACCGCTTATCTTGAGGATTTTATAGTACCGTCACCTGAGATGGATCCTAAGGGCGGTGTGTTTAACGAAGAGACGAGCATAACCATGAAAGGTGCACCTGACTGTCCGATTTTCTATACGACAGACGGAAGTAATCCGACGGTTGACAGTCCCGTATATACCAAGCCGATTGCTTTGGAAGAAGGTGTAACGCTTGTTAAAGCCATGTCCGTGGATAAGATGGGCGTAAAAAGCTATGTGAATACTCAGGAGTTCATATTGGAGGGTATGAAGCCGTCTAAGCCCGTATTTTCACTTGAATCCGGCGTATATATAAACGGTCAGAAGCTTGAAATTACGACAAATGACAAGATGAGGATTTACTATACCTACAACCGTACGGCACCTACAAGAAGTTCATACAGGTATTACAATCCGATAACACTTTACAGAGGTACATTTACCATTTCCGCAATAACTTACGATGAAAAGGGCAATGCCAGTGACGTGGTGTTCCGTGATTATTGTATCGTGGAGGACGAAAGCCAGATAGAAGCCGGCAAGGACAGCCTTAAGAGATATCAGGAGAATATGAATCGAAGCGACGAGGAGAAGGTTTACAAAGATAATGAATAATGTCCTTATTGTATCCGGCGGATCCTTTGATACGGACCGGATGGGTGAATATCTAAAAGGGAATAAATATGATTACATTATTGCGGCAGATTCCGGCGGGGAATATGCCGCTTCTTTGGGATTAAAGACGGATCTTCTGCTTGGGGATTTTGACTCCATTTCTGTAGAGGCGTTTGAAGAATTAAAGCTTGGCGGATGCAGGATACGCGAGTTTGATTCGGAAAAGGATGAGACGGACTTTGATATAGCACTGAAAGAGGCAATCGCTTTAAAACCGGAAAAAATTACGATTGTCGGAGCCACCGGAACGAGGCTCGATCATACGATGACGACGTTTTTTTGCATGATGAAGGTTCTTGATACGGGGATTGAATGCGAGATTATTGACTCGCATAACAGGATATATCTTAAGAATAAAGACTTTAGTATAGAAAAGAAAAAACAGTACGGAGACTACATATCTCTTGTGCCGGTTACAAAGGATGTAACGCTTTCCATAAGCGGAATGAAATATAATCTTGACAACAAAAGGGTGCAAAGGGGCGAGAGCCTGTGCCAGTCCAATGAGATAGTCGAAGATGTCGCTGACATCAGGGTATCGGGCGGAGTGGTTGCGGTATTTGAGAGCATGGATTGAGTATGAGTAAAGTGATTATTGTCGGCGGTGGTGCTGCCGGCATGATGGCATCGGTTATTGCCGCCAAAGAACATGAAGTAATTCTTATTGAGAAGAATGAAAAGCTTGGTAAAAAGCTTTTTATAACGGGAAAGGGAAGATGTAATTTTACAAATGAGTGTCCGAAGGATGAATTGTTCCAATCGGTCATTAATAATCCCAAATTCATGTATTCGGCTTTTAACAATTTCACAAACGAAGATACGATTTATTTTTTTAATGAGTTGGGTCTGAAAAGTAAAACGGAGCGCGGAGGAAGAGTGTTTCCCGCAAGCGATAAATCATCCGATGTTATAAAGGCCCTTGAAAAAAAGCTTAAATCACTCGGTGTTAAAGTCATGTTAAATACCGCAGTGACGGACATCCTCATATCTGACGGGCGCTGCACGGGTGTTAAGACAAAGGATGAAACCATATACGCCGATGAAGTAATTATCGCAACGGGAGGCGCATCATATCCTCTGACGGGTTCCACGGGAGACGGATATACATTTGCAAAAAAAGCGGGTCATAATGTGACGGATATCCGGCCGGGACTTGCCCCTTTAAGGACAAAAGAGGACTTCCCAAAGAGAATGCAGGGGCTTAGTCTTAGGAATGTTGCGGTAAGATTTAGCGATACTGACGGCAAAAAGGTACATGAGGATTTCGGGGAGCTTCTTTTTACGCATTTCGGAGTAAGCGGTCCCGTTATTCTTACGGCGGAGAGCTTTCTTTCGAAAAGGCTTGCAAAAGAAAAAATGACGCTTACAATAGACTTTAAGCCTGCGCTTGATTTTGAAAAACTGGACGCAAGGATGATAAGGGAGCTTGAGGAATCCCCGAAAAGGTCCTTCAGAAGCGTGCTGAAAACCCTGCTTCCGGCATCGGCCGTTCCTGTTTTTGAGGACATATTAAAGATTGACCCGGAAAAGAAAGCCTGTGAGGTGACATCCGCAAACCGAAAGGATACGGTGCGGCTCCTAAAAGGCTTTAACCTCACGATAACGGGGACGGGCGGCCTTGATGAGGCGATTATTACGCAGGGCGGAGTTGACGTAAAGGAGATTGACCCAAGAACCATGGAATCAAAGCTTTGCGAAGGTCTGTATTTTATAGGCGAGGTTTTAGATACGGATGCCTTAACTGGCGGCTTCAACCTGCAGATAGCATGGTCAAGCGCATATGTTTGCGCAAAAAAAATTGGAGAAAAATGATGATATATTCAATAGCGATAGACGGACCGGCCGGTTCGGGAAAAAGTACAATAGCAAAGAAGCTTGCAAAGGAACTCGATTTTATCTATGTGGATACCGGAGCGATGTACAGAGCGATTGCTCTTTGGGCATTGGAAAATGCGCCTGACATTACTGATGAGGAGTATATTGCATCAAGACTTGATGAGGTTGATATCGGCATAGATTACATCGACGGTGAACAGCAGGTATTTCTTAACGGTGAGAGTGTAACTGACAGATTAAGACTGGAGAGCACGGGAGATGCGGCATCCAAGGTTTCCAAGCAGGTTCGTGTCAGGGAAAAGCTCGTTGAGCTTCAGAGACGGATTGCTAAAAAAACCTCCGTTATCATGGACGGACGGGATATCGGAACCAAGGTTTTGCCTGATGCATTTCTTAAGATATTCATGACGGCATCTCCCGATATCAGGGCGAAGAGGCGCTACGACGAGCTCGTGATGAAGGGCAAAGAGTGCGATTACGACGAGATTCTTAAAGGGATTAAAGAGCGGGATCATGCGGATGAGACAAGGGCTGTTTCTCCTCTTAAGCCTGCAGATGACGCCGTTATGCTTGATACGTCCGATATGTCGGAGGATGAGGTTGCAGGAAGAATAATGGAGCTTTTTGAAGAAAAAAAGGGCTGATGATATGAGTGAAGTGATTTTGGCAAAGTCCGCCGGTTTTTGCTTCGGTGTAAAAAGAGCGGTCGATATGGTTTATGACCAGATTAAAAAAGGCGGCAATATTTATACCTACGGTCCGATTATTCATAACGATACCGTTGTGAAGGACCTTGAAGGCAAGGGCGTGCGCATAATCGAGAGCGAGAACGACATAGACGAAAAAGAGCCAGGAACCGTGATTATAAGATCGCACGGCGTATCCGAAAAAATTTACAGGCATTTGGAGAGCGCCGGCATGGAGATAGTGGATGCCACATGTCCCATTGTGCTTAAGATTCACAGAATCGTCGAAGAAAAAAGCAAAGAGGGCAAGCAGATTGTTATAATCGGAAGCAAGGATCACCCTGAGGTACAGGGGATTATGGGGTGGTGCAGGACGCCCGCAATAGTGATAGATACTGAAGAACAGGCGTATGCATTTACTTCCGACAACCCCGATATTCACATAGTTTCACAGACAACATTTCAACTTAATAAATTCAATACTTTGGTTGAAATTATCTGTAAAAAGCGATATAATAGCAATATTAGTAATACGATTTGCAACGCTACTGAAGTGCGTCAAAAAGAGGCTCGGGAAATTGCGATTAACGCGGATGCGATGATTGTAATCGGAGGCAGCAACAGCTCTAACACGCGGAAGTTATTTGAGATTGCGCAAAAAGAGTGTCCCGACACCTTTCTTATCGGAAGCGTGAAAGAGCTTGATTTTAACAAACTGCAAGGGGCTGAATGTATTGGTATTACTGCAGGGGCATCCACCCCGAGCAACATAATCCAGGAGGTTCACACTAGTGTCAGAAGAGAGTTTTGAGGAAATGGTCGATGCGTCCTTAAGGACAATCCATAACGGAGAGACCGTAGAAGGCGTAGTAATTGATGTAAAAGAAAACGAGATTATTTTAAATATTAACTGCAAGGCAGACGGAATCGTTACAAAGAACGAGTTTACAACAGAGTCCGATGCGGACTTAAGAGAGCTTGTTCAAAAAGATGAGAAGATGACTGCCAAGGTTATAAAGGTTAATGATGGGGAAGGTCAGATTCTTCTTTCAGTAAGAAGACTCAGAGCTGAAGCCGGTAATAAAAAGCTGGAGGAGGCATTTGAGAATAAGACACGTCTTACCGCTAAAGTATCTCAGATTATGGACGGAGGTCTTTCGGTAAATGTTGACGATACAAGAGTATTTATTCCCGCCAGTCTCGTATCAGATACTTACATCAAGGACTTATCCGTATTTAAGGATCAGGATGTTGATTTCATCATCACCGAATACGATCCCAAGAAGAGAAGAATCATCGGTGATTGCAAGTGCCTGATTGTTGAAGAGAAGTCAGCTAAGAGACAGGAGATTCTTGATAATATCAAAGTTGATGATGTTATTGAGGGAACCGTTAAGAATGTAACCGATTTCGGTGCATTCATTGATCTTGGCGGGGTTGACGGTCTTCTTCACATTTCAGAGATGTCATGGGGAAGAACCGAGACACCTAAGAAGCTTTTCAAGGTAGGAGATACCGTGAAGTGCTTCGTTAAGGATATTAACGGTGAGAAGATCGCATTAAGTGTGAAGTTCCCTGAAGCTAATCCATGGAACCACGCGGCTGAGAAATATGCCCGCGGTAATGTTGTTAAGGGTAAAGTTGCAAGAATGACCGATTTTGGAGCATTCATCCAGCTTGAAGACGGTATTGACGGACTTCTTCATGTGTCACAGATTTCAAGAGATCACGTAGAGAAGCCTTCTGATGTGCTTGAGGTTGGTCAGGAGATTGAGGCAAAGGTTGTTGAGATTAATCTTGATGACAAGAAGATAAGCTTAAGTATTAAAGCTCTTGCCAATGATAAGTCACGTTCAGATGCCGAAGAAGCTGAGGCACCTGCAGAAGAGCCTGTAGCAGAAGCGCCTGTTGAAGAGCCTGCTGAAGCGGAAGCTTCCGCTGAGGAGGCTCCTGTAGAAGAAGCTCCTGCTGAGGAAGCTCCCGCAGCAGAAGAGCCTGCAGAAGCGGAAGCTTCCGCTGAGGAAGCTCCCGCTGAGGAGGCTCCTGTAGAAGAAGCTCCCGCTGAGGAAGCTCCCGCTGAGGAAGCTCCCGCTGAGGAAGCTCCCGCTGAGGAAGCTCCCGCAGCAGAAGAGCCTGCTGAAGAAGCCCCTGCAGAAGAGGAAAAAACTGAAGAATAATCTTTTATAAGATAAATACAGGAATCGGTATTATCGATTTTAAAAGCCTGTTTTAGAAGCTTTTCGGGTCGGTGATGCCGGTTTTTTATTGCTTAAAAATACAAAATAAAAACAATCTTTATATGGATTTTTTTATTAATTTACGCTAAAATTGTTTTTATTTTCATACAATTTTGTATTAATCACAATACATTTACATGTAGGGAGGTTATATCAATGTCAAATACATTCAAAGGGGGTATTCATCCCTTTGGAGGAAAAGCTCTTACGAAGGACAAGCCTGTTCAGGAATTAAAGCCGACAGGCGAGCTTGTCTTTCCCGTAAGTCAGCATGCCGGCGCACCCGCTACCCCCATAGTGAAGGTAGGGGATGAAGTGCTTGCCGGTCAGCTTATAGCTGAGGCATCTGCGACGGTTTCCGCAAATGTGCATTCGTCCGTTTCGGGTAAGGTCAAAAAGATTGAAATGCGCAATCTTCCCAACGGCGGCAGGGCGATGAGTATCGTCATTGAGAATGACGGAGAATACAAAGAGATACAGTATCAGCATTCCGATCCGGAGGGGTTATCAAAAGAAGAGATCCTTGAAAAGATCAGAGCCGCGGGTCTTGTCGGTATGGGCGGTGCAGGATTCCCCGTTGACCAGAAGCTTGCGCCCGAGGAGGGCGACAGCATTAAGTATCTTGTCGTTAACGGTGCCGAGTGTGAGCCGTATCTTACGTCCGACTTTCGCATAATGACAGATAAGGCAGATGAGCTTGTCGGAGGTATCAGGATTGCTCTTAAGGTTTTACCGAATGCCGAGGCAGTCATAGGAATCGAGGATAATAAACCGGAAGCAATAAAGATTCTTTCCGAGAAGGTTAAAAGCGAATCAAGAATCAGAGTTGTACCGGTTAAGACAAAGTATCCTCAGGGAAGTGACCGTACGCTCGTGGCGGCAACGACCGGCATGAAGATTAAGTCTACCGCGCATGCCAATGAATACGGCGTTGTCGTAAGCAACGTAACATCTCTTTACAATGTTTACGAAGCGGTTGTAAACGGTCGTCCTCTTACAAGAAGGATAGTTACCGTAAGCGGTGATGACATTGCAAACCCGGGCAATTTCTACGTGTACCTCGGAACTGCATTTGAAGAGCTTCTTGAAGCTGCGGGAGGTACTGTGCAGGATCCCGAAAAATATATTAACGGCGGAACCATGATGGGATTTGCCATGTATGACATGAGCGCCCCCATAACAAAAACGAGTGGTGCCCTTCTTGCGTTTAAGAAGGATGAAGTCGCACAAAAGCCCACGGGTCCGTGTATCAGTTGCGCATCATGCGTGTCGGTTTGCCCGATGCAGCTTATGCCCAACAAATTAGCGAAAATGGCAGAAAAAGGAGACACTGAAGGCTTCGAGAAGAACTACGGTTCTTACTGTATAGAATGCGGATGCTGCTCCTATGTCTGTCCCGCAAGAATTCCTCTTAAGCAGTCCATTAAAACCACCAAAAAAGCAATTAAGGACGCCAAGAGAAGAGAAAGGCAGGTGGCAAGATCTTGAGTTTACTTAAAGTATCCGAAAGTCCTCACGTAAGAGGTAAAAAGTCAACGCAGTCAATCATGCGTGATGTGCTCATAGCTCTTACACCGGGCGCGGTTTTCGGAGTATTTAACTTTGGCGTGGATGCACTTATCCGTCTTTTGGTCGGTGTATTCGTCTGTATCGCCATTGAAGCCATTTACCAGGCTGCCATGAAGAAGAAGGTCACGGTATCCGACCTTAGTGCCGCAGTTACCGGACTTCTCCTGGCGATGAACCTGCCTTCCACATTCCCTATATGGATGGAAGTAGTGGGTTGCGCATTTGCAATTATAGTAGTTAAGCAGTTGTTCGGAGGTCTCGGTCAGAACTTCATGAACCCTGCTTTGGCGGCAAGATGTTTTCTTATGCTCGCCTACACCGCACAGATGACAAATTATGTTATGGATGGCGTGTCATCTCCGACACCTCTGGCGATGCTAAAGCCGGGTGGTGAGGCAGTCGGAGACCCGGGTCTTTGGGAAATGTTCTTCGGCTCGGTTAACGGTGTTATAGGAGAGACATCGGTTATATTCCTTATGGCCGGTGCCGTTTATCTTCTTGTAAGAAGAGAGATATCCCCAAGGATTCCTTTCGTATATATAGGAGTATTTGCGGGAATGACATTCCTTCTTACACCGGGTCATAACTTTGACTTCATCTACATGTTAAAGGAAGTATGCGGAGGAGGACTTATCCTTGGAGCATTCTTCATGGCGACAGATTATGTTACAAGCCCGACGACACCGAACGGAAAAGTTCTCTTCGGTATTGCGCTCGGTGTAATAACATTTATTTTCAGAATGTTTGGCGGATCACCGGAAGGTGTATCGTATTCAATCATATTCTGTAACATGCTTGTACCTTTCATCGAGAAAGCAACGATACCGAAGCCTTTCGGTTGGGAAAAACCTAATAAGGAGGCGAAGGGTCATGAGTAAACAGGTCAGCGACGCTTTGCGTCTTTTCATAATAACCGTTATTGCGGGATTTGCACTCGGCGCCGTATACATGGTGACAAAGGAACCGATTGCGGCCCAGAACCTTAAGATGCAGCAGGAAGCGTACAGGGCAGTCCTTCCGGAGGCCGATAAGTTTGAAGAGCTTGAAGGTCCGCAGTACAGCGAAGAACAGATTGCAGGTACTTTTAAGCCGTTTCTTGAGGGTGATCCCGAAAGCTATACGGACGATGATATCGAAGGCATAGTTGCCGGTATTAAGGACGGACAGTATGTAGGTCTTGTAATTACCGTAAATGCCCATGACGGTTATTCCGGTGATATCAGATATTCGGTAGGTGTCGGCAAGGACGGTACCTACATGGGAACTTCAATCCTCGAAATATCAGAGACTGCGGGTCTTGGTATGAGAGCAAAAACAGATCCGTCATTCCTTGAGCAGTTTAACGGAGCGCATGTTGAGAAATTTACCCTTGTGAAGGATGGCACGGGTTCTTCTTCGGAAGATAAGATTGATGCCATCGGAGGTTCAACCATTACTTCAAAGGCGATGCTTAGAGGTATTAATGCGGCATTGTCCGTATCAAGGAATGTAAGTGAATCACACCTTAAGACAGTAGGAGGTGTTCCGATTGAGTAAGATATGGGAAAGATTATATAACGGAATAATAAAAGAAAATCCTACGTTGATTATGACGCTCGGAATGTGTCCGACGCTTGCCGTTACCACATCACTTATTAACGGTATCGGTATGGGACTTTCCACAACAGCGGTTTTGATATGTTCGAACTTCATTATATCGTTGCTTCGAAAATTCATACCCGATATGGTAAGAATCCCGGCTTACATAGTTATCGTGGCATCACTTGTTACGATTATCCAGTTTGTATTGCAGGGATTTGTACCTTCGCTTTACAGCTCACTCGGTATTTACATACCGCTTATCGTAGTTAACTGTATTATTCTCGGACGTGCCGAAGCGTACGCCGGTAAGAATAAGGTTATACCGTCAATATTCGACGGTATCGGCATGGGTATTGGATTTACAATGGCACTTGCCATACTCGGATTTTTAAGAGAGCTTATCGGAAACGGAACGATTCTTTCAAACGGTTCCAGCGAGCTTGTTAAGATTCCGGAAGAGATTTATACTCCCGCAAGTATCATAATACTTGCGCCGGGAGCGTTCATCGTTCTTGCTTTCGTTATAGCGGCAATGAACAAGATAAAAGAAAAGCACGGTATGGGTCCGGCAGAGGTTCCGGATTATACCACCAAGGAAGGCTGCGCGGGCTGTGCCGCAGCTTCCATGTGTGCGGGAGCATCTCCCGTAAAAGAGGCGCCTGCAGATTCATTACAGGCAAAGGCGGAAAGTGCAGCCAAGGTTGAAGCACCTAAGCCAACCATACCGAAGGCAGAGAGTGCCGAGAAGGTAGAGGCCGCAAAGCCTGCGACAGAGAGTCCTGAAAAGACAGAGACTCCAAAGGCAGAGGATGCTGCCGAGGCAAAAGATTCAACGACTGAAACCCCGCAACAGAATGATTCAGGAAAGGAGACGAAGGAATGAAGTTATTACTTTTAGCAATAAGTGCCGCGCTTGTAAATAACGTTGTACTTAGTCAGTTCCTCGGATTGTGTCCTTTCCTGGGAGTATCAAAAAAGATTAATACGTCTCTTGGTATGAGTGGTGCGGTTATCGTGGTTATTACCGCGGCATCCGCAATCTGTTCGGCTATTTTCCAGTTCATACTTTTGCCTCTTAATCTTACATATCTGAATACGATTGTATTTATCCTGGTTATCGCATCACTCGTGCAGTTTATCGAGATGTTTTTGAAGAAGTCAAACCCGGCACTTTATCAGTCGCTTGGTGTGTTCCTTCCTCTTATCACAACAAACTGTGCGGTGCTTGGTGTTGCGTTGTCCAATGTACAGAAGAATTACGACATTTGGACATCAACAATCAGCGGATTCGGAACGGCTTTGGGATTTGCCCTTGCCATTTTGTTACTTGCATCCATTCGTGAGAGAAACGAAGACAACGACGTGCCAAAGAGCTTTAAAGGCATGCCTCACGTTCTTTTGACGGCAGGTCTTATGTCCATCGCCTTCTTCGGATGGGCAGGAGTATTATAAAGGAAAGGAAGAGATGATATGTCAGGTATGATTATAGCGGCAATTGTTGTCGGCGCCACCGGTATAGGGCTTGGCTTCTTCCTTACCTTTATGGGAAAGAAATTTGCCGTTGAGGTTGATGAAAAGGAAGAACAGATAAGGGAGCTGCTTCCCGGAAATAACTGCGGAGCCTGCGGATTCCCCGGTTGTGACGGAGCGGCGACTGCCATTGCCAAAGGCGAAGCGGCACCGAATATCTGTCCCGTCGGCGGTCCGTCGGTAGCGGATATGATAAGTGCCATTGTCGGTACATCCGCAGCCGCCACAGAGGTAAAGACGGCCTTTGTTATGTGTGCCGGAACCTGTGACAAGGCAAAGGATGTATATGATTATTCGGGTGTTAAGAGCTGTCTTGCCGCATCGACATCGCCCGGAGGCGGTGCCAAGGGATGCACATTCGGATGCAAGGGCTTTGGTGACTGCGTAAATGCATGTGACTTCGATGCGATTCATATCGTGGACGGCATTGCCGTTGTGGACAGGGATAAATGTGTATCCTGCGGAGCCTGCGTAAAGGCCTGTCCTCAGCGTCTCGTCGAGCTTATACCCGTTAAGAGAACGGCGGCCGTTGAATGTAATTCACGTGATATGGGTAAGGATGTCATGGCAGTATGTCAGGCGGGTTGTATAGGATGTAAGATATGCGAGAAGGAATGTCCTATTCCCGACGGTGCGATACACGTAGACAAAAACATCGCTAAAGTAGATTACGCAAAATGTGTCGGATGTGGAAAATGTGCGGCTAAATGTCCTAAGAAGGTTATAAGGATGTTTACCGTTAAGAAATAAAGGTGATTACTATGGAAAAGCAAAAGAGTGGAAAAGCAAAAAGAGACGCTCTTTTGCTTTCTTTAATTTCTGCGGCAGCAGCAGTTTTGATTATTATTTTGATTTCCGCAAGAAGCTGCTCCCATGCGGAAAATGTGCTGATACGTGTGGACGGTAACGTATTTTGGGAAGGATCCGTTAAAAAGGATGATGAGATTGAGGTTACCGGCTTTGACGGAGGTCATAATACCGTAGTCATAAAGGACGGAGAAGTATCCGTTACGCAGGCTGACTGCCCCGATAAGGTGTGCGTTAAGACCGGAAAGGTGAACGCAGCCGGGCAGACCATCGTCTGCCTGCCACACAGAGTGGTAGTGGAGATAAAATAAAGAACTCTCGGTTAGCGTGCGGTTCGGTATTTATTGCACAAAAAAAGCGACGTTACGTCGCTTTTTTTGGTATTAAATCCTTTTGAAAACGCCAAGGGAATTTAACGTATTATCGCTTCCCGAACTTGTGGCGGTGATGCTTGCGACATATGAACCCTTGAAGCTGTAAACCTGGGTTTCATAAATGTCATTTCCCTTGTACTTTGCTTTAATTCTGATTGCAGGTACATCCTCGGCGAGGAAAGTAACGGTGGTTTTTTGAACATCAAGCTCTTCAAAGCCGTTTTTTGGGAGAAGCTCCTTTGACTGTTCAACAGAGCTGTCAACATATTTGTTGATGTCGAAGCCTGCATCCGCTGAAGTGCTGTAGGGGAGCTTTTGCACGGTCACATTGACATTCTCGGTCTTATCTTCTTTGTTGGCATACATTATAAACTGTGTTTCGCCGGCATCGATGGCATCTTTAATGGCCTGATCACTGATGTTTGACTGTACATTTGAGGTTATCGAGGAAATTTCCGATTCTGAAAGAAGTTTCCAGTCGCCTGCAACGGTTACGCTTAATCCGAAGAAATCATTGGTATATGTCTTATCCTGAGTTGTTCCCAAATCAAAATCTTTATCAACATCCTCAACGGCCGTGGTTGAAACGGCTGTGGGGTCATCAATCGTCTGATTCAGAACTGCACATCCGGGAAAAGACATGGCGGCAACTGCCACTCCGATAATTGATGGAATAAGTAAACGGTTTTTCATTAAAAATAGCTCCTTACAAAATTTTAAAACTTTCACTCATATAAATGTATAACTTTTTGCTATTATTTGCAACACCGGGAAGACGACTAAAGAAGCGTTCCTAATGACATTTTATCCCAATTTTAGGCTTTGCATTTTGGATATGATTATAGTAAAATTATTAAATTAGTTTAAGCGTATGTAACGCTGTTTATTTTTAGGAGGCTAAAATGATCAGTGCGAATAATGTAACTTACAGAATCGGCAAAAAAGCCCTTTTTGAAGATGTAAACATCAAGTTTACAGAAGGCAACTGCTATGGTCTTATCGGGGCCAACGGTGCAGGTAAATCCACTTTTTTAAAGATTCTTGCGGGAAACATAGAGCCGTCCAAGGGCGAGATTGCAATAACACCCGGACAGAGAATATCCGTTCTGGAGCAGGACCACTTCAAATACGATGATTTTAAGGCTATAGATACCGTAATCATGGGTAATCAGAAGCTTTATGACATCATGAAAGAAAAAGAAGCCATCTACGCAAAAGAGGACTTCAGCGAAGAAGACGGTAACCGTGCCAGCGATTTAGAGGCTGAATTTGCCGAGATGAACGGCTGGGAAGCGGAATCTGACGCGGCTCAGCTTCTTAACGGTCTTGGCGTGGATACACAGTATCACGAGATGCTCATGAAAGACCTCGGCGGTAACGAGAAGGTGAAGGTTCTTCTTGCAAAGGCGCTTTTCGGTAATCCCGACATACTTCTTCTTGACGAGCCTACGAACCACCTGGATCTTGATGCCATCAGCTGGCTTGAGGAATTCCTTGCAAACTTTGAGAATACCGTTATCGTCGTTTCTCACGACAGACATTTTCTTAACCAGGTATGTACCCAGATAGCGGATATAGATTATGCCAAGATTCAGCTTTATGCCGGTAATTACGATTTCTGGTATGAGTCCAGTCAGCTTATTTTAAAACAGAGAAAAGAAGCCAACAGGAAAAAGGAAGAAAAGATTAAGGAGCTTCAGGAATTTATTCAAAGATTCTCGGCTAACGCTTCCAAATCCAAGCAGGCTACTTCAAGAAAAAGAGCTCTTGAAAAGATCGAACTCGATGATATCAGACCTTCCAGCCGTAAATATCCTTACGTGGATTTCAGACCGGAAAGAGAGATAGGCAATGAAGTTCTCGAGGTGAAGGGCTTAAGCAAAGGCGACATATTAAAGGATATTAATTTTATAGTTAATAAGACGGATAAGATTGCCTTTGTAGGTTCCAACGAGATTGCAACGACATCGTTATTTAATATACTTACCGAGAACGAAGAGCCTGATGCAGGCGAATTTAAATGGGGAGTAACGACAAAGGTTGCGTATTTTCCGAAGGATATCGGTGCACAGTTTACCGAAGACATTACCATAGTGGAGTGGCTTACGAGATATTCACCCGATCCGGATCCGACATATGTAAGAGGCTTCCTCGGACGTATGCTTTTCCCGGGCGAAGACGGCGTTAAAAAGGTAAATGTCCTTTCCGGAGGAGAGAAGGTAAGAGTTCTTCTTTCAAGAATGATGATAGAGGGTGCGAATGTACTTATCTTTGACGACCCCACAAACCACCTTGACATGGAGTCTATCACGGCACTTAATAACGCACTTATTAAGTTTGACGGAGTAGTGATTTTTACGTCTCACGACCACCAGTTCGTTCAGACCATCGGTAACCGTATCATGGAGGTTCTTCCTGACGGAACACTTATCGACAGAATGACGACTTATGATGAGTACCTTGAAAATGACGAGCTTGCGCGTAAGAGACAGGGAACATCCGACTTATCGGATGAAGATGATATTGACTAATTAAATCGTAAGGATTTTATACAGATGGCAACTAACCAATCTAAAAAAAGTACTACAACAAAGAAAAAAACAACATCCAAAAGTACTTCCGGCAGCAGATCCAAGTCAACTGCCGCCAAGAGCAGGCCCAAGGGTGTCAGAACGGACATCTGGTTTTTGGTTGCGCTCGGTCTGTTGGTTTTGCTTACCCTTAGTAACTTCGGTTTGGTCGGAGCGGTAGGAAGAGGCGTTAAATGGTTTGAGTTTGGCATTATGGGGGTAATGGGTTATGTTTTCCCGTTTGTGCTGACATTCAACCTTTTATACAGAGCTTCAGTTTCCGTTATGACGGGAAGTGCGAGGGTTAAGTTTACTGCAACATACTTTCTGATGGCATTTATTGATGCATTTATCCAGAGGCTTTGTTCGGTGCCGGATATAAAGACGGCGTCAGTCGGAGACTTTTTCATAAAAAGTGCGAACGATAAATGCGGAGGCGGATTTGTCGGAGGTATTTTGGTAAAAATTCTCTCTCCGACTGCGATTGCAGGAACCATAATAATTCTTATAATCCTTATGTTGATTTGTGTCGTGATTATTTCCGAGTGGAAGGTAAGAAACAGCGTTTCCGCCGTGAAATCAAGGAGCAAAAAGGCTGCAGGCAATATCAAAAGAGACTATGAGGATTACAGCAGGCATGCGGATGAGACCAATGCCAGAAGAATGCGTGAGAGGGAAGAAAAAGCCGCAGCGATTCAGGCGGCCCGTGAAGCAGAGGACGAAGACGAGGTTGAGTATGCAAGAAGGCAGGAAGTAAGCAGGAGACGTACCTATGAGAGAGCGGGCTCCGATCCCGACAGACAAAAAGACATAATGCGGGCGGATGAAGAGCTTGCGCATCTTGCCGAACTCGAAAAGAAATTCGCCGAAACGAAGGCTCCGAAATTCTCTGAAGGAGAGATTAAGAGAGCGGGAAATGTCATATCGGGAGTCGGTGATTTTTCAATAAATACTCCGGATGCTACTGAAGTGCCCGAACAGTCATTAGATAATAACTTTGAAGGCTTCGATGTGCCTGAAGAAGATGATTCTTCAAGAATCAACGAAGGCTTCGGTAATTCCTCAAGGAACTCTGCTTTACTTGAGAAAATGAGAAAGATGGGTGCAAAAACCAAGACACCCGAGGCAATCGAGCCTGAGATTCATGAAGAAACACCGGTTGATACCGCAGATGTTCGCGGGGAGGCACCAAAGCCTGCTCCCGCAAGACCGGCAGCGCCAAAGAAATCCGAGGCACACGTAACGACGACCAGACCTCCCGCCACTCCGATAAAAGCGGATATTGCGGGAACACCTGAGTCGATGGATGAATATGATTACCCGCCCATCAGCCTTTTAAAGAATCCGAGAGGCTCATCAGGCAATATGATGAGCGAGAACAGAAAGACCGCCGCAATTTTGCAGCAGACTCTCGATACATTCGGTGTTGAGGCAAAGGTTACCGATATCAGCTGCGGTCCGGCGGTTACGAGATTCGAACTGCAGCCGGGACCGAGAGTAAAGGTAAGCAAGATTATTGGATTAACGGATGAGATTAAGCTTAATCTCGCCGTTCCCGATATCAGAATAGAAGCTCCGATACCGGGGAAAGCGGCTGTCGGTATCGAGATACCGAATAAACAGTCAAGAAGTGTTTCATTAAGGGAACTCATTGATTCCGAAAGCTTCAGAGCTCAGAAATCCCTGATATCCTTTGCGGTAGGAGAAGACATTTCCGGGAATCCCGTTATGGCGGACATTGCGAAGATGCCCCATCTTCTTATAGCGGGCTCCACGGGATCGGGTAAATCGGTCTGCATTAACTCACTCATCATGAGCGTGCTCTACAGAGCAAGACCTGATGAGGTTAAGATGATAATGATTGATCCAAAGAGGGTAGAGCTTAGCGTATATGACGGAATACCTCATCTTCTTATACCGGTCGTTACCGACCCCAAGAAGGCATCGGGTGCGCTTAACTGGGCGGTAGCCGAGATGGATGCAAGATATACCAAGTTTGCCGAAGCAAAGGCGAGAAACCTTGCAGACTATAACGAGAAGGTAAAAAGTTCAAACGACCCTGAGCTTGCACCGATGCCGCAGATGCTTGTGATTATCGACGAGCTTGCGGATCTTATGATGGTGGCATCCAAAGAAGTGGAGACATCAATTTGCCGTCTTGCACAGCTGGCGCGTGCGGCCGGAATACATTTGGTAATAGCCACACAGAGACCTTCGGTTAATGTAATTACGGGTCTTATTAAGAATAACGTGCCATCAAGAATAGCATTTGCCGTATCATCAGGAGTGGATTCAAGAACCATAATAGATATGAACGGTGCCGAGAAGCTGCTCGGAAAAGGTGATATGTTATTCTTCCCGGCAGGAATGCCAAAGCCTCAGAGAGTGCAGGGTGCATTCGTATCCGACGAAGAGGTTGCGGGTGTGGTTAATTTCCTTAAAGAAAGAAACAAAAAAGAAAATACGGAAGAGGAAACCAAGGTTATGGAAACCGTAACGTCTGCGACAAGCGCGTTTCCGGGCGGAAGCTCCTATGACGACGAGCAAAGAGACGAGCTTTTTGAGGAGGCCGCAAGGTTTGTAATCGAAAAGGGCAAAGGCTCAATCGGTATGCTGCAGAGAAACTTCCGTATCGGATTTAACAGAGCCGGACGTATTATGGACCAGCTTGCGGATGAGGGAATCGTCGGTCCCGAGACGGGAACCAAGCCGAGACAGATTCTTATGACCATGGAAGAATTGGAAGAGTATCTTAAAAACAACAATCAGTAAAAGAGGTTAACATGTCGAACGTATTAAGTGATATAGAGATAGCGCAACAGGCACAAATGAAGCCGATAGCCGAAGTGGCTGAAGCTTTTGGTGTTAAGGAGGATGAGCTTGAGCTTTACGGAAGATATAAGGCAAAGCTTAATGACTCACTTGAGAACAGATTAAAAAACGAAAAAGACGGCAAGCTTATACTTGTAACGGCCATCAATCCCACACCTGCAGGTGAAGGAAAGACGACAACGACCATCGGTGTTACACAGGCCATGAATCTTTTGGGAAAGAAGACCATTGCGGCACTTCGTGAACCGTCTCTGGGACCGTGCTTCGGTATTAAGGGCGGTGCGGCAGGCGGCGGATATGCACAGGTTGTACCCATGGAAGATCTCAACCTTCATTTTACGGGCGACTTTCATGCAATTACTTCAGCAAACAACCTGCTTGCTGCTCTTATTGATAATCATATCATGCACGGTAATGCTTTAAGAATTGATACAAAGCGTATCATTTGGAAGCGTTGCATGGATATGAACGACAGAGCCTTAAGAGACATGGTTATCGGACTCGGTAACAGAGCAAACGGTCAGATTCGCGAGGATCATTTCATTATCACGGCAGCTTCCGAGATTATGGCAATCTTCTGTATGGCGACTGACATGGAAGATTTAAAAAATCGTCTCGACAGAATTATCGTTGCATATGACCTTGACGGCGATCCGGTCAGAGCCGGTGATTTAAAGGCGACGGGTGCAATGGCTGCGCTCCTTAAGGATGCCTTTATGCCGAACATGATTCAGACGCTTGAGAATACGCCCGCTCTTATTCATGGCGGTCCTTTTGCCAATATTGCACACGGCTGTAACTCCGTAAGAGCAACCAGACTTGCCTTAAAGCTTGCCGATTACTGTGTGACGGAAGCCGGATTCGGTGCGGATCTTGGTGCCGAGAAGTTCATGGATATCAAGTGCAGAAATGCAGGTATCAGACCTGACGCGGTAATTATCGTTGCAACAGTTCGTGCGCTTAAGTATAACGGCGGCGTGCCCAAGGAAAACGTCAGCGAGCCCGATCTTGAAGCTCTTAAGAAGGGAATAGTTAACCTTGATAAGCACATCGAGAATGTACAAAGATTCGGTGTGCCTGTTGTTGTAGCTCTCAATGAATTCCTTACGGATACAAAAGAGGAATACGAATTCATACGCAAGCATTGTGCTCAGAAAGGCTGTGAATTTGCGATTTCACGTGTATGGAAAGACGGCGGAGAGGGCGGAAAAGAACTCGCAAATAAAGTTCTTTCCGTAATTGAAAAAGGCACTGATGATTTCAGATTCCTTTATACGGATGCTCTTCCGATTGAAGAAAAGATTAGAACCATTGCCCGTAACATTTATGGAGCGGACGATGTTGAATTTGAAGGCGATACCTTAAAGAATATCGAAAAGATAACCTCGATGGGATTCGGCAAGCTGCCGGTATGTATGGCAAAGACGCAGTATTCTCTCTCGGATGATGCGGCAAAGCTTGGAAGACCTACGGGATTTAAGATTCGCGTCAGAGATGTATATGTAAGTGCGGGAGCGGGATTTGTTGTTGTTCTTACCGGTAAGATTCTTACCATGCCGGGACTTCCCGTGGTACCTGCAGCCAATGATATCAACTGTGATGAAAAGACAGGTAAGATATCCGGATTATTCTGATACTCGGGTGATATTATGACAGAGTTTTATGCCGATGTTGTTCCCGGCATATCACACAAAGAACTTGATAAAACCTTTCAATACAAAGTGCCGGACAGCCTCGTTTCGAGTGCCGTCCCCGGTGCTTTTGTTAAGGTGCCGTTTGGACGGGGTAATAAAGAGATAACGGGATTTATCATTGAACTCAGTGAAACTCCCAAGATAGATCCGGAAAAGATAAAAGAAATAAAAGAGATTTTATCCGACAGCGAGCTTCCCGAAAGCCGAATGATAGACCTTGCGCATTGGATGAAGGAAGAGTATGATACCACGCTTATAAAAGCTTTAAAGACGGTATTTCCCGTGCAGGAAACGGTAAGAGAGGTAAAGTCCCGCACCAAGCCCGTAGATTATGCCAAAGACAGTGAAGCCGGAATCACGCTTAATGATGAACAAAAAAATTTTTGTGACGACGTAAAAACCGACTTCGATAACGGCATAAGAGATACTTATCTTTTGCATGGCGTGACAGGAAGCGGTAAGACGCTTTGCTATATGGAGGTTATTGAGCACATCATAAGCCGGAGGTGTCGCGCGATAATGCTTATCCCCGAGATTTCGCTTACATGGCAGACGGTCGGAAGGTTTAAGAGCCGTTTTGGAGATAGAGTAAGCATCGTTAACTCGAGGATGTCAAAGGGTGAAAAGTACAGGGAGTTCGTAAGGTGCTCAAGAGGAGAGGTGGACGTGGTGATAGGACCGCGCTCCGCCCTCTTTGCACCTTTAAAGAATATCGGGGTTATCGTTATTGACGAAGAACATGAGGATTCCTACAAAAGTGAGAATGCTCCCGGATACCACGCAAGGGAAGTGGCCGATTACATTGCAAAAAAAGAAGGTGCATCCCTGGTTTTGGGATCCGCAACACCTTCCGTAAAGACCTATTACAGAGCAAAAAAAGGCGATATAAGACTCTACAGGCTGACAGAGAGAGCGTCGGATTCTCCGCTTCCAAAAGTCTTCGTCGAAGACATGAGGGAGGAGTTAAAGTCAGGGAACAGACAGATGTTCTCAAGAAGGCTTATCGAGTCATTAAGGATAAGGCTTGAGAAAAAAGAACAGGCCATGCTTTTCCTCAACAAAAGAGGTTATGCGGGCTTTGTATCCTGCAGGTCATGCGGTCATGTCATGAAATGCAAAAACTGCGATATATCCATGACCTATCACCGCGTCGGAAGGCTTATGTGTCACTACTGCGGATATACAGTGCCGATGGTAAGTAAATGTCCCGAGTGCGGTTCTCCTCATATTGCGGGATTCAAGGCAGGAACCCAGCAGGTGGAGGAAAGCATAAAAAAGCTTTTTCCGCAGGCAAGGGTTCTTAGGATGGATAAGGACACGACTTCGACCAAGGACGCCCACGCAAGGATTCTTTCGGAATTTTCAAAAGGCAATGCCGATATACTGGTCGGAACGCAGATGATAGTAAAGGGGCATGATTTTGAAAATGTGACTCTTTGCTGTGCACTGGCGGCGGACATGTCGCTTTTTGCGGGTGACTACAGAGCATCCGAGAGGACGTTTGATTTGCTGACACAGGCTGCCGGGAGGGCCGGAAGGGCCGACAGAGCCGGTGAGATGATTATTCAGACGTACGATCCGGACAATTACTGTATTGTCCACAGTGCCGCACACGATTATGAAGGCTTTTACAACGACGAGATGGAATTTCGCAGACTTTTGTTATATCCGCCCGTTTGGAATATGATGACTACGGGCATAATTTCATCCGATGAAGAAGCGTTAATAAATGTGTGCGAGAGCATATCGCAGTCGGAGTACATTAACGATTTGAAGAAAAATCCAAAAGACATTACAATTATAGGACCTTCAAAGGAATCGATTTACAGGGTAGACAATGAGTACAGAATGGTAATGTACATTAAGTCAAAAGAAGCGTACATTTTAAAAGAAATAAGAAAAGAGATTTACAAATATTGCACGGACAAGGTGTTCCTGCAATTTGATACGGATCGTACCGACATATAATATTAAAAAAGGAGAAATAAATGGCAACAAGAACAGTTCGAATAATCGGTGATGAACTTCTCAGAAAACAGTCACGGGAAGTGGAAGAGATTACGCCAAGAATTTCCGAGCTTATCGACGATATGATTGAAACCATGTATGCGGAGGACGGTGTCGGACTTGCGGCTCCGCAGGTCGGGGTTTTGCGCAGAATAATAGTTATAGACATTCATCCGAAGCAAAAGGACCCGATGGTGATTATCAATCCCGAAGTAGTACTTCAGGAGGGCGAGCAGATTACAAGTGAGGGATGTCTTTCCGTTCCGGAGATTTCCGGCAAATGCAAACGGCCTGAGCATGTGATAGTAAAGGCAAAGGACAGGGATTTTAAAGACATCACTATTGATGCGGAGGGTCTCCTTGCAAAATGTATTATGCACGAAATTGATCATTTAAACGGAGTTCTTTTCGTCGACATAATGATTGAAAACGATGATGACGATTCGGTTGAAAAGGATTAATTAATGAAGACAGTATTTATGGGAACACCGGATTTTGCGACGGAGACTTTGAAGGCCCTTTATGAAAGCGGTCATGAAATCGCGCTTGTGGTTACACAGCCCGATAAACCCGTCGGAAGAAGCAAGGAATTAGTGGCACCCCCCGTTAAGCAGGAGGCGCAGAAGCTGGGACTGAAAGTTGCCCAGCCTAAAAAAATTTCCAATCCGGATTTCACAAAGCAAATAAAAGACATCAACCCGGACGTGATTGTTGTTGTGGCTTACGGACAGATATTAAAGAAGGAATTTCTTGATATCCCAAGATACGGCTGCGTAAACGTCCATGCATCGCTTCTTCCCTTATACAGAGGAGCGGCACCCATACAGTGGGCCGTTATTAACGGGGATGAATACAGCGGAGTTACAACAATGCTCATGGGCGAAGGGGTTGATACCGGAGACATCCTGTTATCCGAAAAGGTAAAGCTTAATCCTAAAGAGACCGGAGGAAGTCTTTTTGAAAGACTAAGCACTGTCGGCGCGAAGCTCCTTATCGAGACCCTTTCCGGTCTTGAGGAGGGAAGCATTACGCCTGTGCCTCAGGATGAGAGCAGGGCGACGCACGTCGGAATGCTTTCCAAGAAAATGGGGCTTATCGATTTTAATGAGCCGGCTGAGGTTATAGAAAGACTCATCAGAGGCCTTGATCCATGGCCCGGAGCCTATACTTTTATTGACGGTAAGAAGCTTACCGTCTGGGATGCGGATGTTTTTGAAAAAAATCTGACAAAAGATGATGTCGGGGTTATAATATCAGCAGAAAAAGACGGGCTTTGTGTACAATGCAAAGACAGCATACTAAAGATTAATGAATTGCAACTTGAGGGGAAGAAGAGGATGAGCGCGGGAGACTTCCTTAACGGAAAGAAATTGGCTCCCGGAGATAAATTGGGGTGATTATATGTACTATGCTTTTGATACGGCTTATATGTGGATTTACATCCTGATGATAGCTGCTTTTATTGTTTCGCTGATAGCTCAGATAAGCGTACAATCCAATTTTAATAAATATTCAAAAGTTCAATCGTCAAGCGGTATGACGGGAGCACAGGTCGCTAACAGACTTCTGAGTTCGCAAAATGTGACAAATGTTGCCGTGGGGCAGATTGCGGGGAATCTTACCGATCATTACAATCCGTCTAATAAGACGCTGGGGCTTTCCGAGCCGGTGTATGGAAGCAGTTCCCTGTCTGCGACGGCGGTGGCAGCACATGAATGCGGTCATGCCATGCAGCATGCATACGGATACGGACCGTTAAAGATCAGAACGGCAATAGTACCCGTGGTTAATTTCAGTTCAAGGATATCATGGATATTTCTTATAATAGGTTTGTTCTTTAACAACAGTACCGCTTCAATATTTTTAAATATCGGTATCATACTTTTCAGTGCGGCAGTTGTATTCCAGCTTATTACTCTTCCGGTTGAGTTTGACGCTTCACGAAGAGGGTTGGATTTGCTTGAGTCCGACGGTATTCTTACAAGGGATGAAGTAAAAGGTGCATCGGCGGTACTGAAAGCGGCGGCGATGACTTATGTTGCCGCAGCCTGCGTATCAATATTACAGCTTATCAGACTTATACTTATTTCGCGAAGCAGGAGTGATTAAATGCCCGATCAGCAAACATCTAAAAATGAGAGAAAGACGGCATTTGATGTATTGTTTTCAGTAAAGCGAAAGGCAGAGCCGTTGTCGGGTGCTCTTAACCGGCTGTTATGCGCGCGTAACCTTGAAGATAAAAGGTCACGCGCTTTTATTACGCAGTTGGTTTACGGCACGCTTGAAAACATCATTCGTCTTGACTATATCATTGATTCATTTTCCAAAATTAAAACAAAAAAAATGAAGCCGGGGATTGCAATAATTCTTGAGCTTTCGGCATATCAGATAATTTTTATGGATTCCGTTCCTGCGTCTGCAGCCTGTGATGAAGCCGTAAAGCTTACCAAAAAGATAGGGATGTCCGGGCTTTCCGGCTTTGTAAATGCCGTTTTAAGAAATATAGCGGATAATTACGAAACGGTTTCCATGCCCGATAAGGATTGTTTTCCGGAGTATGAAAGCCTTAAATATTCCATTCCGCAGTGGTGCCTCTTAAGGTGGGAGCATGACTACGGCAGGGAGCGCGCGGTTGATATTGCAAGGAATTTACGACGAAGAAAAATTATATTTATCCGGGTAAATACATCGCTGATATCGCCGTCGGGGCTCGATCAGCGTCTTGAAGCTGAAGGGTTAAAGGTTTATAAAAATAATTCATGGCCCGAATATGTGCTTGCGATTGACGGGATTGACACTATTTCTTCGATAGAGAGTTTCAAGGAAGGTCTGTTTTACATTCAGGATATCAGCTGCGTATTGTCAGGGGAAATGTACGGGCTTGACGTAGGAGGGGACGTACTCGATCTGTGCGCGGCTCCGGGAGGAAAAAGCATTAATGCCTCCCTTCTTTTAAATGAGAAAGGCGCGGGAAGAGTTACGTCATGTGATATTTCCGATGAAAAGGTTGCCCTTATAAAGGAAAACGTCACCACCATGAAGCTTTCCGGTATTGATATCCTAAAGTGTGACGCGACTGTTTTCAGGGAAGACTTTAAGGAGAACTTTGACGTTGTGATAGCTGATGTACCATGTTCGGGGCTCGGTATAATAGGAAGAAAACCCGATATAGCAATCAGACTTAAGGAGGGTGACATTGATAAATTATTCGAATTACAAAGGAGGATAATTGATAACGGAGTGCAATACGTTAAAAAGGGCGGTCGCTTTATATATTCAACGTGTACCCTAAATAAAACGGAAAATGAAGAAAACGCAAAATATATTTCCGAAAAGCATGGCATGGAGATGATTGAAGAAAAGACATTTTTCCCTGAAGAAGGATTTGACGGGGACGGATTTTTTACGGCAGTTTTTAAGAAGGCATAAGTATGACTGACATTAAATCGCTTACAATTAAAGAGCTTACGGACTTTCTTGTTGAAATGGGAGAGAAGCCCTTCAGGGGAAAGCAGATTTTTAAATGGCTTCACAAAATGCATGTGACTTCCTTTGATGAGATGACGGATATCTCATTGAATCTGCGTGAGAAGCTAAAGGAGAATTCGACAATCACGGTGATAAATGCGGTAAAGGAACAGGTGTCGTCAGACGGTACGAGAAAATATCTGTTTGAACTGCCGGACGGCAATCGTATCGAAAGCGTGAAGATGGATTATAAACACGGACACAGTGTATGCATATCATCTCAGGTGGGATGTGCCATGGGGTGTGAGTTTTGCGCATCGACCATCGGAGGGCTTCAGAGAAATCTTACTGCCGCGGAAATGCTTGAACAGATATATGCCATTGAGAGAATGACAAACGAGAGAGTTTCCAATGTGGTTGTCATGGGCTCGGGAGAGCCGTTGCAAAATCTTGAAAATCTTATTTCTTTTTTGGAAAATATCAACGATAAAGAAGGTGATAATATAAGCCTGCGAGGTATTACGGTTTCCACATGCGGAATAATCCCTGCCATCGGTAAGCTTGCGCAGTATAATTTGCCTGTTACGCTTGCGATATCTTTACATGCGCCAAATGATGAGATAAGATCGCGCCTAATGCCTATTGCAAAGGTTTATCCTTTGGAGGACCTTTTGCGTGCGTGCAGGGATTATTTCGAAAAAACCGGGAGAAGGATAACTTTTGAGTATTCTCTTATTAAAGGAGTGAATGACTCACCGGGAAATGCGGAGCAGCTGTCGGCATTAATTAAAGATATGAACTGCCATGTCAATTTGATAAATGTAAATCCCGTTGAAGAAAAAACCTTCCAAAAAACGGGAGAAAAGGATATAATGCTCTTTAAAAATAAACTTGAAAAAAATAAAATTAATGTTACTATTAGGAGAGAATTGGGGCAGGATATAGATGGAGCCTGCGGACAGTTAAGAAGGAGATATCCGGAATGAAGGTTCATGCTGTTACGGATGTCGGACGTGTACGTGAGACCAATCAGGATTTCTGTTCATACACTACAGAACCTATAGGCGCTTTGCCTAATCTTTTTCTGGTTGCTGACGGTATGGGCGGACACAGGTCCGGTGATTTGGCGTCGCGTTTTACTGTGGAAACTTTTCGGGAACTCGTGCAGAACTACGATTCGTTTGACACGGTCACGATACTGACGGATGCAGTTAAGGAGGTCAACAAGCTCCTTATTAGAAAGTCTCTGGAATCCCCGGACTATGAGGGGATGGGGACAACTCTGGTGGCAGCTACCATAGAAGGGAATATGCTAAAGGTGGCAAATGTGGGCGACAGCAGGTTGTACCTGATAAAAGACGACATTTGTCAGATTACCAGAGATCATTCTCTTGTTGAAGAGATGGTGCAGCGGGGACAACTTGAAAAAGATGAAGCCCGAACCCATGCCAATAAGAATATAATCACCAGAGCCATAGGCGTTGATAATGATGTGACACCGGAACTGTTTTCGGTTGATATTGAAAAAGGTTCCAAGATACTGATTTGTACTGACGGTCTCACAAATATGGTCGATGATAATAAGATAGAACGTCTCGTCAAAAAGGGAGGCACCGTAAGAGATATTACGGAACGCCTTGTGACGGCTGCTTTAGACGGCGGTGGTAAAGACAACATTACGGTAATGGTTATTGATCCTGATTCGGAAAGGTAAAAAAGATGTTAAACAAAGGAACAGTACTTGCAGACAGGTACGAGATAATTGAAAAGATTGGGTCCGGGGGAATGGCCGATGTATATCGCGCAATGGACCACAAGCTTAACAGATATGTAGCTATTAAAGTTTTAAAAAGAGAATTCAGAGAGGATAAGCAGTTCGTTGCAAAGTTCAAGCAGGAAGCGCGGGCTGTTGCCGGACTTTCACATCCGAACATCGTTAACGTATACGATGTAGGTAATGAGGGAACGGTTCAGTATATCGTTCTTGAACTCGTAGAGGGAATAACTCTTAAAAAATATATAGAGAAAAAAGGACATCTTCCGTATAAGGAAGCTGTCAGCATAGCCATTCAGGTAGGAAACGGTATTGAGGCGGCGCATGAGCATCACATTGTTCATCGTGACATTAAGCCTCAGAATATTATCATTTCAAAAGAAGGCAAGGTTAAGGTTACTGATTTCGGTATAGCAAAGGCTGCCGCAACCACTACCACGGTAAGTACATCAGCCATGGGGTCTGTGCACTATATGTCCCCCGAACAGGCAAGAGGCGGATATTCGGATGAGAGAAGTGATATTTATTCCTTTGGTATCACTCTTTTTGAGATGCTTACCGGCCAGGTTCCTTTTGACGGTGATTCAACGGTTGCTGTTGCCGTACATCACATACAGGACGAGATTGATTTGCCTTCCGAATTGGTTTCAGGTGTTCCGATAAGTGTGGATAAGATAGTTCAGAAGTGTACAAGGAAAAAGGTTGACGCCAGATACCAGAGCATGGATGAACTTATCGCAGATCTTAAAAAATCGCTCATCATGCCCGATGAAGATTTTGTAACGGCAGTTCCTTTTGTTGCGGAAGAAGAGGTAAATGCAGAAGAGCTCCCGAAGGAAGAGACACCGGAGACAAAACCTGAAGAACCGGGTGAAGAGACATCCAATCTTCCCGACATTGACAACGAGAGCAATAAGAAGCTCGACGGTGTTCTTAAATGGGTAGCCATCGGAATTGCCGCGGCGGTAGTTGTGATAATTGTTATATTTGCCGTGAGAGGCTGTGGCGGTGGAACAACCGAACCTACAGAGACTACGGAGAGCACGGAATTACAGGTTTCCGTACCAAGCGTTATCGGCAAGAACTCAGATGAGGCTAAGAGCATTCTTGAGGAGGCTAAGCTTGTTGTTGATGCACCCGCACTTTCCGGAACGGTTGCGGTTCAGGATCCTGCGGCAGGCAGAAACGTCGCATCGGGAACTAAGGTTACAATCAGAATTGATGTTCCGGACTTAAAGGATCTTAAGTCTGAGGATGCGGTTGAAGCCGTAAGGAATCGCGGCTGGGATGTTGACCGTGTTCAGGAATACAGTGATACGGTAGAGAAGGGTCTGATTATCAGACAGGAAAAGAAGGATGATAAGACCATAACTCTTGTTATCAGTAAGGGTGAAGAACCGGTTGACAAAGAGACCGTTCCGAATGTAGTCGGAATGACACTTGAAGAAGCTGATAAAGCCATTCATGATGCCGGATTTAAGTACTGGTGGGAAGGTGATAATACCGGAGTGGTAGTATCACAGACTCCGGGTGCAGGAAGCTCGGCTGAGAAGGGATCTACCGTAAGATTCCAGATGGAAAGCCCGACAACAACGGCTACTACCACAACATCTACAAGTACTACCGAAGCAACAACCTCATCGATTGATTTCGGTGGCGCTCCTAATGTCATAGGCTATGATTTTGATGATGCCGTTAATGCTCTTCGAAGAGCAGGATATGATGTTGAATACAGAGGAAGCGGAGACACTGTAGTCAGCGAGCAGGTTGATGACGTGAATAAGGTAGTTAAGATAGTTTTAGAATAATTCATTTATGAGTGATACTTACAATGGCAAGATAATAAAAGGGATTGCCGGATTTTATTACGTATACATAGATCAAAAAGGCCTTTTCGAATGCAAAGCGAAAGGCCTTTTTCGCAAGGAAAAGATAAAACCTCTTGTGGGCGACAATGTTTTGGTAAGCATTACCGATGAGGCAAACGGAATCGGTAACATTACGGACATCGAAAAAAGAAAAAATGAAATCATAAGACCGGCATGTGCTAATATAGATATGGCGATAACAGTTATGGCAATCAGTAAGCCTGCGCCTAAGTTTTCATTGCTCGATAAGATAATGGTATTTTTTTCTTATTATGATATTCCGGTAACATTGTGCTTTAACAAATGTGATGAGGCAGATGACGCCGGCATGAACATTGTCCGTGAAAGATATAAAGCAAGCGGAGCCGATGTCATATTTACGAGTGCAATGGAAGGGACAGGTATAACGGAATTAAAATCCGTCATGCAGGAAAAGACAACGGTACTTACCGGACCGTCAGGAGTCGGTAAGAGTTCCATTCTTAACAGACTTTGCCCCGATGCGGATCTCGAAGTGGGAGATATCAGCAGGATAGGAAGAGGAAAACATACCACAAGACATACGGAGATTTTTAAAATCGCACGGAACACATTTGTCATGGACACGCCGGGATTTACATCGCTTGACATTCCGGAGATTCCAAAGGAGGATTTGAAGTTTTACTTTAATGAGTTTTCCGATTATGAGAACAGATGCAGATTTGACGGATGCGTTCATATACATGAGCCGGATTGCGCGGTAAAGGATGCTCTTAAAGAGGGCAGGATTAATCCGGACAGATATAAAAGCTATTGCGATATGTACAGAAGTATAGAAGAATCAGACAAATACCGGAAAGGATAAAGTATGGCAATTTTAGCACCATCGATTCTCTCGGCTGACTTTGCGAATCTGGGAGATGATATTAATAAAACAATAAAAGGCGGAGCCGACATAATTCATGTTGATGTTATGGACGGTCTTTTCGTACCGAGCATTTCTTTCGGGATGCCCGTTATCAAATCAATCAGAAAAGTGACGGATAAGTATTTTGACGTACACCTTATGATTAACGATCCGGGACGCTACATAAATGAATTTAAGGAATCGGGAGCTGACGGTCTTACGATTCATGCGGAAGCGTGCGAGGATTTGCATGGGGTTTTGCGCAGCATAAAAGAAGCGGGGATGGACCCTGCCATTTCCATAAAGCCTAAAACTCCCGTCTCTGAGATAGAGGAGTATCTTGATGAGGTTAAGATGGTTCTTATAATGAGTGTGGAGCCGGGCTTCGGGGGACAAAAGCTCATCCCCGAAACCGTGGATAAGGTTCGTGAATTAAGAAAGATAATTGACGAAAAACATCCCGGCGTTCTTATCGAGATTGACGGAGGAATTAATCTTGAAAACGTACGTGAGATTGTTGATGCGGGAGTGGATGTTATCGTAGCAGGATCTGCAGTATTTAAAGATGACGTTGAAGGGAATACAAAAGCATTTAAAGAACTTATATAAATCTTCTAAAAAAAGTGGAGTATCGGTATGACGAGAGAGGCCCGCAAAGCCTCTTTTTTTGCGCCTTTTTTAGGTGCCAAAAAAAAGTTTGATTTTTATAAAAAATTTTAAGCAAAATATATTGACAAGGTATGGGGTAGGTGTTATTATAGTCGAGCCGTCTCATAAGAAACGGTTTACAAAATGTCATCGAATTCACACTGGTTCGAAGCGGATTTAAGAGGATTCAAGACACACAGATCTTTGACAATCAGAAAGCAAAACAACCCTGAAAATTCCTTTATGAATTTCAGTAATTAACGGACAATCCGTTTTTAAGATGAACTGTCTTAATGAGATAAAGATAGTCTTAAAAATTAAGCTTATTTAAGCCGGCGTAAAAGCCATAAATTTTTTATGAGAGTTTGATCCTGGCTCAGGATGAACGCTGGCGGCGTGCCTAACACATGCAAGTCGAACGAAGTTGTTTCCACCCGACAGATTATCTTCGGATATGAAGTCACCGGAAACGCTTAGTGGCGGACGGGTGAGTAACGCGTGGGCAACCTGCCCTACACAGGGGGATAGCGGTTGGAAACGACCGGTAATACCGCATACCTTTATTGAACCGCATGATTTAATAAAGAAAACGTTTAGTGGTGTAGGATGGGCCCGCGTCCGATTAGTTAGTTGGTGAGGTAACGGCTCACCAAGGCGACGATCGGTAGCCGACCTGAGAGGGTGACCGGCCACATTGGGACTGAGACACGGCCCAGACTCCTACGGGAGGCAGCAGTGGGGAATATTGCACAATGGGGGAAACCCTGATGCAGCGACGCCGC
>CAJOLA010000006.1 GCA_905235275.1 uncultured Lachnospiraceae bacterium
ATAGCGATTCGGTTGGCCGTAAAATTTACAGGACCAAATTTTCAAGCTCGGGGAATTGAACACGGATGCCTAAACGTGGCGGTAAACTTCCACCTGTCACATTGATTCGTAAGATTAATTCGGAACATGGTGACACCTAAAGCCGCCAAAAACCGCCCGGGTGACAGCTCCAAAAGCCGCAGGAGAGAATCGTCCGGGAGACAATTACGATAGCAATCTAAAAATACCCCCTTCCCCGGGGGTTCCGAAAAAGAGGGCAGATAAAGCCTTGGCGCTTAATGGTATTTATATGAGATCGGCCATATCGAGTAAAAGGCGTTCTGTGTCATCCCAGCCGAGACATGGGTCGGTAATTGACTGTCCGTAAACACCGTTGCCGACTTTCTGGCATCCGGGCTCGATATAGCTTTCAATCATGAAGCCTTTAACGATTCGGTTAATATCGTTGGAACCGCGTCTGCTGTGTAGCGCTTCTTTAACGATTCGAATCTGTTCTTTGTATTGTTTGCCTGAGTTACTGTGATTGGCATCTATAATAACTGTGGGATTTTCAAGGTCTCTGTCCATGTACATCTTGTAAAGACGGATAAGGTCCTCGTAGTGATAGTTCGGGATGTTTTGTCCGTGCTTGTTAACGGCACCTCTGATAATAGTATGTGTGAGAGGGTTGCCGGGGGTTTTTACTTCCCAGTTTCTGTACATAAATGATTGAACAGATTGAGCTGCAACGACTGAGTTTAGCATAACGCTGAAGTCTCCGCTGGTCGGATTCTTCATGCCGACGGGAACGTCGAAGCCGCTTGCAACAAGTCTGTGCTGCTGGTTTTCAACAGATCTGGCACCGACTGCAATATAGCTTAAAACATCATCCAGATACCATGCATTTTCAGGATAGAGCATCTCGTCAGCAGTCATGAATTCGGTATTTTCCATAACATGAAGATGCATGTTACGGATTGCGATAAGACCGGACAGGAGGTCCGAGTCTTTTTCGGGATCGGGCTGATGGAGCATTCCCTTATATCCCGTGCCTGTCGTACGCGGTTTATTGGTGTAAACACGCGGAATGATTAAAAGCTTATCGGCAACCTTGTCCTGTACTTTCCTTAGACGCTGTGTGTAATCAAGAACAGCATCTTCATTATCCGCCGAACACGGACCGATTATTACAAGAACCTTATCGGATTCGCCCGTAATAATATCCTTTACTTCCGCATCGAATTTCTTTTTCTTTTCCGCAAATCCGTCGGGAACGGGAAATTGTTGTTTAATTTCATCCGGTTCCGGAATCTGCTTAATTAATTCAAAACTCATTTTTAGTACCTTCTTTCCATATCCATAATTTTATCAGGATATTTAAAAATTATATAATAATGGGGTTTTATTGACAAGAAAAAGTAAAAAAGATAACATATTGAAAATATAAGGATTAGAAGAAATGACAGAGATTTATTTTTACAAAAACAACAAAAATATCATTCAAAAATTTGAAGTAAGAGGGCATGCGGACCTTGATATTAAGGGCAAAGATGTGCTTTGCGCGGCCGTATCGGCCCTTGCGTCACACACAATCGGAGCGATACAGGAATTTACGTCCGAACCGTGTGAGAATATTGTTGATGAGGATGATGCTAAGGTGATTTTTCGTTTATCAAACGAAGAGCCGGATGATATTGCAAAAACCTTTATGGAAGCATTCGCGTCTTCAGCGGAAGAGCTTGCTTTTAATTACCCCGATAATTTAAGTATTACATATAAGGAATGTTAAATGTTTGCAGACAGAACGAGAATTTTTATACAGTCAGGAAAAGGCGGAGACGGTCACGTTTCATTCAGACGCGAATTATATGTTCCAAACGGAGGCCCTGACGGCGGTAACGGCGGAAAAGGCGGCGACGTTATTTTTGTTGTGGATAAAGGTCTGAATACTTTAAGCGATTTCAGATATAACAAAAAATATAAAGCCGAGAACGGAGAAGAGGGCGGTAAGAGAAGATGTACCGGAAAAGACGGTGAAGATCTGATTATTAAGGTTCCTGAAGGTACCGTTGTATATGATGACGAGAGCGGAAAGATTATTGCCGATATGTCAGGCGACAATCAGGAGGTTGTTATCCTTAACGGCGGCCGTGGCGGAAAAGGTAACATGAATTATGCAACGTCGACCATGCAGGCTCCGCAGTACGCACAGCCGGGACAGGAAGCGCAGGGGTTATGGGTAAGACTGGAACTCAAAGTTATTGCCGATGTCGGTCTTGTGGGATTCCCAAATGTAGGTAAGTCCACATTTCTTGCATCCGTTACACGTGCAAGACCGAAGATTGCAAATTATCCCTTTACGACGCTTAATCCCAATCTGGGTGTTGCTTATATCGGTGAGGGAAGCAGCTTTGTTATTGCTGATATTCCGGGACTTATTGAAGGCGCATCACAGGGTGTGGGTCTTGGTTATGAATTCTTAAGACATATTGAGAGAACAAGAGTAATCATTCATATAGTTGATGCCGCAGGTCTTGAAGGAAGAGACCCCTCCGATGATATCAGAAAGATTAACGAAGAGCTTGTGGCATATGATCCGGGCATCCTTGATAAGCCGCAGGTTATTGCCGCCAATAAGATTGACTGTCTTGATGAGGAGTCTAGAAAAAAGGTTCTTGAAGACTTAAAAAAAGATTTTCCTGATTCAGATATTTTTGCGATTAGCGCAGCAACGGGAGACGGAGTACAGGAGCTTTTATATAAGGTAAAAGAGATGCTGGATGCGCTGCCCAAGGAGGCTGTTGTATTCGAGCCGGAGATAACGGCACAGTCGCTCTTTGATAATCCTGACGAACCGTTTTATGTTTCAAAGGATGAGAAGAGGGAAGGCGTATTTTGTGTTACCGGACCGAGAGTCGATAAGATGCTCGGTTACACTAATATTGAATCCGAAAAAGGTTTCCTTTTCTTCCAGGAGTTCATGGAAAAGAACAATATTATAAAAGAGTTAAAGAAGCTGGGGCTTAGTGAAGGCGATACCGTTAAGGTCGGAGACTATTTGGAATTTGAATTTTTTGAAGGAACGTACGAATAAAAGAGGTGGAAATGACAAGTAAAGAAAGAGCGTATTTGATAAAAGAGGGCAGTAAGTTAAGTCCTATTTTTCAGTTCGGAAAGGCAGGAATATCACCGGAGCTTACGGCCGCCATTAAAGACGCACTTGAAGCAAGGGAGCTTATTAAAATAAGTGTTTTAAAAAACTGTAACGACGATGTTCGTGAGATAGCAGAGATAGTATCCGAAAGAACGGGTTCGCAGATTGTTAAGATAATCGGAAAAAAGATTATTCTCTACAAGCCAAACAGCGATCCCGAAAAAAGACATTTTAGCGTAGAGTAATTATTTCAAAAAGATTAATTTGCGGTTGTCCTGCAACGGCAATTAAATGATTTTTAACGTGGAGTGATTTAGATGAATCCTTTATCTGTCGGTGTGCTTGGAGGTTCCTTTAATCCGATTCATCTCGGTCATATGGAGCTTGCAAAGGAAGCACATATACAATTCGGTCTTGGGAATATTCTCCTTATGCCAACATCCCTGACATGGTATAAGGATACTTCCTCATTGGCAGGACCCGAGCACAGACTGGCAATGGCGCGTCTTGGCGCAAAGGAGATGGGAGAGGAGTATATGAGAGCATCTTCCATCGATATTGACAGAGGCGGGATTACATATACGTGTGATACGGTAAATGAGTTGCGAGACGTTTATGATGATATTTATTTTATAATCGGAAGTGACTCTCTTATGTATATTGATGAGTGGAAAAATGCCGGAGATTTTTTAAAGAAATGTATAATTCTTTACGGAAAAAGAGACGGTGATGATGTTGAAGCCATTTCCGAAAAAAAGAAATTTTTAAAGCAAGAGTACGGAGCTGATATAAGAGAACTTAAGATTAAGAAAATTCCAATCAGTTCCTCGGATATACGTAAAAGAATTAAATCCGGAAAAAGCATAACGGGACTTGTTCCAAAAAGCGTTGAAGAGTATATAATGGAAAATAATTTATACAGATAAATCGGAGAAGCTTATGGATTTTGAAAGAATTCAGGAAATAACAAAAGAAGTTGAACAAATATTATCCGAGAGTCCAAAACGTTTTCGCCATTCTCTTGGTGTTGCGGATACGGCGATGTGCCTTGCGGCATGTCACGGGGCAGATATTTCCGCGGCATACGTTGCGGGGATATTGCATGATAATGCCAAGTATATCGATTATGACGAACAGATAAAAATGTGCGATGATCTTGGGATTGAGATATCGGCTACCGAGCGTGCGAATCCGTATCTTTTGCATGCAAAGGTCGGGGCCTATATTGCATCCGAAAGATTTGGGATTAAGGATAAATCAATTACCGAGGCCATAAAGTGGCATACAACCGGTAAGCCGGCAATGAGTAAGATGGATATGATAATATTTATTGCCGATTATATTGAACCCATGCGCTATAAGGCAAATAACCTGGCCGAAGTAAGAAGGCTTGCTTTTAAAGATCTTGAGACAACGGTTCTGCAGATACTCGGTGATACGCTGGATATGCTTAAAGCCAAAGGGCGTTCAATCGATTCCATGACTCAGACTGCGTATGATTATTACAAAAGTAAATTGTCCTAAAAATTTAGTTTGGACGAATTCTCCTGAAAGGAATTATATTAATGAACATAAATGAAGATTCAGTAACTGAACTTGTTAAAGTTGCAAAGGATGCAATTGAAGAAAAAAAGGGAGAAGATATTCGTATCATAGACATACATGACATATCTTCATTTGCCGATTATTTTATAATTGCCGCAGGCTCCAATAAAAAACAGATTCAAACCATTGCGGATAATATCGAAGAAAAGCTTGCGAAGCTTGCAAAAGAACCAAAAGGAATCGAAGGTTATCCGGAAGGCTCCTGGATCCTGATGGATTACGGCGAATTCATAGTGCATATATTTTCCGCTGAAGAAAGACTGTTTTACGACCTTGAACGAATATGGAAAGACGGCAAAGAAATTAATATTTAAAAAAAACGGCCGAGGCCGTTTTTTTAATGCGTAAAAAAATTATTTAATACCGAATCTGAAAAGACCGACAACCTTGCCAAGAATAACGCAGTCATCAACGATGATAGGCTCCATAAACATATTCTCGGGCTGAAGTCTGATATGACCGTCTTCCTTAAAGAAGCGCTTTACCGTAGCTGAATCATCAACTAAAGCTACAACAATCTCTCCGTTTGATGCGGTTGAAGTCTGTTCGACAATAAGCCTGTCGCCGTCCAAAATCCCGACATCAACCATGCTGTCACCTTTAACGCGAAGGATAAAGGTCTTCTCATTAGGCAGATATTCGGTAGGAATCGGGAAATATCCGCTGGTATTCTCTACGGCGAGGAGAGGAGTACCGGCGGCAACATCACCGATTTCAGGAACGTAAGCCATCTCTCTGCGTACGTCATTAAAGTCTTCGTCGATAATCTCGATGGTACGTGACTTTGCGGGATCTCTCTTAATGTAGCCGTTCTTTTCAAGCTTCTCAAGGTGGGAATGAACGGAGGATGTTGATTTAAGGTCAACTGCCACACAAATATCACGAACTGAAGGCGGATAGCCTTTGTTTAGAATCTGTTCCTTTATAAAATCCAATATTTCCTGTTGTTTAGCGGAAATCTTACCGTAAGCCATATATAAATCCTCCTGTGGGTTAAACACAATGCTTTTATTGATAGTAACACTCATAAAGATAAATATCAAGACAATTCAGAAAAAATGTTCAGATAATTTGTTCGAAAAATATTGACAAACAATTGTTTGTGTTATAAAATTCAAATACGAACAAAAGTTTGCGAACATTGATTCGCATAATCTCTCTGATTTGGAGGTATATTATCATGAAAAAACATACAAAATACAGACTTACCGTTGCCGGTAAGAAGCTTGTCGTTATTATGACATTATTATGCATAGCCGCAATTACGGCAGTTGGAAGCATTATGATAACGAATGCATCCGAAAAAAGGAACTCAGGCGGATCAACAAAATATTATTCAAGCATGACCGTACAGGATTCGGATACGCTTTGGGACATTGCGGTTAAGTACCATGGTGACGATGAAACATGCGAACAGTACATAGATAACATCAGGACGATGAATAATATCAGAGATTACAGGATACACAGCGGACGTAACATAACATATTATTATTATGGAGAAGCTGTTAATAATTAATTGCCGAGAATGCGATTTAAAGTTATACGGACGTGAATATATACGTAAGGCACCGGTTAAAATGTCATACAAAAGAGCAATAAAACTAAAAATTTAAGCAGCATGGATAAATGTATTCGTATTTGCATTCAAAAAGCCGTTTCCTAAATGTCAGGAAGCGGCTTTTGTTAGATTTTATGCGGGTTTGCGGTATCCGGTAAAAAACGTACTATTTATTCGTTAAACTTGAATTTACCGAATAAATCTGTTATAATCCATACCAACGATACTACTGTTATCTTTCTAATATCGGGAGGTATTAATAATGAGCGATACCAACAATTCATCCTATTCAAAACAGGAAGAAGTCAAGCTCGCATTAAAGCTTAATAAGATGCTTGATGAACTTCCCGGATTTTGTGTTGATTATTTTAACAGCCTGGAGTTTACAAAGCAACCCAGAACCAAGATTGCATACGCAAGAGACATTCAGGGATTCTTTTATTACCTGACGGAGTCAAGAGGCCCCTTAAAAGGCAAAGAAATAAGATCCATTACCACGGATGACCTTGATACCATAACCGGCGATGATATATCCGATTATTTAAGACATTGTAAGGTATATGAAAAAGACGGCACCGTTAAGACGAACGGTGAACGTGCCATTAAAAGGAAGCTCTGCTCTCTTCGCGGTTTCTTTGCATATTATTATAAGCATGAAAGGATTACGGGCGACCCTTCGGTAAAGGTTGAAATGCCTAAGATCCATGACAATGCAATTGTACGTATGGAGCCTAACGAAGTGGCTGAATTCCTTGATAACGTGGAATCAGGTAATAAATTAACCAATAACCAGCTCAGGTTCCACAAGAAGCTTAAAAACCGCGATCTTGCATTACTTACACTGATGCTGGGCACAGGTATTCGAGTCTCCGAATGTGTCGGTCTTGATATAAGCGATGTGGATTTTGACAATGTCCGTATTCGTGTAATAAGGAAAGGTGGATCTGAGAGCTTTGTATATTTTGGTGACGAGGTAGATAAGGCATTAAGGGACTATCTCGTTGAGAGAAAAAACGAAAACCCTCAAACCGGTCATGAAAATGCACTTTTCCTATCCCAACAGGGGAAACGCCTGGGTGTTCGCTCCGTTGAAAAACTCGTTAAAAAGTACGCTTCCACTGTCACCACCGTGAAGCATATTACTCCTCATAAGCTGCGAAGCACATACGGCACCAACCTGTATCAGGAAAGTCATGATATCTATCTTGTAGCCGATGTTCTTGGGCATAAGGATGTTAATACCACCAGACGTCATTATGCCGATCAGGTTGATGAAAATAAACGTAAAGCAAGAAATATCGTTAAACTAAGAAAGGATGACTGATTAATTCAGTCATCCTTTTTAAAATTTAACTTTCGTTTTTAACTTTTTGAATAAGATCTTTTGCTTCCTGTATTGAATCTTCATCAGGAATCATTACATAAAGCTGTGTTCCGGGCATTGAATAAGTACTTGCATATGTACCCTCTCCCGTAACGGCATATGAATCAACCTTCCACGATCCGGAGCTTGTTAACTGGTCGTTAACAAGGCTGTAAATCGTTCCGTTAGGTACCGATGTCTGCATGGAGGATGCCAGTCCGCTTAAAAGTGAGTTGTAGTTGGTGAGTGCTTCAGGTGAAGATGTAAGCTTGGAAATAGTTGCATCAATTACTTTCATCTGATCGATACCGCGTTGGTTATCACCTTCCGCGAATGCCTTACGCTCTCTTGCAAAGGCAAGCGCCTCTATTCCGTTCATGTGATTCATTCCCTTTTTATAAGAGAATCCTCCTCCCGTAACGGTGAAGTCATAATCGGAATATACATCTATACCGCCAATCGCATCAATGATTTCCTGGAATCCCGTAAAGTTGACACGCATATATGTATCAACGTTGATATCATAAAGATTACTGATTGTTTTCATTGATGTCTCAATACCGTATATACCGGCGTGAGTAAGCTTATCTTTCATGTCACCGCTGTTGGGCAGATATACATATGCATCTCTTGGTGTGTTGATAAGCTGTATATGCTTTGATTTTCTGTTTACGACAGCAAGGATATTAACATCACTGCGGCTTGTTGCTGACGGTGAACCGTAAGTATCGATTCCGCTTATATAAATCGTAAATACATCGCCTAAAGTATCGTTTGAAATATCAACATCAGTTCTTATCTCGAATTCATAAATAAATCGAATCTCATCTGTAAAGTTCGAATATGCATCTATATCATCAAGGATACTTAAAGACGCATTATTGATGATAATTGCATCAGTATCACCGTCTCTTAATTCATCTGCAAGATTTATCAGGCCGCTTGACGCCGTATAAGATACGTCGGAAACCTTGCCGTTAATTTCTTCAATGGATCTGTTAACGATAGTCTTATCTTCAGAATCGGAATAAGATATTGTTTTTCCTTTAAGATCTCCGATGATTTGGTAAGGACTCTCTTTAAGTACTGCTACTTTTATCATGTTAACATCTTGAGTTTTGGCAGTAATATCGGAAATTGTACTGTTTAACTTATTTGTAAAGGTTGCGAGTGCAATCATTACAAAGCATGCAACAGCCGATATTACAATCATGACAATATTGAATGCTTTTTTCTTAAAAGAAAAAAGTGAAATAATAATTATGGCTGCTGATATAATCAATACAAAAATGGCATAGCCTGCAGGAATCATGCCCTTCCCTGCCGTGCCGGCCAATACTACTGCTGTCATTGCCGCCAGAAGCGCCATAAGACCAAGCAGTACAAAGTTTAATACCTTACTTCTTTTTGCGGGTTTATTACTCATTACACTCTCTCCTTAAGGTGTATGTGAAAAAAGGTTTAGTGCCTTTTTAAAGTTTTTTTTCTGCCGATTGATATTTCGGCATTTACTCTTCTGCCGTTAATTACGGACCCGTTCAAATGTGTAAGAACATCCTGGGTTTTATTTTTGTCAACTTCAACAAAAGAGAATTTTTCAAGAATGTCTATATCATGAATCTCATTGTCATTCACTCCGCAATTATTAAGCAATTTACGGAACTGAATCGGCTTTATGGAATCCATCTTTCCGAGGTTTACAAATATTCGATCCGAAGTATATTTGGAATCGGACCTCGAATGAGCTGCAGCTTTTTTTCCTGACTTTATCTGTGAGTCCTCAATACCGTCAGAACCTGCCTCGTGCTTCAGAAAAGCAGCGGCTATATCAAGTATCGTATAATCGTCACCGGAATCTTCCATGAATTTTTGGATGGCATCCGAGTAAACCTTAAGGTCGCTGTGCGTAAGGACATCCATAATGGTAGCCATGGTCTGCTGTATCCTTACATTTGTGATCTCACCTACGTTAGGAACGGTTGTAAACTTAATCTTCGCCTTCGTATAGCGCATAATCTCATGCAGCTTATACATTTCACGACGGGAAACAAGAGAATATGATACGCCCTCCCTGTTAGCGCGTCCCGTTCTTCCGATTCTGTGAACATAATATTCAAGATCGTCCGGTAAATCATAATTAAAGACAACGTCAATGTCTTTTATATCGATTCCGCGGGCGGCAACATCTGTTGCTATAAGGATCTCAACACGTCCGTTTTTAAAAGCCTTCATGACTCTGTCACGCTGAGTCTGTCTCATGTCACCGTGAAGACCGATGGCGTTATACCCTCTTGCGGTCATCTCACGTGCAAGCTCGTCAACCTTTCTTTTGGTATTGCAGAAAATTATAGAGAGCTTGAAATCGTTAATATCAATCAGTCTTGCAAGTATATCCGTTTTTTGAATCGGAGAAACCTCCAAGTAATATTGCTTAACGGACTTTACGGTAACCTCGCTCTTTGTTATCTGAACCTTTGCAGGGTTTTTAAGATATTTTTTGGTTATCGCAAGAATCTCTTTTGACATCGTGGCAGAAAATAAAACTGTCTGCCGATCCATCGGAACACTGCGAAGTATCTCATCAATATCATCACGGAATCCCATATCAAGCATCTCATCGGCTTCATCCAGTACGATATGGTTTAAACGGTCAAGATGAATTGTACGGCGCTTCATGTGGTCCATGAGACGTCCGGGTGTCGCAACGATTATCTGCGGTTTCTTCTTAAGAGATGCAATCTGTCTTTCGATATTCTGACCGCCGTAAATGGCAACAACCTTAACCTGCTTTTTATATTTTGTGAGCTTAAGAAGCTCATTCGTTGTCTGTACCACAAGCTCGCGTGTGGGACAAAGGATAAGCGATCTGACGGATTTGTCGGAAGGGTTTGTGCTTTCGATAATCGGTATACCGAAGGAACATGTCTTACCGGTTCCCGTGGGAGCCTGTGCAACCACATCCCTGCCCTGCATTACAAGAGGAATACTTTGGCTCTGGACAGGTGTGGCTTCGACAAATTCCATATCCTTAAGGGCTTTTTTAAGCTCCCTGGATATATTCAAATCTTCAAATAAAATAGTCTTGTCCATTATTCCTCCGAACTCTCGGTTAAGGTAAGAAATCCGTCATAAAGCTCTTCCACTGCTATTGAAAGGGGCTTTCTGTCTTCAGCGTTGGGGATTAAAGCCTCTCCTCTTTTTAAGGCAACGATTTCTTCTTTTGATAAATTAACCGTAGCCTCCGGAGCTGTCGGATCATTGCTTCCGTTCATGGAAAGAAGCTTGCTTACTTTTTCTTCAAGCGCGCGTGCCTCGATTATCTGTTTTGCTCTGTTGGCTGTGGCCTTAACGATTGAATAACGGCTCTGCACAACCGGTGTAGCGCCCTCTTCCACGTCTTTATTAATTCTTTCCATTAATTCGGTATATGATGGATGTAACATAATATATTCCTTTCTAAACAGTTATTAGGTATATCAGCAATATTTTCCGTTCAGATTAACTTCTGTGTTTTTTATAAAATCAGTCTGTCGAAAAGCTCTTAATTTTTCGGTTAAAATAATATTATGAATAGTGTCGACACACTCTTCTATCGTATCATTGACAACTATGTAGTCATAATCATAAGCGTATTCTATCTCTTTGCAGGCTCTCGACATCCTCTCCGATATAACGGCGTCCGTCTCCGTGCCCCTGGTCTTTAACCTTTTTTCGAGTTCATCAACGCTTGGCGGGAAAAGAAAGATGAGAACAGCCTCAGGATACATCTTCTTAACCTGTAATGCGCCCTGAATCTCAATCTCAAGGATTACGTTGCTTCCGCTTTCCAGCTTTTCTTCGACATATTTTTTTGGAGTGCCGTAGAAATTATCAACGTACTGAGCATATTCAATAAGCTCGTTGTTGGAAATCATGAGTTCAAACTCTTCGCGTGTCTTAAAAAAGTATTCGCGACCATGTTCTTCACCGCTTCTGGGCGCTCTTGTCGTCGCAGAAATCGAAAGCGCATATGAGTCACCGTATTTGTCAAGAAGACTGTTTACAACGGTGCCTTTTCCGGTTCCCGAGAAGCCGGATATGATCATAAGTAAGCCTTTGTTATTCATAAAATAATAAATCTCCCGAAATTTATCCTGTCTACTATAGCAAAAACCTTGTGAAAATTCAAATATTCTGTGTATTTTCAACCTGTCTGATACTGCTTATATCCGTTGATGCAACCATTGAATAATTCGTATGATATATAACAAAACCTGCTGCACCACCCGGAGGTTTCTTTAATTCCTTTTTCCTGGTGTAATCAACTTCTATCTTCTTTTGATCCTTTCCCTTTGAAAAATGAGCGGCAAGCGCTGCTGCTTCTTCAAATGTTGAATCGGGTATCTCTTTTCCGTCGGTCTTTAAAATCACATGAGAACCGGGAATGTTTTTTGCATGAAACCACCAGTCATCAGATGAGGCGAGCTTAAAGGTAATCTCTTCGTTTTGATAATTGTTCTTGCCGACATATATCTCAAAACCGTCCTTTGAGATAAATTTAAGAGGTATTGAGAGTATCTTTTTATTAATCTTGGAAGAAGACTGTTTTATGTATTTTAAGTCGATAAGTTCGGATTTTATTTGAGAGAGATCATCTTCCGTCTCCGAGAAGTTAAGAGCTTCCGCAATTGACTCGAGCTGTCTTATCTCATCGCATGTTTCCTTTAACTGAACCGTTGCCGCCTCAAATGTTCTCTTAAGCTTGTTATATCTTTTAAAGTAAGATGAGGCATTTTCCTGCGGAGTCAGTTCTTTTTTTAAAGGAATCGTTATCGGATTATTATTATCATAATAATTTTCAACCGTTATACTGTCTGCCCCCGATTGGACATTATATCCGTACGCCTGCAGCAGTTCTCCGTAAACCCTGTATTTTTCACGGCTTTCGGTTTTCTTAAGATCTGATTCCTGCAGGACTCTTTTTTTGTACGCACGGTCCAGATAATTGGAAACAAGCTTCTTTAAATCGGCAGACTTTTGATTGATTCTGTTTTTGATTTCCTTTTTTCGGTAATATTCAATCAGGAGCCTGCTTGCCGTATCAAATACCTTGGAAGGCTGTCTGTTTATAAGATTAATTACACTGAATTCAAGCTTATCGTCGTCGGTATAAATGGCATATTTAAAATCATTGTCTGTTATTTCCCGGATAATATCCTTTAAAGCATTAAAAAGACTTTCTTTTTCTTTTGCCGATAAAGATGACGATGCTCTGTCTGCGTCAACACCCGCCCTCTCGCACACTTCATTTGCAGTCATCGGGCTAAGACCTGTAACGGACATGTACAGGCTTTTTAAAATCTCACCGGGACACTCTTTTAATTTGTCATTAAAATCCTCAAGTCTGCATTCATAAGGGTCCAGTTTTTTATCAGTACCCGGTATGAAGTATTTCCTTGAAGGAAGAACCTCACGAACAGAGCTTACCTGGGCCGGGACACGTTTAATCGCATCCAGTATGACATCCTCATCATTTACAAGAATTATATTGCTGTGCTTGCCCATAAACTCAGCGATAAGGTGTCTGGGCTTCATGTCGCCCATCTCGTCCATATGCTCTATCGTAATATCAATTACTCTTTCCATGCCGGGTTGGGTAATCGATATCACTCTTCCGTTTTGCAGATGCTTCCTTAAGAGCATACAAAAAGCAGGCGCTTCTTTTGGCGCCTCCTTTTTCATGTCTGTAAGATAAATGAGCGGTAAGGAAGCATTTGAAGAAATAAGCAGCCTGTATGTATCGGAATTTTTTTTGAATGTAATATATATCTCGTCAGATTCGGGTTGAATTATTTTCATTACCCTGGAATCAGTCAGATTACCTGCCAATTCCTGTTTTATTCCGGCGATGGTAAATCCGTCAAACGCCATTTTTACTCCGTATTATAAATGAATCTTCACAAACTTCTTTTTACCCTTTTGGAAAATAACTTCATTTTCAAAAAGTGATTTTTCAAAGGTATCGTCTTTTGTCTCAACTTTAACTTTATTAACTGAAATCGATCCCTGATCGATCATTCTTCTTGCGTCGGAATTGGAACTAAACAAACCCGTACTTACGGCAAGCGTAACGGCGTCAATCTTTCCGTCCTTGAACTGATCGTCGGTAAGTGTTACCTCGGGCATATTCTCAGAGGTTCCTCCTGAGAAAACACTTCGTGCCGCTTCAAGTGCCTTACTTGCTTTTTCTTCGCCATGCACCTGCTTGGTAACTTCGAATGCAAGAATCTCTTTTGCTTTATTAAGCTCGGCACCTTCCCATTTGGACATTTCGGCAATCTCTTCAAGAGGCAAAAACGTAATCATCTTCAGACACTTAATAACGTCGGCATCATCGACATTTCTCCAATACTGGAAGAAGTCATAAACCGATGTTTTGTTCTCATCAAGCCAAAGTGCACCGGCAACAGTTTTACCCATTTTCTTGCCTTCAGAGTTGGTAAGAAGAGGTATTGTAAGAGCACTTGCATCCTTGCCGAGCTTCTTTCTTATAAGCTCGGTTCCCGCAAGCATGTTGCTCCACTGATCGTCTCCTCCGAACTCAAGATTACAGCCGTATTTTTGGAAAAGAACATAGAAATCATATGCCTGCATAATCATGTAGTTGAATTCGAGGAAGCTAAGTCCCCTCTCCATTCTCTGCTTATAGCATTCCGCACGAAGCATGACATTCACATTAAAGTGCGGTCCGACTTCTCTTAAGAGATCGACGTAATTAAGATCAAGAAGCCAGTCGGCATTATTTACAAGAAGAGCCTTATCGTTATCGAAATCAATAAAACGCGAAACCTGTTTTTTAATGCATTCGACATTTCTTTCTATCTCTTCTTTTGTCATCATCTTACGCATATCGGTTTTGCCGGAAGGATCTCCTATCATGGCAGTTCCGCCACCCATAAGACAAACGGGCTTATTGCCGGACATCTGGAGTCTTTTCATAAGGCAAAGAGTCATATAATGACCGATATGTAAAGAATCTGCCGTCGGGTCTATGCCGATATAAAAGCATGCTTTCCCTTCGTTAATCAGATCTTTTATTATATCTTCATCAGTCACCTGGGCTATTAAGCCGCGCTCCTGAAGTTCTTCGTAAACCGTCATTTTGTATCCTCCGATTCTAATCTCTTTTTAGGTTGCCGTCCTTGTCTCTGTAAACATGCTTGTGGTTGTGCAAATGCTCGCTGCAATATTCAAAAGCGCCTTCGCATGACGTACAGAAACGAAAATCCTCATTTGGTGCATTAAACTCCGTTTTACCGCATATTGCACAGCGGTGTCTCGGTATACGGGTCGGTCCCGCCTGAGACGTATAAGCGCCTCTTTGATTGTTTTGATTGTTATTTCCGGAACGGTTTGCGTTACCGTACGGATTGTATTGATATTGTTTTTGGTTTTGTTGTCTGCTGCTGCTCTTCCCTCCGACTTTAAATACAAAATAAAATATGATGAAATTCATCATTGCTATTACTGCGGCGGTAGCAGCCGTCGGTGACGGATTTATACCGATTCTCGAAAGGAATGTGATCAGTCCGTCAGGCAGCCGGACGCCTAAGGAAAGGAATCCGAAAAGTACTGCCGTACCAAAATAAATCGCGTCTATAAGCGCAAACCATTTTGCTTTGAAGGGAATGATAAAAAACAGCAGCATATATCTGTCCGGCTGTTCCAAAGCAAACGCCATGAAAAGCGAAAGATTCAGGAAATATACGGACATTGGCATATTAATGCCGAATATCAGAAAGATTACAATGGCTGCAATTACGTTAAGTAACATTCCGGAAAAGAAATATACGTTGAACTTAAAAGCGCCCCATTGATATTCCAGATATCTTCCTATCATGTAATAAAAATAAAGTGTTATGAAAAAGAACAGCGGTCTTGCACTTGTGGGCGGTTGAACCAGGTAGCTTACGATTCTCCATACCTGACCGTGCAAAATCTTTTCGGCGTTAAGCGAAAGAGCATCCAGTACACCGTAGTTGTTAGTAATAAAAAGTACGTAGCCTACTGCGTAACAGATACATACATAGAGCATTAAATGCTTTATTGCAATACGTCCGAATTTATTTTCAAGTTTATCAATCAGTCTCATCAGTCAGTAATCCATTTAAAAAAAATCAATATCGAATATCTCGATATTGATTATACATCTATGGGTAACAAAAATTAAACTCTGGAAAGATATTCTCCGGTACGTGTATCAATCTTAATCGTATCACCCTGGTTAACAAAAAGCGGAACCATAACCTGTGCACCTGTCTCAACGATTGCGGGCTTTGTTGCACCCGTAGCGGTATCACCCTTAACGCCCGGCTCGGACTCCGTGATAACAAGCTCAACAAACATTGGCGGTTCAATTGCGAACACATTACCGTTATGTGACATAAGCTTGCAAACTTCGTTTTCTTTTACGAATTTTAAAGCATCGCCAACCTGCTCAGAAGAAAGAGCAATCTGGTCAAATGTCTCGTTATCCATGAAGTTAAAGAAGTCGCCGTCCTGATACAGGTACTGGCAATCTTTTTTATCAATATGAGCAAGAGGGAATTTTTCTGTAGGTCTGAATGACTTCTCCACTACTCCGCCACTTACGATGTTTTTTAATTTTGTACGAACAAATGCAGCACCTTTTCCCGGTTTTACATGCTGGAATTCTATTATCTGCCAAATAGCTCCATCCATCTCAATTGTAATACCGTTTTTAAAGTCACCAGCACTAATCATTATTTCTTCCTCCGATTATGATAAATCAATTTTAAACCTTAAATATATTAATATAGACCGATATTTTTTTCAAGTTAAATGCACATGCTTAACTTAAGGCCAAAATATCACAAATTGCTTCCATGGCATAAAGATAGCCGTTAATTCCAAGACCTGAAATCTGTCCCTGGCATGCTCCCGCTGTAATGGAATTCTTGCGGAAATCCTCGCGTGAATTGATATTGGAAATATGAACTTCAATCTTAGGGATATCAGCAACGGAAGCCAGGGCATCATGCAAAGAAACGCTTGTATGAGTAAGACCTCCGGGGTTGATTACAATACCGTCAACGTTCTCGTGGTATGCAAGCTGAATACGGTCTATAATCGCACCTTCGGAATTGCTCTGGTAAAGCTCCACATCGATGCCTAAAAGATCTGCTTTGTCCTGGATCGATTCTTTCAGGAATTCATAATCCTTAGAACCGTAAATATCTTTTTCGCGAATGCCGAGAAAATTAATGTTAGGTCCGTTGATTACCAGAATTTTCATAATTACGCCTCCTTTTTTTGTTTTGATTATTACGTTGGTTTTTTCTTTTCGGTCCTAAGAAGGACTGGCCGCGAAGCCTTTTGTGTATTATCTGATATATCCTTGGGAAATATACCCCGTCGGTCTTAACTATCAGATTAGCAGCAGACATATATGCGGGCTCACGCTTTTGCAGCATATCTTCAATAAGTTCTCTTCTTTCCTCTCCGTCCTTGCCCTGAAGGAGCGGTCTTCTTACGTCATATCGCAGACGCTTCATAAGCTCATCGGCAGAAGCGCGAAGATAAACCACAATTCCGATTTGCTTTAAGAGCTCTCTGTTATGTTCGGGAACCGGCGTTCCGCCTCCTACCGATATAACAAGCCCGCTTCTCTTCTCGCCTGCAAGTTTTTCGAGATACTCGCTTTCAAGCTTTCGGAAAGCCTCTTCACCTTCCGTCTCAAAAATCTCTTTTATGGTTTTACCTGCAGCAGCTTCGATCTCACGGTCGGTATCAATCAGCGTACGACCGGTGTGCTTTGCAATCCATTTGCCAAGTGTAGTTTTACCGCTTCCCATATAACCTATAAGAATTATATTTTCTTTTCCGTTGACGTTGTTTTTGGATTTGCGGTCTTTCTTAATTCCGAGAGCTTCTTTTAACTTTGACTTCAGATTATTCTCCATGCTGCGGGTGATATTAACGTCAAACCACATCTTATATGCTTCTTCAGCCTGGAACAAAAGCATCGGCAAACCGTTCACCGCTCTCTTGCCGTTTTCTTTAAGCTTCTTCATAAATGAAGTCTCATACGGATTATATATAACGTCAAAGCCAAAGACGGCTTTTTTGTAAAGACTGCTTTCCGGAAGTAAAATGTCATTTACATTCGGATGCATTCCGACATTGGTTGTATGTATGAGAATAATATTGTCGCAGTCTGTCTCTTCACCGCTCTCAAGTGAACCGGTAAATACACGCCCGTCTGCTTTTTCTTTAAAATAATCCCTTATGTCTGAAGCTATTCTTTCAGCCTTATCGACGGATCTGTTAAGAATATACGTCTTTGCGGCACCTTCATTAACGCAGGCAAATGCAATGGCGCGCGCCACGCCTCCTGCCCCAAGGATAACCGCGTTGCTTCCGGCAAGGGATATATTATTGTCCGATAATTCTCTGACAAATCCCAATATATCCGTATTATATCCGTAGTATCCGTCTTCCTTTCGAACCAATGTATTGACGGCACCGATTGCGCGTGCAAGAGGGTCAATCCCTGACAGGTATTGAATAATCTCTTCTTTATAAGGAACGGTAACGTTCATGCCCTGTATTCCCAAAGCGAACGCACCCTTTACGGCATCGCCCAGAGCCTCCTTTTCGGGCTCAAATGTGGAATAAGCCATATCCGTACGTGTCATGTATGCAAGATTATTATGAATCAAAGGAGAAAGTGAATGACCGGTGGGATTACCGAGTAATGCGCACAGCTTTGTTGTACCTTTTATATCTTTCATGAATTCTCCTAAAAATTAATATTATTTTTTTTGTGCCCCACCTCATAAAGGGAAATAACAGGTTTTTCAATTATTCTTTTCATCTTAATCCAAGATGCCTCATGAGAAGAGATGGGTCTTACAAGTATTGATTTTAATCCGGCTATATTGGCGCCCATTATATCGGTGTAGAGCTGGTCGCCGATAAACAAGGTATTGTCTTTATTTGTCTCTATCATTTCCATTGCCTTGCGGTATCCCCATGGAAGCGGTTTTTGGGCGCGGGAAATATAAGACGTGCCGAGCATTTTTGCAAAAGGAGCCACCCTGTCCTTGCTGTTGTTGGACATAACAACCGTGCGAAAGCCCAGTCTGTGTAAATAATCAAAAAAACGGGCTTCCTTTTTTTCGGCTTTTACATTGTGAATTGTCAGCGTATTATCTATATCAAAAAGAAGACCTAAAAAGCCCATCTTCTTTAAGGCTTTATAGTCTATGTCAAAGGTTGAATCATAATACGCATCGGGAAAAAGTAAATGCTTCATATGCGTTTATCCTTTATTTGTTCAGAAACTTCTGTATCTCTTCTATATACGTATTGACATCCTTAAATTCACGATAAACGGAAGCGAAACGCACGTATGCAACTTCGTCAACGTCTTTTAGCTGTTCCATGACAAGCTCTCCGATGTCATTGGTACGAATTTCTTTTTTATCCATTGCAAATACGGCAGATTCAACGGCATCCGTCATGGCATCAATCTGACTTGCCGAAACCGGTCTTTTATGACATGAACGTTTGATTCCGGATTTTATCTTTTCTCTGTCATACGACTCTCTGGTCTCATCCTTCTTAATAACCATAAGAGGTATCGGCTCGAATCTCTCATATGTGGTAAAACGTTCACCGCATTTCTCACACATGCGTCGTCTTCTGATTACGCCTGCTTCGGTGGGCCGTGAATCTATAACCTTGGTGTTCTCATTTGAGCAAAACGGACAATTCATGAAAAATCACTTCTTTCTAAAAGTCAAAATCAGTTGTTATAAAGCATTTCCTGGGATTTAATGAGTGCATTATCCTCAAAATAGTTAATCTTCATTGCGTCTTTAGCTTCGGATAAGGTGTTGTCTGCAACCTCGCGGGCTCTGGCGGTACCTGTCTTAAGTATGTCATATACGCCGGCAATGTCCTTCTCATACTCGCTTCTTTTCGCTCTGATTGGGGACAGCTCTCTTTCCAAGACATTAATAAGGAATTTCTTAATCTTAACATCACCCAGACCACCTTTTTTATAGTGATCTTTAAGCTCGTCAAGGCAGCTGTAATCAGGCAGAAATTCAGGGAAATCTTCCGGAATACAAAATGCATCAAGATATGTAAATACCGTATTGCCCTCAATCTTACCGGGATCTTCCACTCTGATGTGGTCCGGATCGGTATACATGCTCATGACTTTTTGTTTAACCGTGTCGGCGCTGTCGGAAATATAAATTCCGTTACCGAGAGATTTACTCATCTTAGCTTTGCCGTCGGTACCGGGCAGTCTCTTGCATGCTTTGTTGTCGGATAACAATATCTTGGGCTCTACCAGAACATCCCCATATATCTGATTGAATTTGCGGACTATCTCACGGGTCTGTTCTATCATGGGCTCCTGGTCTTCGCCGGCAGGAACAACCGTTGCCTTAAATGCCGTGATGTCGGCCGCCTGACTGATCGGATAAGCAAAAAATCCAACGGGAACATTTGTGTTGAAGCCTCTTAATTCAACCTCTGACTTTACCGTCGGATTCCTTTGGAGTCTGGCGACAGTCACAAGGTTCATATAATAAAAGCTTAGCTCAGTCAGTGCAGGTATCTGAGACTGTATTAATATATTTGATTTATCGGGATCGATACCGACGGAAAGATAGTCGAGAGCAACCTCCAAAATATTTGTTCTGATCTTCTCGGGATTGTCGGCATTGTCGGTAAGTGCCTGTGCGTCGGCAATCATAATGAAAATCTCGTCATATTTGCCGGAGTTTTGCAGCAGAACCCGCTGCTTCAGAGAACCGACATAATGTCCGAGATGAAGTTTTCCGGTTGGTCGGTCACCGGTAAGTATTATTTCAGCCATTTTTTTATCCTTTTTTCGAAAAAATTTTCTCAGATATTTTACCATATATAGGGTGTTTGGTCAAAATGACATACAATTTTAAAAAGATTAAAAAGGTTGAAAATTTATAAAAAAAGTATTAAAATAACCATAGAGATAAAAAAAAATAATTTTATGGAGGTATTTAGTCATGGCAAACAAAAATAGCATTTCCGGCCTTGTGCTTGTGTTCATAGGCCTGTTGATTGAGATTTTTACATCAATCTCACAAAACTTTTCATATTCCGTTGTATATGGAACAGTTTACACATGGATTGGCGTAGCCGGTATTGTAATTTCAATTATCGGTTTGGTGCAGTTATCCAAGGTTAATCGTAATTTTGCAAAAGCAAAGATTTTCTATATCATTGATATTTGCATAAGTGTTGCATATGCGATTATTCTTATTATCCTTACTGCAGTTTCAGGAGGTAGTATTGAAAACTATGTTGGAACAATTGTTGTTTCCATCATCCTCGGTGTTATCTTCGTAATCGCTATGTTCATTATTGACCTTTTAAAGATAAAATCATTAATGGGCGGTTGCGCTGATGTTGCAAATGACAACAATGATTCAATTTATGCAGCTAAATGTATTAATGCCTGGAACAACTTCCTCGTATCAACAATTATATTTACTGCTGTTACTATAATAATGCTTATTGTTCAGTATATACCTGTCATCAATGTTATTTTTGCAATCATTCTTATTGGTGCAACCATTTACGTTATCGTAGCACGTATAATGGTTCTCGTTAGAACAATGGGTACATATTCCCGTTTTAAAAACGGTAATATCAGCTCCTTTAGTGCAGACAGAAAAGATTTAATGAATGACATCAAGGATGATCACAAGGATATTTTCAACGATGCAAAAGAAGGAATGCAAAACTTCAGAGGTAACGTAAAAGAAGGCGTTAAGGATACCGCAACCGGAATTGCCGACGGAGCAAAAGAACTCGGTGGCAATATCAAAGAAGGTGTTGAAGATTTTGCCGGCGGTGCTAAAAAAGATGCTAAAGAAGTTGGAGAAGCCGTTGCCGAAGGCGCCAAAAACATGGGCGAAGCCGCTGCTGACGGTGCTAAAGAAGTAGGTGATGCGTTTAAAGAAGGTGCCGAAAAAGTTAAAGACATCGTAGATGGTGAGACACCTGACGGTGATAAGTAATATTTATTACTTAATCTTAAAAATAACTTCGGAATTATTCCGGAGTTATTTTTTTGCATTTACATGTAAAGTTTTTCGGGTTAAAATAAAATAAAAATTCCGGAGGTTCATATGAAACATTTATTAAGCCCTTTAGATTTTACTGTTGAAGAAACAGAAAAACTGCTCGATTTGGCACATGATATTAAAGTTTCATCGGATAAATATGCGCATAGCTGTGACGGCAAAAAGATTGCCACCCTCTTTTATGAACCAAGTACAAGAACAAGGCTGAGTTTTGAATCCGCAATGATGAATATGGGCGGTTCGACGCTCGGCTTTTCTGAGGCGTCTTCAAGCTCTGCAACCAAAGGCGAAACCGTTGCCGACACTATTCGTGTGGTTTCAAGCTATGCCGATATATGTGCCATAAGGCATCCGAAAGAAGGTGCTCCGCGTGTGGCTGCCGATTACTCTTCCATTCCTATAGTTAATGCGGGTGATGGCGGTCATGAGCATCCTACTCAGACACTGGCAGACATTATGACCATTCGCGAACTCAGAGGATCGCTGAGTAATTTTACCATCGGACTTTGCGGTGATTTAAAATTCGGTCGTACGGTGCATTCGCTTATTCATGCCCTTATCAGATATGAAAACGTAAAATTCGTACTTATATCGCCAAGAGAATTACGTGTGCCTGATTATGTCAGGGATGATCTTCTGATAGATAATAATATTGATTTTGAAGAAGTTGAAAAGCTTGAAGATGTTATCAGCGATCTTGATATTCTCTACATGACCAGAGTTCAAAAAGAAAGATTTTTCTCGGAAGACGAATATATCCGTATGAAGGATTATTATATTCTTAATAAAGAGAAGCTGGGTGCGGCAAAGAGCAATATGTATGTGCTCCACCCTCTTCCCAGAAATAATGAAATTGCCGCTGATGTGGATAATGATGAGAGAGCCAAATATTTTGAACAGGTTAATAATGCCGTTTTCATAAGACAGGCTGTCATATTAACTTTGCTTGATTCTGTAAATGCCAAATAATAAGGGGTTTTATCATGTTAAATATAGGACAGTTAAATGAAGGAATAGTTCTTGATCACATTGAAGCCGGAAAGGCCATGGAGATTTATTCGTTGCTTGGTCTTGGTGAATTGGATTGCGGAGTTGCCATAATAAAAAATGCCCATTCCAATAAGATGGGCAGAAAAGATATCATTAAGATTGAAGGCGGTCTCGATCTTGTGGACCTGGATGCCTTGGGTTATATCGATTGTAATATAACTGTTGATATTATTCGCGAAGGCGTTGTCGCCGAGAAGAAGAACCTCACATTACCGAAAATACTGACCAATGTAATCAAATGCAAAAATCCTCGATGCATCACGTCGGATGAGCCTCAGCTCGATCAGGTATTCTTCCTGACGAATGAGAAAAAGCATATATATCGTTGCAGGTATTGTGAGGAGAAAGCATAAATTACAGCCTTATATCCATAAATTCTTCAAAGCATACCCCGTCATTAACGGGGATATTTAATTCGTCGGATTTTGCTATGCATTTTGCGGTAAAGTCCGACGCTTTTTTTACGGATGAAATAAAGTCATTCTTTAAAACGGCATCAGCCGCGATAATTCCCGAAAACAGATCTCCCGTTCCCGGTCTTGATTTGCCGGCTATCTTTTTTCTGATAATCGTTGCTCTCTCGGTTTTTCCCTTTTTTTCAAAGCACATGTTACCGATCATGCTTCCCAGGTTAATTCCGGTAATAACCACACGTGAAGGTCCCCTCTTACACAGACCGGAAGCGATGTCTGCCCACTCCGTTTCGGTACGTTTATCCTTATATTCGATATCGGAAAGGAAAGCACATTCCGTGGCGTTGGGCGTAATGATATCGGCATGCTTTAATAATTCTTTCAGGGCGTTTGCCGTGCTTTTTTTATATCCGCTGTAGAGCCTGCCCTCATCTCCCATCACCGGATCCAATATGACAACGGTGTCATTGTTGGAAAAATCTTTAATGAATTTCTTTATCATATTAATCTGTGAAGAAGACGTAAGATAGCCGATATAAATTCCGTCAAACTTAAGATCTAATTTTTTCCATTTTTTAAAATATTCAGGCATGAATTTTGAAAGATCTTTTTTGGCATAATCATCGTATCCCGTATGATTTGAAAATATTCCGGTAGGAACCGGACACACCTGAATACCCATTGCGGAAATAACCGGCAGCAAAACGGTCAGGGAACATCTGCCGTATCCGGACATGTCATTAATGACGGCTATTTTCTTTTGTCTGCTTTTTTTATTCATCATTTCACCTCGATATCATCCGGAAGCATGTCTTTGGAATTAAGTCTTTTATCAATCGCATATTCAATTATTTTGCCTGATATATTTCCGAGCTGTTTTATCGTACCATCACTTACCGTGAATTTAAATAACGACTCAGTAGGCGCCGTAACGATATAATTAAAAGCATTAATGGTATTTTCCGAAAAACTTCCGGTGGGATCTGCAAAAAGCTCATCAAGCGGAGGGCACTCTCCCGCGTCAGAAACGACCCTGATTTCGTAGATATATCTGGTAAGGGTTCTTATCAGTCTGTCGTCAGTAAGCGCGGATATGGACATATATAGGAGATTTATGGCATCTTTTGCTTCGAGTCCTTCGCGCCCGTAATAATCCGCAAGCTCACAAAAATAACATGCGTATAAAGTGGCTTCGTAATCCTTTAACACTTCTTCAAAATAATTTTTTATATCGGCATTATGGATGCTGTAGGATGTATGGCCTTCATATACAAAAAACGTTCCAAAGGAAAATACCCTTGTCAGGCCTGCAAGGTGATTAGTCGGTCTTCTTGCACCCTTGGCAAAGCAGGCAATCTTACCGCGCTCTTTGGTAAGTATTACTACTCTTCTGTCATATTCGCCGACGGGCTGACTTGATAAAATTATTCCGTTTAATCCTATCGTTTCAGGCATATTATTCTCCGGGCGTAAAACCAAAATTCTTAAGGTCAAGGCTTGAATTTCTCCAGTCCCTGTTCACCTTAACCCATAATTGAAGATTAACCTTGCAGTCCAGTTCTCTTTCTAGCTCATATCTTGCGTTGGAACCGATCTTCTTTAACATCTGTCCGTTTTTACCGATTATTATTCCCTTATGTGAGTCTCGTTCACAGTAGATAACGGCTTCAATATCCGTGATGATGCCTTTATCCGTCTCGCGCTCCTTAAACTTCTCGATTACAACGGCAATGCCGTGCGGAATCTCCATGGATAAAGCATGCAATGCTTTTTCTCTTATAATCTCTGCAGCTATTACTTTTATGGGTTGGTCCGTAACCTCATCTTCATCATAAAACAGCGGACCTTCATCCAAAAGGTCAAAGATAACATTAATAAGTTCATCCACATTGTTGCCGGTTCTTGCGGAAACGGGAACAACGGCTTCGGGATTAACAAGCTCCGTAAACTTTTCTATTACGGGGAAAAGAACATCCTTTTTTACCGTATCCGCTTTATTAATAACAAGTATAACTTTGGCCGAGGCACTCTTTAAGAGCTCGATAATCTGAGACTCGGACTCTCCTACAAAATCCGAAGGCTCAATTACATAACAGATAACGTCAACATCTGCGATGCCGGTACCTGTTTCGTTTCTCATGAATTCACCAAGCTTATTTTTCGGCTTGTTAAATCCGGGAGTATCGGTAAATATAATCTGACCCCGATTCTCCGTGTAAATGGCTCTTATTTTTTTTCTGGTAGTCTGAGGCTTGTTGGAGGTTATAACAACCTTCTGGCCGACTATTTTGTTAATAAGCGTGGATTTCCCTACGTTGGGTCTTCCTATCATTGCAACAAATCCGCTTTTTGTTTCCATAAATTCTCTCCGATTATGATAACGATATTATAGAGTCAAACATATCCTTATGAGATTCAATCTTTTCGGAATTACCGACAACACACAATATATCCTCATCTAACGCAGCCTGTACAATAGGTGCAAGCTCACGTATGGTTTTGGGCGTTGTTGATAATACTTCTTTTCTCTCCGTCCTTAACATATCCGTATCGATATTTTTTAAATATGCATCAAATGCTCTTATGCCTTTTGCCGAAGGCGTTAAAGGTGTATCAAGGGCACCGATTGTACCGATGATATTTTTTGTCATCTCTCTTTCGGTTGCGGTAAAATTGGCCACATATTCGGGAGCCTTCTCAAAAACATCATTGGTCTCGGTTATGTTAGGGTCTCTGTATGATACAAAAAATGTATCACCGCTTCTTCCGAACTCATTCATGCAACCGTAAGCGCCGCCCTTTACTCTCACGTTATTCCAAAGATAGTCATATGAGAAAATGGTCTTTAATACGCGAAGCGATCCCGTATATTCATAGCCGTGGTCCCTGAAGTTTCCTGCGCGCGCAACGTAATTAACCTGAGACGGCGAGGAAAGCGCAATATTCTCATTTTCCATGCGCTGAAATTCAAGAGGGATCTCCTTTTGCGCAGTATCAGGAAGATTGTCAATGAATCTTGTAAGAACCGGCTTTGCCGATTCAAGCCCCTCTTTGTCAGCCGTTAAGTTGATGATAAGATTTTTCTTTGTAAATATAAGCTCTGTAAGACTGTTTAAATTATTAATGATATCATCTGCATTATCATCAAAGTTCTTAACGATATTTTGCAGAAACTTATAAAATCCGTACCCTTTTGTGATTGAAGCATAATATCTGGAGTTGGAAACCTGTGCAAGCGCTATTGAAGACGCAGTCGTATGACCGGCAATCAGAATTGAATCCTCCAACTGTGAATACGTTTTTAATATTATGTCTTTTAATCTCTTCTTATCCGAAAAATCAGTTTTAAACATCATTTCGCGCACAAGCTCATCAATACGTGAAACATTCTCATAAAGAGCCTTTGCCTTAAATTCAAAGAAGATATTAAGGTCCGCATAATTTTTTACGTTTCGTCTGATGCCGACATCCGTATATATACCGCCGGTATCAATATTAACGGCACTCGTGAAATCTGCGTATTTGAAATTTTCGGTATCCATAAGCCCGAGTACGATATTAAGAAGTCCGACATAAGGAAGCATCTTTTCCGGCACCGAAATGGTATTAAAAGCAAATGTCACATAGTCGATTTCATTTGTAAAGATATCCTCGTAAATAAGCTTTGTCTCGCCGAGCATGTACATATCATATTCAATCGGAATCGGCTCCTTATCGATATCTTCAATCGAAAGAAGGGGTATCTTTTCCAGGTCTTCCTGAGCCGATCCTTCCGTCTGATATTCGTGCAAATGAAGAGTTTCTTTTACAAGCGATTCGAACTCTTCCTGAGTAAGATTCTCGGTATATTCACGTATCTTATCCTGCTCTTTTGCTTTTCTTTTAGCGTCTAATTTATCATCGGGGACAAGCGTAACACAGGCTGCCGAATTATTTTCCAAAAGATGTTTTTTTACTACACCTTTAAAGTACTCCTGCAGATCAATGGTTTTAAAATAATCAAATATCTTTCCGGAATCTATATGAATAAAAGGCTTGTTCTCGTCATACATCCAGCTGTCAAGCATTGCGAGATTATATATGACACCCTTGGGATATGAACCGAAGTCTGATTCACGATATCTGAATTCAAGATAATTAAGAGCAGCCTTTAACATGGACTCATCAAGTCCGTTGCTTTCTATGTCCTTAAGTACGTTATTTATAATGTCCAGGAATTTATCTTCATCCTTTACATCGGCATTTTTTGCAATTACGGAAAATACCGGCTGATAAAGTGATGTCTCATATGAGCTTGAAATATCCGTTGCAATACCGTTATCCAGTAAAGCCTGTTTTAATACGGCACCGGGAGCAGATACCAAAACATAATCCAAAACGTCCATGGCAATGCAAAGCTCGTCATTTAAAACGGTATCGATAACCCAGCTGTATGAAAGATATGCCTTTTTTTCGTTGTCCTCCCCTTCCATAACGGCGTACGGAAAAGATGTCTTTACGGGCTTATCAAAAGACTTTTGCAAAGGAATCTCGGTATTATATGAAAATTCATTTTTATCGAAATGGCTGAGATATTCTCTGTCAAGATATTCAAGCTGATCTTGGGTGTCAATGTCGCCGTACAGATAAATATAACTGTTGGCAGGATTATAATGGTTCTTATGAAACTCCATAAAATCCTCATATGTCAGAGTCGGAATCACCTCGGGATCTCCGCCGGCATCGAATCTGTACGGAGTATCCGGGAAAAGTGACGCAAAGATTCCGTTTTGAAGCGCATCATCCGGCGCGGAGTAAGCTCCCTTCATCTCGTTGAATACAACGCCGTTAAGCTTTACCTTTTTACCGTCACTTTCGTAATGCCATCCCTCCTGCTTAAAGATTTCCGGACGCGTATAGATATTCGGATAAAATACGGCATCAAGATATACATCCATGAGATTTCTAAAATCCACATCATTACAGCTTGCTACCGGATATACGGTCTTATCCGGGTATGTCATGGCGTTAAGAAAAGTATTAAGAGAACCCTTGGCAAGCTCGACAAAAGGCTCTTTTGCAGGATATTTTCTGGACCCGCAAAGTGTGGAATGCTCTGTTATGTGCTGTACACCTGTACTTGCTTCAGACGGCGTTCTGAAGGCAATGGAAAATGCCTTATTATTATCATCGTTTTTTATTATTACGATACGGGCGCCTGATTTTTTGTGTTTATAAAATTCACCCGTACTGTTTAAATCTTTTAACTGAGTTGAAAAAATAAGATCATATGATTCCATATGTTTTTCTCCTGTGATTTTTTAATATTTTTGTATTATAACATACATCAAAGCAACAAAAAAAGGCGTTTAAACGCCTTTTTCCAATACACTTAAAGTCAGACTCTCCAACCTTTTTCATCGAATGTGTAGGTCTTGCCCTTAATCTTAACTTTTCCGGTAACCATCCAACCGTTATCACCGAAGTAAGAATAATGAGTTTTATTACCGTTGTCGGGATTTGCTTTTGTGCCCATCTTCTGGAGACCGGTTCTTAACCAACCGTTGTTACCGAAGTAACTCCAATGCACCTTGTTTTTTCCGTCAGGATTTTCCTTGGTACCCATTTGCTTCCATCCGGTTCTAAGCCACCCGTTATCACCGAAGTATGACCAGTGCGGAGTTGAGTCACCGTCAGGATTTTTAGTACCCTTACCGAGGTATACCCAACCTGTTCTTAAAACACCGTCACTTCCGAAATATGACATGTGCGGAGTCTTTTCACCTTCTTTTTCACTCATCCATTTCCATCCGGTATATTTTTTTCCGTTTGAACCGTAATATGAGAATGTACCGGTCTTGGCATTACGGACCCATTTATTTTTGGGCTTCTGGGTGCTTGTTGTTGTGGTGGCTTTTTTGCCGTCCAAATAAACATAACCAAGGAATTTACTTCCCATATTATTTTCATATTGCTTGATATCGGTTGTTCGGATTACACAATAACCGTGCTTGGCGTCGGAATGATACCAGTTTCCGCCTTCGCTTATTACCATCTTGTTGCCGCTTACCTTCTCGACAAATCCGACATGACCTTCAAAGCAGGCAAGAGACTTGGCTCTCGGAACACTTCCTCTTGTAAAACCAAAATTTTTATATTGATTGTTATACCAATTGTAGCCGCCGTAAATGGAATAGCCCTTACCGGTAAGCTGTCTTACTCTGGCAGAAGCAAACCATGCACATCCGGCCGTTCCGTATGCATATTCGCCCCATGTCGGGATTGCCGCATATTGTTTATAGTAACCGGTTTTAATATTTATTTTTATTCCGCTAACTTTACCGTTGTTCTTAATGCCGACCACATCTTTGGGAACAGTTGTGTCCTGCGCGGCAAAAACTTCGGTTGTATTTATGAATGAAAACGCAGGAACCGTCACTGTCGCTGCGGCAGCGATTGAGCCTGCACATAATATTTTTTTTATAACTTTCATATAAAATACCCCTGAAATACAACAAAACCCCTGTACGCCGCTATTAAATCACGTTTTTTAGCCAGTGTCAATTTTTTCACACAAAAATCATGCCTTGAAAGGCGCATAAAACCTGAAAAGAGCACCCAAAACCTCAGTATTTATCAGGGTTTCAGGTGCTCTAAACTCAGATTATCCGCTTTCCCACTCGCTTTCACGTTCACTGTATATCTTCTCGAGTTTGGATTTAATCTGATCTATTACATTTTCTGAAGGTTCAAAATATTCTACGGTCAATAAATCATCATTTACGGTATCATAACGATACGGACCTTTCCAAACAGACACTTTATACCTGTCATCTTCTTTTATGATGAGATACCGCATATTATTAATCTGTCCGGTAAACTCGCCACCTGCGTCAAAAAAAGATGCAGGCATAATGTGTTTAGTGCTCATAATTATTCCACCGCTTTAAATGCTTCTTCCAAATCGTAAATGATATCATCGATATTTTCAATACCAATGGAAAGTCTGATTGTATTAGGGTGTATGCCCTGCTCTGCAAGCTCCTGCTCGTTAAGTTCCGAATGAGTTGTTGATGCAGGATGAATAACAAGAGACTTGGCATCCGCAACATTTGCAAGAAGTGAGAAAAGCTGAAGATTATCGATGAAATCTTTTGCTTTCTGCTCATCTCCTTTAATCTCGAAAGTAAATATGGAACCGCCACCGTTAGGAAGATACTTCTTATAAAGCTCCTGCTGTCTCGGATCGTCTGATACACTCGGATGATGTACCTTCTCTACTAACGGATGGTTATTAAGGTATTCAACAACCTTGAGAGCATTGCTTACGTGGCGCTCTACTCTTAAAGAAAGAGTCTCAGTGCTCTGAAGGAATGCAAATGCACTTACGGGGCTGATGGCAGCGCCGGTATCTCTTAAGAGGATTGCTCTGATACGTGTAACGAATGCTGCGGGTCCGCATGCATCATAGAATGATACTCCGTGATAGCTTGGGTCCGGATCGGTAATCTGAGGGAATTTGCCGGATGCTTTCCAGTCAAATTTACCGCCTTCAACTATGATACCGCCGATTGTTGTTCCGTGACCGCCGATAAACTTGGTGGCGGAGTGTACAACAATGTCAGCCCCATACTCAAACGGTCTTACAAGATACGGTGTTGCGAATGTTGAATCAACAATCAAAGGAATCTGATGTGCATGCGCAATCTTGGCGATTGACTCGATATCGATAACATCTGAATGCGGATTACCCAAAGTCTCTATAAAGATAGCTTTGGTATTATCCTTTATTGCATTTTCAAAGTTTGACTCATCTAAAGGATCTACGAATGTGGTATCGATTCCGTAAGACTTAAGAGTATGTGCAAGAAGATTGTATGTACCGCCGTAGATATTATTGGCAGATACAATATGGTCTCCCGAAAATGCAACATTTTCAATCGCATATGTAATGGCTGCGGCACCGGATGATACGGCAAGTGCCGCACTACCGCCCTCTAATGAAGCGATTCTTTCTTCAAAAACTCCCTGTGTGGGATTTGTAAGCCTTCCGTAAATGTTTCCGGCATCTCTTAATCCGAATCTGTCTGCGGCATGCTGGGAATTATGGAAAACATAAGATGTTGTCTGATAAATCGGAACAACTCTTGCATCAGTTACGGGATCGGCTGATTCTTGTCCGATATGAATCTGTCTTGTTTCAAATTTTAAATTTCTTTCATTTAATGATGACATAAATTTTACCTCCAAAATTTTTTATTTTATCTATTGAATAAAATCTATCACAATGGAGGTAAAAGTGTTATTTCATATTTTCTTTATCTTGCGATAGGATAAACCTATATCAAATGTCTTCATTTTTTGTGTGACCGTCTATCTCGGCAATGTTGTCAATATAGAACTGGAAGTTATCGTAAGTAATATCTTCAAGCTTAAATGAGCTTCCGTCATTCAACTTAAGATAAGGTGAAGTTCCTTCCAAAAGATCGTTGATGAATTTATCATATGCCGCAAGCTGCTCGTTTGTCTCAGCGAATTCAATCCAGTCAATTGCACGGAAAATCTCTCCTTCCGTTACATCAACCTCAACATAGATCTTTCCGCCCTCAATAATCATCATTCTTCCCATAAGCGGAGTAACATCGTTTATCGCTACCTTAAAGAGACTTAGGTGTCTTAGTCTCATCACCTTTTGCAGCCTTAAGATAGATGCCGTTAAGAAGCTTCATAAGTGCGCCAAGACAAATAATCTCTCCGGGATTAAGTGTCTTCTTTGTAAAGTTCTCAACCAGCTCATAAGCGGTACCCTCCGGCCATCCGTTAGTAATAAAGTAATTAACCGCTTTCATTTTTTCGTTGTCATAACCTTTTGGATTCATTGCCATAGTTTTACCCTCACTTTAAATTTTTATAAGATATATGGTGTAACCTGATATACATAATAGTTCAACCAGTTTGTGTATAATGCGTTGGCATGGGAACGCCATTGCATTCTCGGTCTGTTTTCCGGATCATTCTCCGGATAATAATGCACCGGTATATTCGGAGACAGTCCTTTGTGTATGTCTCTCTTATACTCGTTATCCAGTGTGTATCTGTCATATTCCGGATGTCCCATAACAAATACATTCTTACCGTTCTCGGCGGTTGCGATATATATGCCGGCCTCTTTTGAATCGGCCAATATCTTAAATGTATTATTGGATAATATATCCTCTCTTGAAGCTTCGGAATATCTGGAATGCGGCGCATAGAAATAATCATCAAACCCTCTTACGAGAGGATCCTTTCTGTGTATAACATGATGAAGATATACGCCCGAAAGCTTTTCTTTTAAGAACTTCTTTCTGACACCGTAATGGTAATACATGCCGGCCTGTGCCGCCCAACATATATACAGATTACTTGTTACATGCTCCTGAGACCAGCTCATGACCTTAGTGAGTTCATCCCAATAAGTTACATCTTCAAAGTCAATCTTTTCGAGAGGCGCTCCCGTAATAATCATTCCGTCAAATTTTCTGTCTTTTATTTCGGAAAAAGTGACATAAAACTTTTCAAGGTGTGAAGCTGATGTGTGCTTGGAAACATGTGTTTCCATCTGTAAAAACATTACATCGATCTGGATGGGAGTATTTGCAAGCGATCTTAAAATATCCAACTCCGTCAGCTCTTTTAGAGGCATCAGGTTCAGAATAAGAATCTGCAGCGGTCTTATCTCCTGAGACAGAGCCTTCTTTTCATCCATGACGAAGATATTTTCCGACTCCAACTGCGAATACGCAGGCAGGTCTCTGGGTATCTTAATCGGCATATATTCCCCCTCCTTTCGATGATGTCTTTTAAACAGGTGATACGCCACATTTTACATCATATTTTTTTGTTTTACAAGAATCATAAACTCCTCTTCGGATATAACGGGAACCCCTAAAGAAGCTGCCTTTTTGCTCTTTTCACTTCCTGAAGATTTTTCATTGCTGATAAGATAATCCGTATTGGAAGAAACCGATGATGCGGTACTCCCGCCGAGTGATTCTATGTAATTTTTTAAATCGCTTCTGTTGTCGAAATTATTTAAAGAACCGGTAATTACGAACTTAAGACCTTCAAGTACATTGGAATTATTGGAGTTGTCATTTTCCTTTAAAGAGACATTTTTTAATATATCTTCATACTCTCTTATGTTTTGAGGATTATTAAAGAAATCGGTAAATGCATCCGCAAGTACCTCTCCCACTCCGTCAATTGACATCAGGTCTTCTTTGGAAGCATTTGCGCAGGCCTCGGGAGTTTTTAAGACACGTGCAATCGCCTTTGCATTTGCAAGTCCGATGCCCGGAATCCCGATGCCGTAAAGTATTCTGTAGAGATCCGTATCTTTGGCATTATTTACGGACTCAATCATTTTTTCAAATGACTTTTCTCCGAATCCGTCCATATTCACAATTGTGTCGCGATGCTCGTCCAGATGAAAAATATCCGCAGGCTCCGTTATTATCTTTTTTTGAACAAATCTCTCAAATGTCGCTTCCGATATTCCTTCTATGTTCATTGCATCTCTGGATGCAAAATGCACGAACTTCTTAATATGTTTTGCAGGACATTCGGGATTTGTGCAATACAGCGTAACGGAATCCGTATCCTTTTTTTGTACCGTGGCACCCGAACAGACGGGACAGACCGCGGGGATTTGTGCATTATCGGAACACGTAAGGTTCTTTGCAATCTGCGGAATAATCATATTGGCTTTAAAAACTTCAATACGATCTCCTATCCCAAGCTTAAACTCTCTTATATAACTTATGTTATGCAGGGAAGCTCTTGATACGCTGGTCCCCTCAAGCTCAACCGAATCAAAAACCGCAATGGGATTAATAAGTCCCGTTCTTGATGCACTCCATTCTATCTCTCTTAAAACAGTCTCCTGAGTTTCGTCCTTCCATTTAAAGGCAATGGCATTTCTCGGATATTTAATGGTTGTGCCAAGACTTTTACCGTATTCTATATCATCATACAAAAGTACAAGTCCGTCAGTCGGGAAATCGTTACCGGGAATTGCCGCCTCCATCTTTTCAATGGTTTCTCTTATGTTGTCTTTGTTTACGACATAATAATCAACTACCTGAAAGCCCTGGGTTTTAAGCCATTTTAATTCTTCATCCTTTGAATTTTTAAAATCAACGTCTGATGCTTCAACAAGGTCAAAGGCAAAGAAACGTACGTTTCTCTCTTTTGTAATATTGCTGTCCAATTGACGAACCGATCCGGAACATAAATTTCGGGGATTTTTATACTTTGCATCAGTCTCAGGAATCTCGGCATTTACCTTTTCAAAATCAGAATAAAAAATAACGGCTTCACCGCGTATGACAAGATTACCCTTGTACTCAATTGATAAAGGGATATTTTTGAAAGCTTTCGCATTGGACGTAACGATTTCCCCTATCTCACCGTTACCGCGCGTAACGGCTTTTACAAGGGAGCCGTTTTCATAAGATAAAACGATTGTCAGTCCGTCAAGCTTCCATGACAAAAGACCTTTTTTATCACCTACAAATTCCGCAAGCTCATCAACGCTTTTTGTTTTTGAAAGACTGAGCATCCTTTTTGCATGACGCTCTTTGGGAATCTCACTTACGACATCATAACCGACCTTAAGAGTCGGACTGTCTGACATCTGTATACCGGTCTTTTCTTCAAGAGCTTCAAGCTCGTCATACAAAGAGTCATACTCATAATTGGACATGATTTCAACGCCTTGAACGTAATATGCCTTTGCGGCCTTGTCCAATATATCAATCAGTTCTCTCATTCTCTTTGTATCGTCACTCATTTCGTCCCTCCGGGTTTAATGATTTTAGAAGCTTCTCGTATTCCGCTCCCTTCACATATCTGTACTCGCCTGTCTTTAAATTGCCGAGCATAATATTCATGATTCTGATTCTTTTTAATTTTCTGACCTTATAACCGCACTCCTCACACATGCGCCTGATTTGCCGGTTCAGTCCCTGCACCAGAATTATGGAAAAGGTTTTTGTTTTGTCACTGTTGTTTTTAAAAATCGGTTTAACCTTACACTTTGCAGTCGTCTTATCCAAATCCTTTAAATAGATTCCGTTTGCAAGTCTGTCAATGAATTCTTTTGTGACAGGCTTATCGGTCTCGACTATATATTCCTTTTCGTGCTCACCGTCAGCCTTAAGAAGTCTGTATGTTAAATCGCCGTTATTGGTTAAAAGTAAAAGACCTTCCGAGTCTTTATCAAGTCTTCCGACCGGGTAAATTCGTTCGTCAAAATTAATATAATCAATAACGTTATTTTTGCCCTGTTTGTCTGTCGCAGTACACACGATTCCTACGGGCTTATTAAAAGCAATCAGAATATCTTTTTTTACTTTGGTAACGGGGCGTCCGTCAACGCATACAATGCTTGCCTCATCGGCTTTTGAACCGAGACATGCGACTTCACCGTCAATCGTAACACGACCTTCCGATATCATTTTATCGGCCGCTCTTCTCGAGCAAACACCCGCTTCACTTAAAAACCTGTTAATTCTGACTTCCAAATCTGCTCCTTGATAATTATTATTATTTAATGTAACATACCCTAAGGTTTTGTGTATGTAGCTCAGTGGACAGAGCGTTCGCCTCCGGAGCGAAAGGTCGCAGGTTCGACTCCTGTCATACACATTTTTTTAATTCTCGGATTTTTCGATACTTATCACAGCCTGTATTGAGTTATCGGACAATACGGTTATGCCGTCCGGTGCATAATCAGATAACCAGATTCTGTAGGTCTTATCGGTATTAATATCGGTAACATTCAATGCATCCGAAGGAATCGTAAATTCATTTATATTACTTAATTCCGTTTCACTTCCGCTTATGGTTACTTTATCGGGGCTTAACTCAACGTTTTTGATTTTATAACCTTGTGCCGGATTTCCCTTTGTATTGTATTTAATAGGTATCGTCTTTGTGGCAATGATATTTCCGGTTACCCTTACCGTGGTTCTTGATATTACTATGGAATCATCCTGTATTGTTTTTCCGTTCTTATCGACAAGTTCAAGCCCCACATCTTCGGAAATACTGTCTTTTTTGCCCTGAACATCCACTACCGCTTTTATTCCGGCTACTTTCTCAATATTTTCGGAAGGACCTGCTATTCGAACGGTAGACGGACTTACGCTAATATCATCGATTTCGGCATTATTATTGGGATTGCCGACGGTACTTACTTCAACCTTAAAATCAGAAGCCTGACGATTTGAAATTTTTAATTGTGCGGAAGAAGTTTTGGGGGTCACGGTTATGTTGTCCATAACCCTGCCTTCTTTTTTAACGGTTACGTCAATATTGGCATAATCTGAAAATTCGGACATTTTAGCCAAATCAACCACAGCTGAAATATCCGATGCCCGAAGAGACGTGATATCACTCCTTGGACCTGATACATCAACACTGATTTTACTTCCGTCAATAACCTCGTAATTGTATCCCTTATCCAAAAGCGCACTTTCGTTTTCAAAGTTGACATTAACACCACTGATGGTGATGTTGGTCGTCGGATCGGAAACGTTCACCAAAACAAGCCATGCAATGATGGCGAGTATAACGGATATTATTTTTAAAAATATATTGTTAAATATTCTTTTACTCATCGGTATCCTTTACGGTGACTTTCGTGTTCCTGTATGCAATGGGATTTAATCCTCTTGAATGTGTACGAATGAATTCCAGTCTGGTCATAAGGGTATTTCGGTCAAGCTTTCTTTCAAGCTGTCCGTTTGCCGTTATGGCAATGTTACCGCTCTCCTCGGAGACGATAATTACAACACTGTCGGTATCTTCGCTAAGACCGAGAGCCGCCCTGTGTCTGGTCCCGAGATCTTTGCTCAAATTATCATTTGAAGAAAGAGGAAGATAACAGGTTGCAGCAGTCACTCTGTCACCTCTTACTATTACCGCACCGTCATGCAGAGGCGTATTCTTTTCAAAAATATTCAACAGGAGCTGACTGGTTACGACGGCATCTATATTTATGCCCGTTTTTATGTATTCATCAAGGTTAATATTTTGTTCGATAACAATAAGTGCACCGGTCTTGGCCTGGCTCATATCGCAGACGGCATCAACAATCTCACTTGCTGTTTTTTTGCTGAACCGTTCATAACCGCCCGAGCCGGACCGGACACCGGAAAATATTCGTCTGTTACCAAGCTTTTCAAGCGCGTGTCTGAGCTCCGGTTGGAATAATATAACCAGAGCGATAATGGCGACGGCAATCAGATGCTGCGACACCCATAGTATGGTTCGCAGCTGTAACAGGTACGCGATAAATAAGAAAATGACAATCAAAACAATGCCTCGTAAGAGGCTCCATGCTTTTGTATTTTTTATCCATGCCATTATCTTATAAATCACGAATGCAAGAATGATAATCTCTATGATGTCATTCCAGGCAATATTCGGAAGATAAAGTTTTGATAAATAATTTTGAATTATCGTATCAAACAATTTTTACTCCTCAATATTAGGGTTGTTTAAAAAATCTTCGGATTCGGATTGTTGTTTATCTCTTATGTTTCTTGCATTAATATGTGTAACTTTAACATCGGATACTGAAATTCTTCTTTTCGGAACAGCCTTTACAAAATAAAAGTAGTCGTCATCCTCAAAACGAAAATGCTCCGTCCTGGTATAATCGGCTCCGAAAAAAACAGCATTACATAAAATGGCGATGCCCATCTCCACAATGGTTTGTACAATAATGGCCGCAAGTGAAATATTGGCGTCAAGCCATATATTGGTAAGTACAAGAAAGATAAACTGTGTAATTACACCGGTAATGATGGCGTAAAAACCGGAATATTCTGCGGATGATTTGCGAATAAGATTTGTGATGATAAACGTAGCGGTAAAAGCTATAAGTGTCGCAATCATCTCTCTGTTACCTACGAAGCTGCCGGCAATATATGAGAGCGAATGTGCATTATCCACAACCGTTTGCCTTGTCAGCATCGCGCTGTAATTACCTATAGTATGAATGGCATAATATAAAAATGCCCCGAAATCCAATGCTATGACGTAAGAAAAAGGGCAAAATAAAGCCAGAATTACAGGGATAACAAACGGTATGTGCAGGGGGAAGAATAACATGGTTACAAGTAATACATAATTTGCTTTCGGACAAAATCTGAAAAAGAAAAGGTACATTACCGTTAAAATAACCACCATTACCAATCCCAGAGAAAGCGACATCACAAAAAGATGCACAAGCAAAAAACCGCTCAAAATAACAAGAGTTACTATTCCGGGCGTTAACGCACATACAACGGCAGCTGCGCCGATGAAAAAGGGATTTTTTAATAACGAAAAAAATCCGATCTCATTGTTAAGAAGAATAAGCGCAAGTAATGCTATACCAAACTTCGAAATAATAAGAATCCATTTTTCGTGTTTTTCATAATAACGAAGCCATCGCTCCCTTAATTCCAATAGAAATGTCATTGATTTCTCCGATTATAAAAGTCTTCATAAGTACTTCGACGTCGCAGATACTCTTCAAGCTTAACTTCAAGCTTTTTATAACCTTGGGAATAAAAAGCAATGGCAATTAATATAAAGCATCCCTCATAAATCAAATACGAAATCCAGATATAGGGATAAAATAACGCCTGAAAATCGCCGTTTAAAAACGTAACTAAATTATCATTGAAGGTTCCTCTTATGTAGCTTATCAGCAAAAGGACAAGCAAAAAAGCTGCCGTACTGGAAACGATGGCCCAAAAAACACCGTGAGCCACGTATTTGCCTTTTGTCAGATTCTTAAGTTCTTTTTCTGATTTGCCTGTTTCATACTCGAATCTGGCCAGCTTGGTAAGCATTTTTACTTCATTTTCTTCAATCACGTAATCACCCTAAATCTAAATGCATATTTGGTTTAATGATAACATAATAAGGCTGTTTTCCAAAATTCATTGGGGGGGATTATTCATCCTCCCAGTTATGGAAAACATTCTGTACGTCATCATCTTCATCCAGCATTTCCAGAATTTTTTCCATGTTCTTAATATCTTCTTCAGATGTAAGTGCAACGGTTGTCTGTGGTATACGGGTGATTTCCGCACTCTCCGTCTCTACAGACTCGCTTTCAAGCGCTGCGCATACTCCGTCAAACGCATCGGGCTCCGTAATGATTTCAAAGTATTCATCATCTTCATCATTAAAGTCCTGCGCTCCCGCATCAAGTGCAAGCATCATAAGATCGTCGGCATCCATAGCGCACTTTTCTTTTGAAATGACTATAAGACCCTTGGTATCAAACATATATGACACACAACCGGGCGTGCCTACATTACCGCCACCCTTTGTAAAGCAAAACTTTATATTAGAAGCCGCACGGTTACGGTTGTCGGTAAGTGCCTCGACGATAATTGCGGTTCCGTTCGGACCGTATCCTTCGTAAAGAATCGTCTCAAGATCGGCTTCACTTCCCGAAGCCGCCTTTTTTATGGCTCTTTCAATCGTATCGTTTGGCATATTGCATGACTTTGCCTTGGCAACTACCTGCTTTAACTTACTGTTGTTGTTAACATCAGGGCCGCCTTCCTTTACGGCAACGACTATTTCTTTACCGAGTCTTGTAAAGGTCTTTCCTCTTGCTGCGTCATTTTTTTCTTTTTTAGCTTTAATATTTGAAAACTTGGAATGTCCGGACATTTTAAAACCTCTCTTTTTTTATAAAAAATACGGGGCCCGGATGAAATCTCACCATGCCCCGCATACAAAACAATAAAATTACTTTCTTAATCCGAGTCTGCTAATCAGAGTACGATAAGCCTCGATATCTTTATTCTTAAGATAATCAAGCAAGCCTCTTCTCTTACCAACCATCTTCAAAAGACCCCTTGTAGAGTGATAATCTTTCTTGTTTACCTTAAGATGCTCAGTAAGCTCTTTGATACGCTCTGTAAGAAGGGCCACCTGAACCTCAGGAGATCCCGTATCATTAGCATCTCGACCGTATTCTTCAATAATCTGTTTTTTCTTTTCTGCTGAAATCATTATAAAATCCTCCTAAAAATCCTATAGAATCCCGAATGATTAAGTGGCGGTAGGAGTCACCAACCACCGAACCACCGGTTACTACATCTTGGGATTATAACATGCGAAACGCTACTGTGCAAGCAGTTTTACGGCTTCTTTTATGTCATCTTCAATTTGAGTTGAAAGAGCTTCAACCGAATCGAATTTGGTTTCTTCTCTGATAAAATCATGAAGGTGAACCGCAAAAAACTCCCCGTAAATATCTTTGTCCGATGAATAATCGAGCAAATGCGTTTCAACACTTATCTCCCTGTTATCTGTTATTGTAGGACATACGCCTATATTTGTCACGGCATTGTATACTTTACCGTCTATAACCGCCTTTGAGGCATATACTCCTAAAGGCGGTATTAATTTGTCCTTTCGCGGATACAGATTAATGGTGGGCATACCCATTTTTCTGCCCTTTCTCTTGCCTGATTCGGTGATTCCCGCAATCAGATAATCGTATCCCAAAAGCTCATTTGCTTTCTTTAAATCGCCGTTTTTGATCAATTCCCTGATTCTTGTGGAGCTGATCTCAAGATCATCGGCCTTTTCCTTATCCATTACGGTAAGATCGAAGCCGTAAACCATTTGAGCTTTTTCAAAATCCTCTATACCGCCCTTTTTATCTTTACCGAATCGGAAATCACTGCCGATTGTCACGGCGCCTGTATTTAACATATCGGCAAGAAAGAAATTAATAAAATCATCCGGACTCATATTTTTTAATAAGTCCGTAAATTCCAAAACCACCATTACGTCAACACCAATCTGTTCAAGAAGATATTTCTTTTCTTTTAAGGTTGTAAGGACGCAAGGGTTAGATTCCTCGGAAATATCCGCAGTGTTATTGAAAGTAATGACGCACGATAACATGTTGGAATATTTTGCGCATCTGATGGTCTCATCAATAAGCGCACGATGCCCCAGATGAATACCGTCAAACTTTCCAATGGTCACTGAAACAGACCCGGAGTTGTTGTAATTTTCAATTTCATCACCCGTTACAATTATCAAATCAATTACTCCCCGAAATAATATTTTATTCTGAAAATATCGTCTTCCCTTTTGTAAATCGCGGTAAAAATACCTTTTGAATCATAAACCTTAAACATTTCGTTATCGGCAGCTTTAAAATCGCCTTCAAGCATCTCCGGATATAACTTATTGCCGTTATACAGCAGTCTGTCAAATTCAGCCAAAGTATTTATTCCCGGAAGGTCCTTAAAGACCGCATCCGGCTTAATGATGATGTTATTAATCTCGGATGTATTTACTGCCCTTTCAATATCGGATAATTTCAGGCAATCATCCAGACTAAAGCCACCGGATTTGGTTCTTAGCAATTCCTTCATGCATGCCCCGCACCCGAGCTTTACTCCCACATCATCTATAAGTGTTCTGATATATGTTCCCTTAGAGCACTCAACCGTAAAATCAACCAAGGCATCTTTTATGCCGTGAATTTCGATGCCGTATATTTCAACGGTCCTGGGCTTTCTTTCAACTTCGATTCCCTGTCTTGCAAGGTCGCAGAGTTTTTTGCCGTGAACCTTCAGTGCGGAATACATGGGCGGCACCTGGTCATATTTCCCGACAAAAGAAAAAAGAGCTTCCTCAATACGCAGGCTGTCACTCACCGGCTCTTTTTCTTCCAAAACGTTACCGCTTAAATCCTGAGTATCTGTTCTTACTCCAAGCAGCATTGTCGCCCGGTAGGTCTTTCCGGAATCCGTAAGCATATCTGCAAGCCTGGTGGCATTGCCGAGACAAACAGGCAACACGCCACACGCATCCGGATCAAGAGTTCCGGTATGTCCGATTTTTTTTTGATTTAAAATTTTGCGAAGACATGCCACGACATCAAATGATGTATATCCCTTTTCTTTATATACGGGAAGTAAACCGTTATACGCCATTTTTATCAATACTCTCTTTTATGCAATCACAGACATCCTGTAAAATCTCATCATATCCCTTATATGACGAAAAGCCTGCGGCTCTGATATGACCGCCGCCACCGTATTTGGAAGCGATGACACTGACGTCAATAAGCTTTTTGGAACGAAGACTTACCTTTTTACAACCGTCTCCCGGATATATGAATATGGCAACCTCAACACCTTTGGTAAGTCGAAGCTGCTCCACGATACCTCCGAGATCGGATGCGGATGCATTTGTTTCTTTTAATTCTTCGGGTGTCAGTATTGAATAAATACCAAATCCGTCATCAAACAGTACGCTTTTTGAAAGCACAATCCCGAGGGCCTTGGATGCTTCAAAAGTTCTGGCATAAAACGAATTATCAATTATTGAAGTAAAATCAAATCCGTATGTAATAAGCTTTGCCGCAATCGTTAATGTCTTTTCGGATGTGCATTCATACTTAAACACACCTGTGTCGTGAACTATACCCGTATAAAGACATTCGGCAATATCTTTATTAATGAGCTTCTCATCGAGCAATTCATACAACACTTCACATGTTGAACTTGCATCACCTTTAATTTCGTTAAATTCGGCAAAAGAACCGTCATTACTTACGTGATGATCAATGCAGACGGTTTTTTTTGCAGAGTTAAACATATCAATAAAGGGCTTAATCCTGTCAGATGTTGAGCAATCAAGAACAAAAAACACGTCAAATACCTTATCGGTATCGGGTTCATGTTTTATTTCATTTATACCGCATAAAAATTTAAAAGACGGGTCAGTTTCTTCAAGATAGATATGCGGTTCAATATCTTTGTAGTTATTCCTGATGTAATTGAAAAGCGCGAGGGTTGAACCCGTACAATCACCGTCAGGTCTGACGTGTCCGGTTATGGCAACCGTTTTCGCACCTGTAAGTATAGTGCTTAAATCCATTCCGATCACTCCTCTTTTTCCATGGTATCATCAATAATTTTTGACATCTTTACACCATATGCTATGGAATCATCCGCAATAAACGTAATTTCAGGCGTGTTACGAAGATTCACGTTTTCGGCAAGCTTCTTTCTGATAAATCTTTCGGCGCTTTGCAGACCTTCAATTGTACTTTGTAAATCCGCATCATCTCCCAAAACGCTGATATATGCCTTGCATGTTTTTAAATCCGGTGCAACGTAAACATCAGTTACGCTTGTCATCTCATTGACGCGCGGGTCTTTTATTTCGCTTCGGATAATATTACTGAGTTCTTTATGAACCTCATTATTAATTCGAATGTTTTTAATGCTGTTTTTACGCATAACCTTCTCCGTAATTAATTTCTTGGTATTTCAAACATTTCAGATGCTTCAACAATATCACCTTCTGCAATATCGTTAAAGCCTTCAAATACAAGACCGCACTCGGTACCGCCCTTTACTTCCCTTACCTCATCCTTAAAGTGCTTTAATGATGCGATAGGACCGTTGAAGATCTCTTCTCCGTCACGTGTAATCTTAACGGTTGATTTAGCGGTAATCTTACCGTCAGTTACGATGGCACCTGCGATATTACCGACACCTGATGCCTTAAATATCTGCTTAATCTCGGCATGACCGATAACTCTTTCTTCGTAAATAGGCTCAAGCATTCCTTTAAGAGCGGCCTCTACATCGTCAATAGCGTCATAAATGACATTGTAAAGTCTGATATCAACGTCTTCGTTTTCAGCAGTGTCCTTAGCCTGATTGTCAGGTTTAACGTTAAATCCGAGAATAATGGCATTGGATGCCGAAGCCAAAATAACATCGGACTCATTAATGTTACCTACACCGCCGTGAATTATCTTAACGATAACCTCATCGTTTGAAAGCTTTTCAAGACTCTGCTTAATCGCCTCAACAGAACCCTGTACGTCCGCTTTAACGATAATCTTAAGCTCTTTTAATGTACCGGCTTTAATCTGGTCAAAGAGGTCATCAAGAGACATTCTGTGTCTGCTCTTATCAACCATCTTTTTCTTCTCTTCCGATACGAAGGTTCCGGCAAAGCTTCTTGCCTCTTTTTCGTTGCCGAATGCCATAAGAATCTCACCGGCATTTGGAACCTCGTTAAGACCTAAAATCTCAACCGGAGTTGAAGGTCCTGCTTCCTTGATTCTCTTCTGATGGTCATTGAGCATCGCTCTGATTTTACCGAATGAAGATCCGGCCGCAACGCTGTCTCCCACATGAAGAGTACCCTTTTGAACAAGTACCGTTGCAACAACACCACGTCCCTTATCAAGCTCGGCTTCAATCACGATACCTCTTGCCATTCTCTTTTTGTTGGCCTTAAGCTCAAGGACATCTGCGGTAAGCATAATCATCTCAAGAAGATCTTCTATTCCTTCGCCGGTATGAGCGGATACAGGACAGAATACGGTAGTACCGCCCCATTCTTCAGGGACGAGTTCATATTCCATAAGCTCCTGTTTAACCTTTTCAACGTTAGCCGTAGGTTTATCAATCTTATTAACGGCAACGATAATTTCGACACCTGCAGACTTTGCATGGTTGATGGCCTCTACCGTCTGTGGCATAACACCGTCATCGGCAGCAACAACAAGAATTGCGATATCCGTAGACTGTGCACCTCTCATTCGCATTGAGGTAAATGCTTCATGACCCGGTGTGTCAAGGAAAGTAATCGGTCTTCCGCCTGCAGTCTTAACCTGATAAGCACCGATTTTCTGAGTAATTCCGCCGGACTCTTTATCCGTAACATTAGTTTCTCTGATAGCATCAAGAAGAGATGTTTTACCGTGATCTACGTGTCCCATTACGGCAACAACGGGAGGTCTTTCGGTCATCTTGCTTTCATCTTCATCCTCTTCTTTAAGAAGCTCTGCAATTACATCAACCTTTTCTTCCCTGTCACAAAGGCAGTCATATTCAAGCGCTATTTCTTCCGCCGTCTCATAATCGATTTCCTGATTAATCGTTACTACCTGACCTTTAAGGAAAAGATCCTTAACAAGCTGTCCGGGTTGTTTCTTTAACATTTCGGCAAGCTGCTTAATGGTAAGAAAATCGGGAAGAATAAGGTGTTTAATTACCTCTTCCTTTTTCTTTGGCTTTTCTATCGGCTGTTCTGTCTTGAAATTGTCTTTTTCTTTGTTCTTTGATTTATCCTTATGCTTGTCATGCTTATCGTGCTTATCATGCTTGCCGTGCTTCTGGTCGGAATAATCAAGATTTTCACGTTCTTCCTTTTTGGATTCGTAATCTTTTTTCTTATCGAACTTTTTATTTCTCTTATCGCCTGAAGGCTGACCCTGAGGTGCATCCTGCGGAGCGGTCTTGTTTTCGAACTTAGCTTTTGGCTGAGCAGGTGCTTCATTTCTCTCATGCTTGGGACGTGTGAATTCCTTATTTACCTTTTCTTCCGTCTGCTTGGGAGCTGCAGGTCTTTGAGGAGGCTGTTTTTGTCTGTTTAAGACACGTCTGTTATCCTCTCTCTTATTCTTGTCGCTGTTCTGCGGGAAATAAAGCTGTGATATTTTATGCTTCTTTTCTTTTGAATCATCACCCTGCTTTTGTTCTTTTTTATTATCATTTGAAGAAGGTGACGTCTTTTCCGCTGTTTTTGCGGCATCTTTTTCTGCAGGCTTTTCCGTTGATTTTACTGCAGGCTTTTCTTCTTTTGTTGCTTTTTTTTGCTTTGCTTTTTTTTCGGAATCACTGCCCGCAGCCGGAGCAAATTTTGCTCTTACTTTCTTTTCTTCTTCTTCCGTAAGTCCGCTCATCGCCTTATATTCTTTGTCAGGTGTGTTGAGCAACTGACAAATGTCTTTAGATGAAATATTTAAAATTTTTGCTAATTCATAAACCCTCATACACGCTTTTCCTTTCTCATTTAATTTTTATTATCGCATCTGCAAGCCCTTTATCCAGCACGGCTGCAACTGCTCTGTATTCGTCTCCGATACAATGTCCCAATTCTTCTTTTGTAAGAACTTCGATAATTGGTACGTTGTAAAATGTACATTTATCGTTAAAAAGCTTCTTGGTGTTGTCTGAAGCGTCCGTTGCCACAATTACCAGATGAGCTTCTGATTTTTTTACTGATGCTTCCGATGCAAATTCACCGCTTACCAATTTTCCGGCTTTCTTTGCCAAACCAATCATGGATTGCAATTTATCAGGCTTCAAAACTTTCAAGCTCCTCTTTTATTTGTTTATAGATGTCTTCGGTAATTCTGCATTTAAAAGAACGTTCTAACCCTTTTGACTTAACGGCTCTTTCGAGGCATTCCGGACTCTTGCAAATATATGCCCCTCTGCCGTTTGTCTTACCCGTTCTGTCAATGCTGATATCCGATTGATTTTTGACGATTCTTAAAAGCTCGTCTTTATTTTTCATAAGACCGCAACCGATACATTTACGATCATGATTCTTTTTGTTCGTTGTCATCTTCCGTATCCGTTATATCTTCACTCACATCGTCATCAGATTCGTCAGTTTTGGGGGCTTCATCCGGTCCATCCGCATCTGCTTCATGTTCGACTTCCGTTTCTGCAGCTTCGGCATCAGAAAGCTCTTCCGCTTCTTTTGCAATTACATCATCCGCATCTTCCATGTCTGAAGCGATATCTTCCTGAATTATATCTGCACCTTGGGCATCATCAATCCCTGTATGGAATTCATCTTCATTAGCCTCAGGAGCTTCAATTGCCTCTTCATCACTTTGCATGAATTCCTCAGCCTGTGACTCACTCTTAATATCAATACCGTAGCCAGTGAGCTTTGCCGCAAGTCTTACGTTTTGTCCGGCCTTTCCGATTGCAAGAGATAACTGCTTGTCAGAAACAACGAGCTGTGCTTTCTTTTCATCCTCATCGGCAATAATGGAAACAACCTTTGCGGGGCTGAGTGCATTAACGATAAGCTGTGCGGGGTTTTCATCCCATGTGATGATATCTATCTGTTCATTACCGAGCTCATTAACGATTGTCTTAACACGCTCTCCGTTACGTCCGACGCAGGCACCCACCGGATCGACACTCGGATCGTTTGATATAACCGCCATCTTGGTTCTTGAACCGGCCTCTCTTGCTATTGCTTTAATCTCAACGATTCCGCTCTGAATTTCTGCAACGCCTTCCTCAAAAAGACGTTTAACAAGTAAAGGAGATGTTCTTGATACTCTGATGATTGTTCCGCGTTTTTCTCTGATAGCAACCTCTGATACAACGACTCTTATTCTGTCGCCGCGCACATAAGATTCACCGGGAACCTGTTCATCAACACGAAGATCTGTCTGAGTCTTTCCGATATCAAGAAGGATATTACCGCGATCGTCAATTCTTTGAACTATACCGGTTATTATGTTTCCTTCTTTTTCTTTGTACTCTTTGTAAAGCGCTTCCTTTTGTTCTTCTCTTATCTTTTGAACAATCGCATTTTTAGCCGCCTTTGAAGCCGTTCTTGTAAATTCATCCGTTTTAAACTCGACCTCTACGACATCACCGGGCTTAACATCTTCTTTTATCTTTTTGGCGCTTGAAAGCTTGATCACTTTATCGTCGTAATCATGTTCGCTTTCAAATTCTTCATCATCGACAACCGTTCTGTTGGCGAAAATATGAAAATCACCGGTTTCTCTGTCTACCACAACTCTGCAATCGTTGGCATCTTCCTTGGAAGTTCCGTACTGAGCCTTGTACTCTTCTCTTAAAGCTCTTTCGATTGTATCAAACATGGTTTCTTTACTTATTCCTGCTTCCATCTCAAGCGCTTCTACTGCGCTGATAAGATCTTTATTCATTTTTCCTCCTCCACATATGCCAGACGAATATATGCCATCTTTTTTCTGTCAAACGTTAATTTATCATTATCATCAGTTATTACTGTAATTTCTTTGTCGGTAAAATCTTCCAGAACACCTTCAAACAAATCAATCCCGTTTTCTTTTTCGAAAAGCTTAAATTCGATTCGTTTACCGATGCTTCTTTTGAAGTCTTTTTCTTTTTTTAAGGGCCTCGTAAGCCCCGGAGAACTGACTTCAAAGATATACTGCATGTCGATATAATTCTCGTTATCAAGAATAACATTAAATTCCCTGCTTACTTCCTCGCAGTCATTAATTGTTATTCCGCCGGGCTTATCAATATATACCCTTAAGTAATAATCAGAGCCCTCTTTAACAAAATCAACATCCACAAGCTCATAACCCTTGCCTTCAACAATCGGTTCGATAAGCTCTGTAGTCTTTTCTTCTATATCATCTCTTTTAATCAAACAACCACTCCTTTTGTCATTACCACTAAAAAGAGTGGACCTCTCGGCCCACTCTTTCCAAAAATCTACGGTTGCAATAGCTTGTAGGGGAGTCGAACCCCTGTTTCCGCCGTGAGAGGGCGGCGTCTTAACCACTTGACCAACAAGCCGTAATTAAGCTACCCGAATAATATACACATAAAAAAAAGAAAATGCAATAGCATTTTCTTAAAAAATTTAAAATTAATCAAAAAATGACATCTGATCGCTTTCCGTCAAATCATCTATGACATGAATTTCATTTAATTTATCGATAACACTCGCTCCTACGCCGGCCCTTTTCATAAGGTTATCCTTTGATAAAAACTTTCCGTCCTTTGCGGCACGTTCGATGTGCGCGCCCGCCGCTTCTCCTATTTTATCAACGACCTTAAAGGAAGGCATAATCTTTCCGTCTATCACCTGGAAATCAACGGCCTTTGCCTTATAGATGTCAATCGGCATAAACTCGAAGCCCCTTGCATACATCTCTTCCGCTATACGCATATCCTTTAATTCATTTACTTCCGGATCGGAAAGAGATTTCGTTTCTTCTCTCCTGCGATAGTCATCAATAAAATATTTTAAGCGCTCTTTTCCCTGTGCCATCTTTTCATAATCAAATGCTTTTTCTCTGATACTGAAGTATGCACAGTAATATTCAAGAGGATGATAAATCTTAAAATAAGCAACACGCCATGCCATCATTACATAAGCTGCGGCATGAGCTTTTGGGAACATATATTTAATTTTTTTACATGACCATATATACCAATCGGGGACATTCGCCTCACGCATCAGGTCTTCCCATTCAGGCTTTAAACCTTTACCTTTTCTTACGCTTTCCATTATTTTAAATGAAAGCTCCTTATCAAGCCCCATCGATATGAGATAAATCATGATGTCATCTCTTGTACATATCGCAGTGGAGATGGTTGCTTTGCCTTCACGAAGAAGATCCTGAGTGTTACCGACCCATACATCCGTACCGTGCGCAAGTCCTGCAATTCTTACAAGGTCGGAAAACTTAGTCGGAGCCGCTTCCTTAACCATCTCCATGGCAAAGTCGGTTCCAAATTCCGGAACACCGAGAACCCCAAGTGAAGTCCCTCCGATATCATCAGGTGTAATCTTAAGAGCTGACGTATCTTTGAATAGCGACATTACACCACTGTCATCAAGCGGAATCTCAAGCGGGTCAATACCGGTTAGATCCTGCAGCTTTCTTATCATTGTCGGATCGAGATGACCGAGAATATCCAGCTTTAACAGGTTATGATCGATACTGTGATAATCGAAGTGTGTCGTAACGGTATCCTTTGAGGAGTCGTTGGCCGGATGCTGGACCGGTGTAAACGTATCCATCTCCTCTCCTATCGGAAGAACGATTATTCCGCCGGGATGCTGTCCTGTCGTACGTCTGACTTTGACGCAGCCCTTCGCAATTCTTTTAATCTCGGCACGTCTTTTGTTAAACACGGCACCTTCCTGCTCGGCAATCGCTTTAAAATATTTCCATGTCATGGTATTTGCAAGCTCCTCTGCAACGGTCGAAACGGTACCCGCTTTAAATGTCTGACCTTTACCGAAAATAACCTCCGTATAGGCATGTGCCTTGCTTTGATATTCGTTTGAGAAGTTAAGATCGATATCAGGCTCTTTATTGCCTTTAAAGCCGAGGAATGTCTCAAACGGAATATCAAATCCCATTTTATTTAATTTTTCACCGCAGTTCGGACAGGTCATATCCGGCATGTCACATCCGGCTCCTCCGCCATAAGCCTTTACACTGTCTGATTCAAAATCAACATAGTGGCATTTTGGGCAAAGATAATGCGGACTTAAAGGATTAACCTCGGAAATTCCTGCCATGGTTGCAACAAACGAGGAACCCACAGACCCTCTGGATCCGACCAGGTATCCGTCTTCGTTTGATTTGCTTACAAGCTTTTGCGCAATTATATAGAGTGCGGAATAACCGTTATCAATAATGGAATTAAGCTCCGTCTCCAACCTGTCAGACACCTGAGGCGGCAAAGTCTCTCCGTAAATGTCGTGCGCTTTTTTAAAGCACATATCTTTCAGGATATTATCCGAATCGGGAATCGACGGAGTACATTTGTCCGGTCGCAGGGGGCTGACATTTTCACACATGAACATGATTTTCTCGGGATTTTCCACAACGACTTCAAAGGCCTTTTTGTCTCCCAGATAGGAAAATGATTCAAGCATCTCTTCCGTTGTACGTAAGTATAACGGCGGTTGCTTATATAACTCACGTATCGTCTTGCCGTTAGCTAAAGTTTTATTTGATTTCTTATTATCCTTATCAAACTTAATAATGGATCTGTAGATATCATCTTCGGGATTAAGAAATCTTACGTCGCCCGTAGCGACAACAGGCTTATTTAATTTTTCTCCGAGGTAAATTATTTTTTTATTTATGTTTTGAAGATCTTCAACACAAGAGACGTAACAGTCCTCATCTTCAATTAAATACATGTAGTTTTCAACGGGTTGAATCTCCAGATAGTCATAAAAGGATGCTCTTTTTAAAAGATCCTCATCGCTTTTACCGTTTAAAACCGCCTCAAACAGTTCACTGTCTGCCGCAGAGCTTCCGATAAGCAGACCGTCTCTGTATTCTTTTATTAAGGATTTCGGAATCTTAGGTACCCTGTAAAAATATTCCAGATGAGACAGGGATACCATACGGTACAGATTATCCTTTCCCTCCTGTGTAGTTGCAAGAAACGTACAGCTGTAAGGATGAAGTTTCTTTACGGTCTCTTTCCCGAGCTTACATGATGCAAGCAAATCATGAAGAGTAAATATATCACGCTCTTTAAGCATTTTAAGCAATTTAAGAAAAATATCGGCAGTTGCCTCGGCATCATCTACCGCCCTGTGATGATGAGAAAGCTTTACTTCAAAATGCTTTACGAGTGCATCAAGATTGAACCTGGAAAGACCGGGAACAAGAAATTGTGACAGGGAAACCGTATCTATATAAGTGTGTTCCTTATCGATGCCAAGGTCTTTGGATTTAGACCTGATAAATCCCATATCAAATTCGGCATTATGTGCAACAAGAACACTTCCCTTGGCAAATTCCAAAAACCCGGGAAGGACACGCTCTATAGTCTCTGCATCCTTTACCATTGCATCACTTATCGATGTAAGCTTTTCAATCTTATACGGTATCGGCACTTCCGGATTAATAAAAGATGAAAATCTGTCGGTTATCTCACCGTTTTCAATCTTAACGGCACCTATCTCGATTATCTTATCGTGTGTTGCGGAAAAACCGGTGGTTTCAATATCAAAGACAACATAAGATTCATCAAGTGACTGCCCCTGCTCATTAGTTACGACACTTTTTACATCATCTGCAATATACGCCTGCATGCCGTAAATAACCTGAAAATCCTCTAAGTCATCTGCCGCATGCGCACACTCGGGGAAAGAATAAACCGAAGCCGTATCGGTAATTGCAATAGCTTTATGCCCCCATTCGGCCGCCTGCTTTATGATGTCTTTTGCATAAGACACACCGTCCATCTCGCTCATTTTGGTGTGACAGTTTAGCTCGATTCTTTTTTTAAACGCATTATCTCTTCGGGGCTTTCTGCTGTCGGCAGCTTTCTTAATGCCCGATACCTTTGAAATATTTATTTCCTGATCGTACTTGCTGAATTCTGCCTTACCGCATATTCTGACAAATCTGCCCGAATAAAGCTTTGACTTATATTCCTCCAGCTGACTGTTAGGCACAAAAAAAATCACGGAAATGGAATCTTCAAAATCAGTTACATCAAGAGTATAAATTGTCTTTTCATTTTTGATGGGCTTTTCCGAAACGTTAAAAATCATCCCGCTTATTATGACTTTATCAAAGGATTCATCTATATCCTTTATCGGCGTTATCTCTCCTTCAAAGTCCTTTCCGATAATGATATCCGTTTCAGCAGTCTCTTCCTCGGAAGCATTGTCACCGGCGGTTTCTTTTGTTTTTATATTCACAACGTCAGCCGAATTTGTATCTTCTTCTTTTGTGATTTTTTTGTTTGCATTTAAAATTTCAGTTATTCTTACCTTTAATTCGTGTTCCTTTTGTTTGTCGAATTTTCCGGTAACGGCCTGTTTTTTATCTTCAATAATGGGGACGACCATGAAGAATCTTTTATTGAACAGCTTGGTTAAATATTCAATTAAGCCTTTATCGTATGTTTCGGAGAAAAAATCATTTTCCGTAACGATGTGTAAAACACCGTCTTTAAAAAATACCTCTGATTTTTGATAAACAATATATTCTTTGTGGAAATATTTGGAAAGTTCAAGTTCTATGCTCTCTCTATAGGCATCAAGAAGTTTTTCGGGCGTATAAGCGTCGTTAAGATTATATCGGTCAAGGATTCTTAAGCCCCTTGCCATGTCATGAAAAACTCTCTTATAGAGGATTTCCTCGATTCTGATAATTATGTCTTTTGGAATAAGGACATCACTTATTGTAAAAACTCTTATAAGCGATGCATTACCGTCTTTTGTTATGGAAGTTACGATAAGCTTTTCGGCATACATAAATAAATCATCCGGAAGTGTTAAATCCGGAAATGCATCAAAAAACTTTTTCCCGTCTGACATTATTCCATCTGTTCCTGAACGCATAATTAACCGCCTTTATTCCTGCCAATTATCTATCTCTTCTCTGAGCGCTTCCAAAAGCTCACTTTCCGGTACTTTTTTAATAATCTCGCCCTTTTTTATAACGATGCCGAC